>JAFYQB010000107.1 GCA_017547285.1 Clostridia bacterium
GTCAGACCACGGGATTCCTAAGGACGAAGCCCTTAGGCGGGATCCAAGGGCAGCGCCCTTGGCCTCGTTAGCGCAGCTGGCTGAACAGACGGGCGTCGCCTTCGTAGAGGAGACGCATGTCGCGGATGCCGTAGCGCTGCATGGCGATGCGTTCCAGACCGATGCCGAAGGCAAAGCCGGAATACTTGGTGGAGTCGATGCCGCACATCTCAAGGACGTGAGGATGCACCATGCCGGAGCCGAGCACTTCGATCCAGCCGGTGCCCTTGCAGATGGAGCAGCCCTTGCCGTGGCAGGCCACACAGGTCATATCCACCTCGGCGCTGGGCTCGGTGAAGGGGAAGAAGCTGGGACGGAAGCGGGTGGTGGTGCCTTCGCCGTAGAGCTTCTTGGCAAACGCTTCCAGCGTGCCGCGCAGGTCGCTCATCTTGACGTGTTCGTCAATGACCAGACCTTCCATCTGGTGGAAGACGGGGCTGTGGGTGGCGTCCACTTCGTCGGCGCGGTATACGCGGCCGGGGCAGATGATGCGGATGGGCAGGGGACGGGTGAGCATGGCGCGCGCCTGCATGGGGCTGGTATGGGTGCGCAGCACGATGTTGTCATCCATATAGAACGTATCCTGCGCATCGCGGGCGGGATGGTTCTTGGGCAGGTTCATGAGTTCAAAATTGTAGTGGTCGAGCTCTACTTCGGGGCCTTCCATTACGTCAAAGCCCATGCCGGTGAAGCACTCGATCAGCTCGTCCATCACCAGGGTGATGGGGTGTGCGCTGCCAACCTTGGGAAGCGCCCGGGGCTCAGTCACGTCAATGGTTTCGGCCTTGATGGCGGCTTCGCGCTCGGCAGCCTGAATGCGGCTCTGAGCTTCATCCATCTTTTCGGTCAGCCACTGGCGAACCTCGTTGATCTGTGCGCCCACCACGGGACGCTCTTCGGGCGCCAGCTGACCCATGCCCTTGAGCAGAGCGGTCAGCTCACCCTTCTTACCCAGTACCTTCACGCGCAGCGCGTCCAGCTCGGCAGAGGCAGAAATGCCCGCCAGTTCGCTTTCCACACGCTCGCGGATCTCGCGCAGGGTATCCACAACAGCCATGATAAGTTCCTCCTCAATGTGTGTATGAATGACAAAAGAAAAACCTTCGTCCCCAAATGGGACGAAGGAATACTTCGCGGTACCACCCAAATTCCGCACGGGCAGAATGCTGCCGATGCGCTCTGGGCCGGTAACGGGGCTGAACCGTTTCCCTCTACTGAAAGGTTCAAGGGAAAAGCTCGGAAGCGAATGACCCGCGGCTTTTGTGGATGGCTTGCAGCAAATGCCTTCCTCTCTGAAACAATCGCCTTTTGCGGGGGCGTTCTTCGTCATAGCAGGGGATATTATAACACGCGGATTACGGTTTTGCAAGCTTTTGACTTAGGCTCTCTACTTTTCGTAGGTAGTCAAAATGCAGTTAATGCGTTATGATAGTAACGCAAGGAGGCGGGAAAATGAATCAGTATGTAACCGGCGCGATCATTCGTGAATTGCGCGAGAAAAAACAGCTGACGCAGGCAGAACTGGCGGAAAAGCTGTATGTGAGCGATAAAACGGTATCCAAGTGGGAAAACGGAAAGGGGTATCCGGATCTTTCGCTGCTGGAAGGGCTGGCGGGGGCGCTGGATGTATCCGTTGCGGAACTGCTTTCGGGCAAAACGGTCAGCAATGTGAACGTATCTGCCAATATGCTGCGTTCCAAGTTCTATGTGTGTCCCGTGTGCGGAAATGCCATTCATGCCATGGGCGAAGCTGTCATCCATTGTCACGGCGTGCCGCTCACGCCCCAGCAGGCAGAGGAAACGGATGAACACCACATGATTTTCATCGAAGGCGTAGAGGATGAGTATTTTGTGCGCATTGAGCATCCCATGACCAAGAGCCATTATATTTCCTTTATGGCCGCGCTTTCGCCGGACAGATTGCAGATGGTCAAGCTGTATCCGGAGGGAAATGCGGAAGCCCGCTTCAAAATGAACGTGGTCAAAAAGATTTTCTTCTACTGCAACCGGGATGGGCTGTTCAGTATCGACGTGCTCAAGGCCATTCACGGCAGAAAAAGCGCGTATGATGATACAAAGGAAAGAAGAGAACTGGAACAGACAGCGAAGAAGCTGTTTGGGTAAACAATGACGAAGGATCCTGCGAGGCTGAAGTGGATCAGCTGCGCAGGATCCTTCCATTTGTTCGGTTGCAGGTGGGAAGATGCTTTATTTGTGCATTACTACAGTGTAGGGCTTCAGACTGTCCGTTTCCACACAGGGTTCGCCGTAGCGGATGGTGACGGTAAAGGTCGCTTCCAGCTTGCCCTTCAGATCATACAGCTTGCAGGTCGCGCTCTTGCCTTCGCCCAGCTTGTATACGTGCAGCTCCACGCCGTCCGCATAGTCATAATCCGGCTTGTCATCGCGCGCGCCCATGGCGATGATGCTGCCTTCGCGCACCATCAGCGGCAGGCTCATAAAGTCGTGTACTTCCTTGCGCCAGCCGCCCTTGACGGTATGTTCATCCAGAATGTTCGTCCATTCGCCATCGGGCGCGTAGAAGTCCACATGGCCCGCCTTGCTGAACACAGGAGCGACCAGCAGGTTTTCGCCCAGCATGTATTGGCGGTCGAGCGTATCGCAGCCGGGATCCTCCGGGAATTCCAGCATCATGGGACGCAGCATGGGCGTGCCGTGCTCGTGCGCTTCCACCGCTGCGGCGTAGAGATAAGGCATCAGACGGTGCTTTAGTTTGACGAATTTGCGCAGCACATCGCTGGCTTCATCGTCAAACAGCCACGGCACGCGGTAGCTTGAGGAACCGTGCAGACGGCTGTGGCTGGACAGCAAACCGAATACGCACCAGCGCTTGTACACATCCGCCGGCGCGGTGGATTCAAAGCCGGAAATATCGTGGCTCCAGAAGCCGAATCCGGAGTGGCTCATGCCCAGACCGCCGCGCAGGGTTTCTGCCATGGAAATGTAGACCGCGCTGTTATCGCCGCCCCAGTGCACGGGGAACTGCTGGCCGCCGGCGGTGGCACTGCGGGCAAACACCATGGCCTCGCCCTCGCCGCGCTTTTCGCGGATGGTATCAAAGACCAGCTTGTTATACAGATAGGTGTAATAGTTGTGCATGTGCAGCGAATCCTTGCCGTTAAAGTAGGCAATATCACGCACGGGGATGCGCTCGCCAAAGTCGGTTTTGAAGCAGTCCACGCCCATGTCCATCAGGCGGCGCAGATGATTGGCGTACCACTCGCAGGCTTCAGGGTTGGTAAAGTCCACAATGCCCATGCCGCTCTGCCACATATCCGTCTGCCATACGTCGCCGTTGGTCTTTTTAAGCAGATAGCCTTTTTCCATGCCCTCGGCAAACAGGGGCGAGGCCTGACCGATATAGGGATTGATCCACGCGCAGATCTTGAGCCCGCGGTCGTGGTAACGCTTGAGCATGCCTTCGGGATCCGGGAAGGTGTCGGGATCCCACTCGAAATCGCACCAGTTGTGGCCGCGCATCCAGAAGCAGTCAAAGTGGAACACGCTCAGCGGGATGTCGCGTTCAGCCATGCCGTCAATGAAAGCGGCCACCGTCTCTTCATCATAATTGGTGGTAAAGCTGGTGGACAGCCACAGACCGAAACTCCATGCCGGAGGCAGCGCGGGACGGCCGGTCAGCGCGGTGTAAATATCCAGCGTGTTCTTGGGCGTACCGCCGTAGATGATATCGTACACCAGCGTCTCGCCGGACACACTGAACTGCACACGCTCCACTTTTTCGCTGGCAATTTCATAGCTGACGTCAGAGCTGTTTTCCACAAACACGCCGTAGCCGCGGTTGGTCATGTAGAAGGGAATGTTCT
Organism: Clostridia bacterium; assembly: GCA_017547285.1. Taxonomy (GTDB): domain Bacteria; phylum Bacillota; class Clostridia; order Christensenellales; family Aristaeellaceae; genus Limiplasma. The sequence continues at coordinate 3,885 of JAFYQB010000107.1, forward strand.
TGTAGGCCAGCTCGCTGGCGGTACCGCCGTCAGCGTTCCACATATCCACGGTCTGGCCGTTTTTTACATAGGCGCCAAAACGTTCACCAAGGCCGTATACGCATTCGCCCACGTCCAGCATGAGGGAATCCACCATCCACGTCTTGTCAGCCTTCACATCCCACGCGTGCGCCATGCCGTGATAGCCGGTGGAGGTGAGCAGACGGTCGCCGCCAAAAAAATCAACCTGCCAGTTTCCCTTGCTGATTTCTGCGCGCAATTCGCCGCTCTGGAAGGTAACTTTTTCATCGTTTTCAGAAATGATGGGGCGGCAGGGCGCTTCAAAGGTTTCAAAATGCGGCGTGTTGTCCTTTTTGCCCTGGAAATGCTCCAGTTTTATGCGGATCACATTGGGGCGGGGCGCTGAAAGGGTTACGTTGAGCATGGCGCCGCCCAGCGTATCGCCGCGATGACGAACGGGATGACAGGCGGTTTTCACATTCAGTTCATTGCCGCGCACATCGGTGCGCACCCACTGCTGGGCATAGCTCATGGTAAAGTTCTCACGAATGACCCAATAGCCATGTGTAAATTTCATATACAGTTACGTCCTTTCGTAAGGCGTTGATAATAGTAGATTTCGATTCTGAACGCCGTTTTCCCTGCCCGAACGGCAGGAACTTTCGTGAATCGTGCAGAATATGAGAACTTAGCTAAATAGGAATATTCGGCCGGAATGGCCGCTTGGAAAGGAAAGAAGAATATGAAATTCCACTACCCCGAGCTTTTGCACGGCGGCGATTACAACCCGGAGCAATGGATGGAGCAGAAGGATACCATCTGGAAGCAGGATATGCAGTATGCGCGTGAAGCGGGCATCAATACGCTGAGCATCGGTATTTTCAGCTGGGCTTATCTGGAGCCGGAGGACGGCGTGTATGATTTCAGCTGGATGGACGAGGTGATGGACAACCTGGCCGCCAATGGGATCAAGGCTGTGCTGGCCACCCCCAGCGGCGCCCGTCCTGCCTGGATGGCACGCAAGTATCCCTCGGTGCTGCGCGTAACGGAAAACCGCCTGAACAATGTGTTCGGCGGCCGCCACAACGCCTGCTATTCCAGCCCGGATTACGAACGGAAGGTAACGGAGATCAATACCCGTCTGGCCGAGCGCTACAAGGATCATCCCGCGCTTTTGATGTGGCATGTATCCAACGAATACAACAACGATTGTCATTGCCCGCGCTGTCAGGAGCGTTTCCGCGACTGGTGCAGAGCACGTTACGGCACCATTGAAAACCTGAACCGCGCATGGTGGAATAGCTTCTGGTCCCATAAGTACAGTTGCTTTGAAGAGATCATCAGCCCCAGCTCCCTGGGCGAGGAGGAGAACGTAGCGCATCTGCTGGCATGGCGGCGTTTCTCCAGCGACAATCTGGTACGTTTCTTCCAGACGGAGATCGCTCCTCTGCGCCGCATTACGCCGGATGTACCTGTAACCACGAACCTGATGAATACCTTCTCCGGCCTTGATTACTATGCGCTTGGCCGTGCTATGGATGTTTCCAGCTGGGACAACTATCCGGACTGGCGTGGTGACGAGCGCGACCTGAAAACCGCCCGGATTTCTGCTTTCCATCATGATTTGATGCGCGGCGTTGGCGATCAGAAACCCTTCCTGATGATGGAATCCAGCCCCTCCTCGGTCAACTGGCATACCATCAATCCTCTGCGCAAACCCGGTACCATCCTGTATCAGGGCCTGCAGGCCATTGCTCATGGTTCGGACAGCGTGCAGTACTTCCAGTTCCGTGCAGGACGCGGCGGCAGCGAGCAATACCACGGTGCTGTCATTGACCGTACCGGTACCAACCGCACCCGCACCTTCCGCGAGGTGGCGGAAGTGGGCGCGACTCTCAAACAGCTCAAAGGTGTTGCAGGCAGCGAAACCCGCAATCAGATCGCACTGCTGTATGACTGGCATGTGCGCTGGGCTGTGGAAGGCGCGTGGATGCTGCACCGCCATCATGAAAGATATGTGGAAACCGTGCGCGACTTCCATATTGAGCTGGGCCGTCTGGGCTATGGCGTGGATATGGTGGATGAACTGTCGGATATCAGCGGATACAAGGTCCTTATCGCCCCCATGGCGTACATCATGCGTCCTGGATTCGGCGAAAAGCTGAAGGCGTTTGTAGAAAATGGCGGTACGCTGATCACCACCTACGTAAGCGGCTACGTAAACGATGAACTGCTCACCTATATGGACGCCGATCCCAGCCCCATCAACGAGATCGCGGGCCGCCATGTGGACGAGTGTGACGCGCTGGATGACCGCACCTTTGCTCACTTTGTCTGGAATGGCAAAAAGTACCGCGTGAAGGAAGTGGCAGAGCTGTCCACACTGACCACGGCGCAGACGCTGGCTGTATACGCCGACCGTTTCTATGCCACAAAGCCCTGCTTTACGGTAAACGGGTACGGCATGGGCCGCTGTTACTACATCGCTGTTCGTACGGATGAGGACTTCCTGAATGATGCGCTCCGCTACATTCTGAATGAGGCGAATCTGCAGCCTATTCTGCCCAAACTGCCGGAAGGCACATGGGCGACCGAGCGTTATCAGGAGGATGGCACGCGCTTTGTGTTTGTGCAGAACGGCACCCATGAAAAGAAGACCGTCATGCTGCCTAAGGCCATGAAGGACGCCGTAACCGGCAAAATGGTTTATGAGCAGTTGGAAATGGGCGAATTGAGCGTAGCTGTGCTGATGGATGAGTAACATGGAAAAAACGCCCGATCGCAGAAGAATGTTGCAATGCCGCATCCACCCCACAGGCAAACTGCAAACCTACAAGTACGTAGTGGTCTGTTCCAACTATCAGGGCAAATGGCTGATGAGCAGGCACAAAAAGCGCGATACATGGGAAACGCAGGGCGAACACATCGAAGCCGGCGAAACGCCCATGGATGCAGCCAGACGCGAACTGTACGAGGAAAGCGGCGTGCTGGAGGCGGAACTCTATCCGGTGTGCGATTACTACGGCTATGACGCCACTGGCCACGCCAATGGCATGGTTTTCCTTGCTGTGATCCATCAGCTGGGCGAATTGCCGGAGAGCGAAATGAGCGAAACACGGCTGTTTGAGCAAATGCCCGACAACCTGACGTATCCCAATGTCACGCCGCTGCTGTATACGGAAGCAGCAAAATTGCTTGAAAAGAGAAAGACTGTTAAACGCTTTACGCCGGAGTACAGACAGGCCTTTGTACAAATGCTGTCCACGTATTTCACGGACGATCTGAATGAGGACTGGACGTGTGAAGTGGTTGAAAGGATTAGCGAATTCATTCTTTCACAATGGCGGGATGGAATCCTTGATATTCTGCTGCTTTTGGAAAAGGAGCAAACGGAAGGCTTTGCCATCTGCCAGGTAGATTCGCTCGCCAGCGACTGGTGCAAGCGCGAAGGATGGGGATTCATTCGGGAATTCTACGTTGCGCAGGAATCTCGTTTGTCGGGGAAAGGGCGTTTCCTTGCGGAACAGACGGAGCAGCTGCTGAAAGAAAAGCAGGCCGAACAGGTTTATCTGACAACCTCCGGTGCGCTTGAATTCTGGCTGCGCTGCGGATACAGCATTGATTTCTTTGACGAAAAAGAGAAAATGTATACCATGATCAAAAAACTACAGTAAAAAAACAAGGGGAGCAGATCGATTGTCTGCTCCCCTTCAGGCCGTCGAAAAAGCTCGCCTTCGGCGATCTTTTCCGACGAAGAA
>JAFYQB010000010.1 GCA_017547285.1 Clostridia bacterium
GGCCAATACAGTGGCCTCGGCTCGCTTGACGGCCTGCGTCCTTTGCCGGTTGTATAAACGAGGAACACGCGGGCGGCATATATGCCGCCCGCCGGCACCTCGCTGCTATTGCTTCATCCGAAGGGAACCCTCGCGCAAGCGAGCCGAGGGTCGTTGTTTGACCCTCGGCGGTCTTAGCAGCAGCCCTAAACACAATCACGCACCCCCTGACCGCGTGAAACGCGGTCAGTACACGGTTCAAGGGCAAAGCCCTTGTTGTTTGACCCTCGGCGGTCTTAGCAGCAGCCCTAAACACAATCACGCAACCCCTGACCGCGTGAAAAGCGGTCAGTACACGGGTCAGGGGCAAAGCCCTTGCTACCGGAGGTATGAATGAACGATTTTGAACAGCAAACGCTCTGGTCTGCCGAACCTTCCGCATCCACCCGACCGCCGCTGGCGGAAAGGATGCGGCCGCGCACGCTGGAGGATTTTATCGGACAAAAGCATATCCTGGGCGAGGGACGGCTTTTGCGCCGCGCCATTCAGGCCGACAGAATGCAGTCCAGCATTTTCTGGGGCCCGCCCGGCTGCGGCAAAACCACGCTGGCTTCCATCATTGCCAATATGACCGGCAGCGCGTTTGAAAAGCTGAACGCCGTGACCAGCGGCGTGGCCGATGTGCGCACCGTGCTCAAAGCGGCGGAGGAACGCCGCATCCGCTACGGCAAAGCCACCTATCTGCTTTTGGACGAATGCCACCGCTGGAACAAGGCGCAGTCGGACAGCATTCTTCCCGCCATCGAAAGCGGTTTGATCCGCTTTATCGGTTCGACCACGGAAAACCCCATGGTCAGCATGACCCCCGCCATCGTCAGCCGCTGCCGCGTATTTGAGTTTCAGCCGCTTTCCGCGCAGGATGTGCTGCATGCCCTCCGGCTGGCTTTGAAGGACGAGGAGCGCGGCTATGGGCGCGAGGATATCCGCCCGGAGGAGGGCGCGCTGGAATACATCGCCCGCATTGCAGGCGGCGATGTGCGCACCGCTTTGGGCGCTCTGGAGCTGGCGGTGCTGACCACGGAGGAGGAAACCGATCCGGAGACGGGCATGCGCTTTAAGCCCATCACGCTCTTCACCGCGCAGGAAAGCGTGCAGAAGCCCATGATCAAGCTGGACGAAAATCTGTACTACGACATGCTTTCCGCTTTCTGCAAAAGCCTGCGCGGATCGGATCCTGACGCGGCGCTTCTGTGGTTCAGCCGCATGCTGTATGCGGGCGTGGATCCGAAACTCATCGTGCGCCGCATCGTGGTGCACGCCAGTGAAGACGTGGGTCTGGCCGACCCGACTGCCATGCTGCAGGCGCAGGCCGCTGTGACTGCACTGGAATTTGTGGGCATGCCGGAGGCGCGCATTCCCATTGCGCAGGCGATTATCGCCGTGTGCATGGCGGAAAAAAGCAACTCTGTGGTGGAGGCGCTGGGCGCAGCGGAAGCAGACGCGCGAAACGGCAACTTTACCGCCGTGCCGGTTCATCTGCGCGACCAGAGTTATGCCATTCCGCACAGCCAGACCCCGCAGTACAAGTTCCCGCATGATTACCCCGGACACTTTGTCAGGCAGACCTATCTGCCGCAGGGGTATGAGCGGCGGGTGTACTATCATCCTACCGAGCAGGGCCACGAGGCCAAACTGAAGCTGCGGCATGAACGCCGTTATGGAGCAGACAAGAAATGAAAAAGCCCACGCGCAACCCGGACGTAAACAAGGCAAGTGCATACGCCATTGTGGTCAACGCCATCCAGATCGCGGCGCTGATCGTGTTTGTGCTGTACCTGATTTTGTTTTCCGGCTATCGCGACGGGTTGCTGGTGAGCATTGTGGCGGTGATCGCGCTCATGGCCATCTGGGGCGCGAGCATCGATATCTTATCCGCTCTGCAAACCCGCAAACGCGTTCGCACCATTTATGAACTGCAAACCACCAACGACCAGATGGACGCCCTCAACCTGAAGCTGCGCGCCCAGCGGCACGATTTTCTCAACCACATTCAGGTGGTGTACAGCCTGCTGGAAATGGGCGAAAGTGCGGAGGCGGCGGATTATCTGGAACGCATTTACACCCAGCTGCGCACCGTGAGCAAGGTGATGCGCACCAAAGTGACGGCCTTCAACGCGCTTTTGCAGGTCAAAAACGCTGCCTGCGAGGAACGCGGCATTCGTCTGGAGCTGGATATCCGCACCGCTTTGGAAGGCCTGCCTGTGCCGCCGTGGGAGATCTGCTGCATCATCGGCAACCTGATGGACAACGCCATGGACGCCCTGGCGGATACCACCGGCGGCTGGATCCATCTGGAAGTGCGCGAAACGCTGCGCCACTTCACCTTCTCGCTGACCAACAACGGCCCCGCCGTGCCGCCGGAACTGCGCGAGCGCATTTTTGAGGCGGGCGTATCCACCAAGGGTGAGGAACGCGGCATGGGCCTGAGCATTGTACGCAAAACGCTGGCTGAATTTGGCGGAACGATCGAGCTTGCCCCGGGCGATGAGACCTGTTTTGTGGTCGTCATCCCCCGCGAAAGCCGCGCACTGCCGGAAACTGTACAGGAGTAACAAATGGAAAAGAGCAAACAGAAGTTTCTGAAAAACATGGTCGGTTTTTCCATGGTCACATGGATCAGCTTTGTGCTGGGCTTCATCGCCTCGCCCATCTCCACGCGCCTGTTCCCCACGGAGGAACTGGGCAGGCTGAGCCTGTTCAGCTCCTATGCAGGGCTGCTGTCCTCGCTGTGTTATCTGGGGCTGGATCAGGCCTTTGTGCGTTTCTATCTGGAAACGCCGGGCAAATCCACCCAAAAGAGCCTGTTCACCTTCTGCACGGCGGTGCCGCTGGGCTTTGCGCTGCTGAGCACGCTGGTGCTGGCGTTCTTCTGGCCTGCGGTCAGTCAGGAAATCGTGGGTACGCCGGATATCACAGTGTTCGTATGCTTTGCAATCTACAGCTTCTGTCTGGTGGTGTTCCGCTTTCTGTCGCTGTGCTACCGCATGGAGCAGAATGCCATGCTCTACACCATTCAGGGCGTTTTGTTTGCGCTGCTTACCAAGATCGCCTATCTGAGCGTGGGCTTTGCCGCGCCCACCGGCCGCGCCGCGCTGATTATGCTGACGGTGCTCACGGGTCTGTTCACGCTGGCCTTCATCCTCTTGCAGCGCAGGCGCGCGGACGTGCATTTCATGAAGGAAATGGACCGCGAGGCTGTACGCGCCGTGGGCGCGTTCGCGCTGCCCATCGTGCCCATGAGCCTCTTGAGCTGGCTCAACTCCTACACCAGTCCGCTGGTGCTCAAGCATCTGCTGGGCTACAGCGCGACGGGCATTTACACCAGCGCGCTGGGCCTGGCCTCCACCATCAGCATCATCGAAACCGGCTTCAACGCCTACTGGGCGCCCTATGTGCTGGAAAACTACAAGGGCGATGACCGCCGCCGCTTCTACACCGTTCACCGCCTGATGGCCTGCATGCTCACGCTGTTCGGACTGGGCATTACCATCATGCAGGCCCCGGTATTTCTGCTTTTGGGCAAGGCGTACCGTTCCAGCGTGGTGTTCTTCCCGTTCCTGTTTCTGTCGCCCATCTGCTACTGCCTGGGCGAAACCACCAGCATGGGCATCGATATTTCCAAAAAAACCTGGTGGAAAACGGCCATTTACGTGCTTTCCGCTGTGCTGAACATTGTGCTGTGCTTTGTGCTCATCCCGCCCATGGGCATGAGCGGCGCGGCGCTGGCTTCTGCGCTGACGGCGGTGCTCACGCTCATTCTGCGCACGGTCGTGGGCGAACACTACTACAAGGTGCTGGAAAGCAGCAGGTATCTGGTGTATACCATCGGTCTGATGGGCGTGGCCAGCTTTGGCAACCTGTGGCTGACGGGCGTTGGAAAGTACATTTTCCTGGTCGCCGTGCTGGCGCTGAGCTGCTGGCTGTTCCGCGGCGAACTGAAAATTCTGCTGACCACCGCTGTGCAGATCGTGGAAGCGATCCTCCAAAAGGTACGAAAGGGGAAATGAAGGATGACAAAGCGCATGCTGGTGCTGGGCAATTCCGATGCGTTGTGGACCAAACGCTTCATTGAGCACATCGCGCTGCCCGCCGGTTATGAAGTGGTGCTGTTTCCCACCGAAGGCCATGAGGGAAAGTATGATGACTTTTATGCCCAAAACGGCGTGACCGTTTATCACGATCCGCATACGCTGCCCGTGATCCGGCATATTCCCCGGGTACGCATGTGGGCGCGCGTGTGGAAAAATGCGCGCGACCTGATCAAAATGGGGCCGTTTGATGTGGTGCACAACCACTACATCAGCCAGCGCGATCTGGCTTTGGGCTATCGCGTAGCAAAGCATTTCCATGCCCGCTGGCTTTGCTGCATCTGGGGCAGCGATTTCCTGCGCGCCTCCAAACTGGAACTGGCCCGTATGAAGCCCTATCTGGAAAAATGCCACGGTATTCATGGCGATTTCGGCCTGCTGCCGCAGCGTGTGGGCGAGGTGTACGGCGAGGAAATGGCAAAGAAGACCCGCGTGGTGGATTTCGGCCATGTGGGGTACAGGTGCATTGATGCCGTTCGCAGGCAGGCGGACAAGGCTGCCTGCAAGCAGCATTTTGGCATTGATCCTTCCACGTTCGCCCTGTGCGTGGGCTACAGCGCGTCCTCTGCCCAGCAGCAGCTTCCGGTGCTGGAACAGCTGGCGAAGCTGCCGAAGGACACGCTGGAGGGCATCACGCTGGTTCTGCAGCAGACCTACTGTCTGGACGATCCTGAATATGTGGAAAAAACCCGCGTCTTTGCCCGCACGCTTCCGTGCAAAACGGTGGTGCTGACCGAATTTCTGGATGACATGGAGACTGCATGGCTGCGTCTGGCTTCGGATATGTTCATTCTGGCCATCAAAACCGACGCCTTCTGCGCCACTTTGAGCGAATACCTGTATGCCGGTTCCATCGTGGTGCGCGGCGACTGGCTGGTGTATCAGCAGCTGATCGATATGGGTATCACGCTGCCCACTTTCCACCAGTTTGAGGAAATCCCCGCGATTGTGGCAAAAGGGCTGAGCGGCGAGCTGACCGGTCTTTCTGAAACCGACCGCGCCCGCTTCCCCGCCCTGTACAGCTGGGACGCCGTGCGCGGCGACTGGCTGGAACTGTACAAAGAATAAATAAAAAATCCCCGCCGTGCGGGGATTTTTCAGCTTGTCGATAAACCCATTAGGAGGCGTCGGAGGGCCGCAGACCCGCAACCTCAATCGTCGCAGACGTTACTGCCGTAACGTCTGCTCGTTTCGGTTGACTCCTCCGGTTTGCTATCGGCTACGCCGTTGTGCCCACTGGGCACCCGCTCACCTCCGTCCCCTCCGACTCTTTTTCCGA
>JAFYQB010000108.1 GCA_017547285.1 Clostridia bacterium
CGACATGTGCGTCAGCTTCGGAAGCCTTGCGCAGCAAGGCTTTCCTTACACCGTTTACCGCCCTGCAAGCCGTCAGGCGAGTAGGTAAACGGTGCATTCTTCGGCGGAAAAGATCGCCGCAGGCGAGCTTTTTCGACGGCCTGAAGCCGGGGCCGTTATCAGCCCCGGCTTGATGTTTCACGTGAAACAATGGTTTTTGCTGCGGTTCAGATCCGTTTGGATCGCGGAACGGACTCCGCTTTTCCGCACCCTGGTCAAAGTGCCGCCGGCGATGCCGGTTTATTTGGCGCAATAGGTTACTTCGACAATCGCTTCGCCGTCATCAATGGAAGACAGCTCCTTCACGCTGATCAGGCTGTCCAGCGTCATGCCGCAGCCGTCGGCCACATGCTGCGCCTTGTCCATGGCCATCTCTACGGCATGCTTCAGCGCTTCGTCGTACACTTCCTGAGCGGAGCTGCGTTCAAATTCCAGCTCATGGGTGCTTCCCGCGCCGCTTTGCATGGCGGCGTCGATCACCACGCCCACAAGGCTGATGTCGGTCAGGCGCACGCACAGCACGATTTCCACAATGTAGCCGTCAATCACCTTGTCGCTGGTCATTTTGGTATTGTGGTAAACCACATTGGGAGCCACATTGTACTTGCGGTGCCAGATATCGCCTTCTTCCACGCCTTGCGCCGTAAGCAGATCGGTGATGGTTTTGATATTGCTGGTCACCAGCTGGTTGGCCTCGGCAACGGTCTCGCCCGCTGCTTCAACGCTGAAAACAAGCGTGGCGATATCAATGTCTGCAGTCGCATCCGCCGTACCAACGGTGGTAATCAGGGTTTGGGGTTCAGCCGTTTCCACGGGACCCGGCGCAGAGGCGGCGACGGATACTTCCTGAGCATGGGCGAAGGAACAAAGGCACACAAGCGCCATCAGCAGAGCAGCAAAACGTTTCATTGGTTATTCCTCCCGTTTTTTGAATTTACGAATCAGTTTCCACAACAGCCATACAGCTGCGGCAACGCCGATCACAGGCGACGCCATGACCGTGAACACGATCATATCACGTCCGAATCCGGCCAGCCATTCAACGGAATCTTCAAATCCGGCGCGGATACGCTCAGCCAGCGTCAGCTCCGGATTGACGACCGTCTGTTCCTGCTCCATCAGGGTCAGGTACACTTCGCTCATCTCCACCTGACGGTCGATGGAACGCTGCGAGGTTTCAAACCGGTCGATCTGGTACTGGGTATCGGCAATGGCGGATTCAATTTCGATCAGGTCGCTCACCGTTTCCGCCTGAGCCAGCAGCTCGTTCAGACGTGCCCGTTTTTCATAGAGGGTGTTGAGCCGCGCCTCATTATCATAGTACTCGGTGGTCATATCCACGGTGGATTCGCTGCGGTCGGTCACTTTGCCCGTGCCTTCCATCGTTTGCAGGAAAACATCCAGCTTTTCGCTGGGCACGCGCATGCTCAGACTGATATGCCGCGTTGTTTCGCCGTACTGATACAGGTTTTCAATATACCCGCCCATTTCCGTCAGTCTGGCCTGCACCTGAGCGAGGGCATCGTCGAAGGTATTGGTGCGGATGGTCAGGTTTGCGCTGCGCACCAGTTTGCGCTGTGTCTGCTGATCCGCGCCCAAGGTGGTCACGCCTGCATCATAACCGGCAGCTGAGACCATATCATAGGAAGCTTCCTCATACGCCGCAGACTCGCTGGTCATCAGGCTGTACTTGGCGTTCATGCCGTTGCTGGAACCGGCGGAACGATAACCGGTTACGGCCGCATGTTGTGCATCATCCTCCAGCGTACCGGTCCACAAACTGCCTGCCACCAGCACCAGCGCGCACATGGCGGGCGCCAGCCGCTTCCACATGGGTTTTCCATTCCATTTTTTCATACCTTGAATACTCTCCTCCCGTCGGATGTCCGCGCGCCATCCGGTTTCAAAGCTTTCCGGAACGGGCGCGGCATACAGGCGGCTCAGGCGCTGATCAAGATCGTTAGCGTTTTTCATCTTCATGCGCGAGCCTCCTTTCACCGGGAACAAACGAGAGAGAGCGGCGCATTGTTCCCTGAATCATCCTTTTTCCTCCAATTTTCTGGCAAGCGCCTCTTTGGCGCGGTTCAGGCGGCTTTTGACCGTACCCACCCTTGTGCCGGTGGCCTGAGCGATCTGCTCATAGGTCATCTGCTCGCCGTAGTAAAGGGAAAGAATGGTCTGCTGCTCCTGACTGAGCTGCATGACCAGTTCCCACAGCTGCTCTTTTTCCGCCTTCTGCACATAGGCGGCTTCGGGCGTTGGCGCGTCATCCGCCTGCTCGAAGGGATTTTCGGGATCATCCAGCGTGAGCTGCACGCGGCGGTATCGCGCGCTTTTCAAAACATCCAGGCAGGTGTTGTGCGCAATGGCATACAGCCAGCTGGCCACGCCTTTTCCCCGGAAGGACGGATAAGCCCGGAATGCACGCAGCATGCTTTCCTGCGCGGCGTCCTCGGCCTCCTGCACATTTTTGAGCATGTGCAGGCAGTGGCGGTACACCATGCCGGCATACGGCGCGCAGCGCTGTTCAAAATCATCCCTGTGGTGATGAATGGAAAGTCCAAACATGAATGTACCTCCTTTCGGGGGGAATACGGGGGATGCCTCCGGCGGCCCTCCGGGAGCCCTCCGGGAGCCCTCCGGGGGCCAAAGGGCTCCGCCCTTTGGAATCCTGCTTAAGGGCTTCGCCCTTAAGAATCCCGTGTTTTCGTCCGCTTTGCGGACGAAGGGGAACGATCTGTTTCTTGCCTTATCATCTGATACCAAGATACGAAGGGGCCCAAGGGCTGCCGGAAGTGAGAAATGTACCGATACATTCGCCGTGCGCAGCACCCCTTAGGAATCCTGCTTAAGGGCTTCGCCCTTAAAAATTCCGTGTTTTCGTCCGCTTTGCGGACGAAGGGGAACGAACCGTTTTTTCTTGCCTTATCATCTTATAACAAAACAGGGGGAATTACAATGTTCTGTTGTAAACAAACGAAAAAAACGCTGATGTTTCACGTGAAACATCAGCGTTTGGCAAACGATATGCCCTGGTTTTCCAGAATCCTCACGCCGAACGCATCCTGCAGCGCGTTTGAACGCAGACAGTCCGCAGCATTTCCGTCGTACACGATCCTGCCGCTATCCATCAGCACCGCGCGGCCGCACACCTGTTCCAGCAGGTTCAGATCGTGCATCACAACAACCACGCATTTTCCTGCATCCTTCATTTGCCGGATGACCCGCGCCACATCCAGCTGCGCGCTGATATCCAGATGGGTAAACGGCTCGTCCAGCAGCACGTTCGGGCTTTCCTGTGCCAGCAGCATGGCAAGATACGCCATCTGCCGCTGGCCGCCGGAAAGCGTGCGCATATCCCTTTCAGCCAGAGAGGCAATGCCAACCGTCTGCATGGCGGCTTCAACCGCTTCGCGGTCGCCCTTTCCATGAGCAAAACGGCCCAGCGTTACCAGCGAACGAACACTGATAGCCGGTGTTGGCCTGCTCTGCGGCAGGAAAGCGAGCTGTCTGGCAAAAGCCTTTACCGGATAATCCCCCGCAGGCCTTTCATCCACCAGAACGCTTCCTTCCAGCGGTTTCAGGATCCGCGCGCACAGCCGGAGCAGGGTGCTTTTGCCCGCACCGTTGGGGCCGATCAAACTCACAACCTCTCCGTTTGCCATGCGGCAGCTTACCTGATGAAGGATCATCTCGCGCCCGTAGCTGAAGCTTACGTTCTGCAAATCAATCATGGCTGCGCCCTCCCTTCACCAGCATCAGCAGGAAAAACGGCCCTCCGGCCAGGGAAAGCAGAATTCCCACCGGAACTTCATAAGGCGCGAAGGCTGTTCGGGCGATGATATCGCAGCCAAGCATCATCACCGCGCCCGTCAGCATGGAAAGCGGCAGCAGCCGTTTGTGTTCGCCGCCTGCGATGCGGCGCACCATGTGCGGGCTCATCAGCCCCACAAACCCCACCAGGCCGGAAAAGCTCACCGCCGCGCCTGCCAGCAGGCTGGCCAGCAGCAACAGCACCGTCCGGGCGGATTTCACTTTCAAACCAACACTCTGCGCCGTTTCATCGCCCAGGCATAAAACATCCAGCCTTTGGGCCATTCCAAACGCACAAACCAGCCCGGGCAGAATGTACAGCGCCGCGCCGTATACACGTTCTGCGCTCACGCCGCTGAAGCCGCCGATGCGAAACGCCGTCAGTCCCAGCGTGATCTCCGGCGCAATGGTGGTAATCAGATCCGTTCCTGCGGAAAGGATCGCGCTCACCGCCACGCCAGCCAGCACCACCGTCAGCCGGGAGGCATTGGTCTTCTGCACCAGAACAAGGATCACAAGACTGGTCAGAAACGCGCCCGCAAAGGATGCGGCAGGCAGAAGACCCGCGCTCATGGGAAACAGCCAGCCCGCCAGCAGCGTCATAAAGCCCGCGCCGGCATTGACGCCGATGATGTTCGGCCCCGCCAGCGGATTGCCCAGCACCCCCTGAATGATTGCGCCGGAACAGGCCAGCGCCGCACCGCTCAGAATGGCGGCAACGGTGCGGGGCAGACGGATGTGCACGAGGATGCGCCTTGCTGCGCCCTCATGCAATACTGCCTCCCGGAAAGAAAGGCCGCTCGCACCTGCACAAAGGGAAAAGAGCGCCGCAATGATGAGCAGCGCTCCCAAAAGAAAGAAGAGTGTGAAGGGGCTTTTCCACCTCATCACCCGCTTCGCGGGAGCTTCCCCTCTAGGGGAAGCCAACGGTGCCGCCGCTGCTCCGCCTTCCCCTAGAGGGGAAGGTGGCCGCCGCAGGCGGTCGGATGAGGTGAAAACGTCACTCCTCCGTTTCAAACAGCACTTCATACAAATACCCGTAACTCTCCGCCCATCTGGCATTGGGCTTGTAGTGGAACAGATCCCTCGGCAGCACATGCACGCGGCCTTCCTGCACCGCCGTCAAGGCCTGATACGCAGGATTTTTACCCAGACTCTCGTTCAGCGCATGCAGCGCGGCCTGCTCGTCGCCGCCCATCACGCTGACAAAGATCCAGTCGGGATCCTCCGTCACGATGGCTTCCAGCGACAGCTCCTCCAACAGCGAAGGATGCAGATCCGTTACATTCACACAGCCCAGATCGCGCAGCATCACCCCGGCCAGATTGTCCGCGCCCTTGGCCTTTGCGCCGCCGGAATAGGCGCGCAGAAGCAGCACTTTCGGGCTTTCCTGCGCTTTGGCCTGTTCGATGATGCGGCTGATGTTTTCCTCCATTGGCGGAATGATCGCCTCGTAGAGATCCCGCCGTCCGGTCTTTTGGGTGAAAACATCCATCATGGCGGCGTAATCCTGCCACGTATCCACACGGAAGGCCGTGCATTCAATGCCCGCACCCTGCAAAACCTGCATGGCGGGCCCCTGCGCGGCGATATCGGCAGACAAAATCACCCAGTCCGGATCCAGCGCGATCACCAGTTCCAGATTGGGCGCTTTGTTGGTGCCAATGATCTGCGCATCCAGCAGATCCAGACCGCGTTCCGTTACCGCGTCGTCCGTCACGCCCGCCAGCGTTCCGCCTGCCTCAAGCCACGCCTCCGAAAAACTGCCGTACAAACTGACCACGCGCTCCGCCAGCGCATTCAGCGGCAGGAGCAGCGCAGTCAGCAACAGAATGAATGTTTTCATCAGCGGGTCTTGATCTCCATGGCCAGAATTTCTTCCTTGCGGTTCAGCAGATCATCGCTCTCAAGCGCCTTTTCAAAGGCTTCCACGCCCACGCGGTCAATGGCCGCGCCCAGGCGTTCCTTCTGATAGGCGTTCTCACGGAACCACAGGAGCACCTTTTCGGTGATGGTTTCCAGCTCGTCCTGGCGGTAATAGCGGCTCAGGCGCGTGCCCATGCGGGTGTGCTTGCCCCAGGTGCCGCCCGCGTACACAGCAAAAGCCGTCTCCGTTTCGCATTCCGCCACGCCGAAGGGACAGCGGCCCACGCATACGCCGCAGTCATTGCAAACGGCCTTGTCCACGCACAGCTTTCCATCCACAACCTTTGCCGCCTTCATGGGGCAGCGGGTCTCAACGGCGCACTTTGCGCAGCCGCGGCACTTTTCCAGATCATATTTCGGAATTTTGTGCGCCTCAAAGCCCAGGTCGTTCAGGCTGGGCTTCATGCAGCTGTTGGGACAGCCGCCCACGCTCATTTTGAACTTGTGGGGCAGGGTGACATGATGCCAGCCGGTGTAAAAGGTATCGAACAGCTTTGCACAAATGCCCTGCGTATCCGCATTGCCAAACACACAGGTGGTGCCCTTGCATGCGGTGATGGGACGCACCTTCGCGCCCGTGCCGCCGGTCACAAGTCCCGCGCTTTCCACGCGGTCCTGAATCGCCTGTTCATAAGCCAGGCTTACGCCGGGAATTTCCACCTGCAGGCGGGAGGTGATGGCAACGTAGCCGCTGCCGTATTCCCGGGCGCAGTCGGCAATGGTTTGCAGCTGGTCAGCCGTGATGGTGCCGTTTTTATTGACCACACGAACGCTGAACGTTTCGGTTCCGCGGTTGTGCAAAAAACCGGATCCTTTGACCCGGGTGATCTCCTGATCCGTCAGGGACATGGGAATGACCTCCTTTTGTATCAAGCCGTTTTCTTTGCGGATGGACGCATTACGGCCAGAAAATTATCTTTTTTCCACCATTTCTCCGTTCTGCTTGCAGATGTATCCGGCAGGCACGGTGCCTCTCACGCCGGTCAGGGGATAGACCTGCGCGTTCCGGCCAATGACGGAGCCGGGATTCAAAACAGCATTGCAGCCAATTTCCGCATGGTCGCCCAGCATGGCGCCGATTTTGCGCAGACCGGTTTCCATCGCTTCCCCGCCCATGCGAACCACGATATTTTTCCGGTCCGCGCGAATGTTGCTGGTAATGCTGCCCGCGCCCATGTGCGCCTTGTAGCCCAGAATGCTGTCGCCCACATAATTGTAGTGCGGGGTCTCCACGCTGTCAAACAGGATCACATTCTTCAGTTCCACAGAATTGCCCACCACGCAGCCCGCGCCCACCAGCGCGCTTCCGCGGATGAAGGCGCAGTGGCGCACCTCGGTTTCGGGGCCGATGATGCACGGCGCGCCCAGATATGCCGTGGGTGCAACGCTGGCGGAATGATGCACCCATACCTGCGGGCTGACCTCATTGTAATCATCGCCCAGCGCTTCCCCCAGACGGAGGATCAGGTCTTTGATCCCTTTCAAAGCTTCCCACGGATAAGTAAACCCCAAAAGGTATTCTTTGGCGACAGTATGTTCCAGATCAAACAGATCAGTGATCGTATACATGTGATTTCCTCCTTTTTACAAAGCGGCGGAGCGGATGAACAATCCGGCAAACATGCCCGCGACCCATATGCCAAAGCATATCCATTTGATGAGCGAACATGCGCCCGAAACCCTGAGGCACCATTTTTCGCCCACCAGCAGCACGCTTTCCAGCATGCCAAGCACGCATGCAGCCGCCGAAAGGCCGTACATGATCCACGCCATCCACGGATACTGCGCGGCGTTTCGGGTGACCACCGTCAGCGCAATGCCCACATAAAACAGCATGGGCGCCATCAGCCAGTCAAACTGCCGGAGCAGCGCGTGTTCGCGGCTGCTCATCTGGTCAAATTCGGTTTTGATTTGTTCCATTTCATATGTAAAACGCATTTGCGGCGGCTGAAACGTTTTTTTCCATTCCTGCAGCGCCTTGTACCGCTTGCGCAGCAGCCAGCCGAACAGCATGATGCCTGCAACGGAAAGCACCGTCAGCCCGATCCATAAACGATTCATGCTTCTTCCTCCAGTCCAACGCCCAGACGGGTACAGGGCACGCGGCCGTTCAGCAGGTCGCTGATATGATATCTGGCATGACCGATGACCACATTGGTGCCTTCCTCCACTGCGCGCAGGGCAAAGGCCAGTTTGGCGCGTGCGCCGTTGGCGCCGCTGCGGCTTGCGCCGGAGCAATGGCTCATGAGTTCATACACCTTGAGGCGCACTTCCTCGATATCCCTGCCGGATACCAGCCGCACCAGGGTGGACGGATCGTTTTTGTCCAGATAGATGCCGTCCGTACTGGTCAAAAGGATCAGGTTCTTTGCGCCCATCAGGCGCGCCACCACGGCGGCGGTCTCGTCGTTATCCACGCACTCCACCACCTCGCCGCCTTCGGCGCGGCGGCTGGCCAGCTCCATTTTGCGCACTTCCTCGTCGCTGACGGGGTCGTTGTAGTTGATGATGGGAACCACGCCCTGCTCCACCGCGCGGCTCAGAAGTTTCCTGATGTGTTCGCGGCGCAGCGGATCGTTAAAGTGCATGTGCTCCACCAGCACCTGACGGATGCCGTACTCAGGCTTTACGAACTGGCGGTAGGTGTTCATCAGAATGGTCTGGCCCTGCGCGGCATAATCGGCCTTGTCCTCTTCAGTCAGCCCGCCCAGCTCGTGTCCGGCGCGGTGCATGTAATCCAGACGGCCGATTTCCGCCGCGCCGCTGGTCACCAGCGCCATGCCCGGCCGCAGATCGCCGCCCAAACGCTGAAAAATATTATAATCGATTTCGTTTTCCGCTTTCTGGATCAGCGCCATGCTGCCGATTTTGACCACAAGATCCAATCCGGCCATAGGAAAACCTTCTTTCTGTATCCAAAATGATTATTGTAATCATACGGCATTGCGCAAAGGATGTCAACCGGCGCGAAAAACGGTTTTTCATGCCGGGCGGCGCTTATCCCTTGAAAGCGAAGCAGAATGTGCGTATAATACAATTGTTCAAAAACTGTTTATGCAACAACTCTCAGACCAATACAATTCATGGAGGAGCAGCAGCGTGGAATTTTTGCCGATGCCAAAGCGGATCACACGTGAAGAAGGCCGCTATTCCGTTCGTTACTACACCAGTATTGTGCTGGTGGATACGCAGCCGTCTGCATTTTTATATGCGCAGATGCTGAAAAAGGATTTTGAAAAATACACCGGTCTGCAGCTGACCATTCTGCGCGGACATCCGCGCAGCTCGGATATCGCTTTGCGCATGGATTCTTCCCTCCGCGCGGATTTCTACCGCCTGAGCATTCATGCGGAAAAGGTGGAAATTGCCGCCGGAAGCGATGAAGCCCTGCTTCACGGCGTGCAGACCATGGGCCAGTGGGTGCAGCGCCACGGCGGCTCGCTGCCCTGCATCACCATTGAGGACTGGCCGGATCTGCCCAACCGCGGCTATTATCAGGACTGTTCCGCCGGCCGCGTGCCCACTCTGGAAAATCTGAAGCACTTTGCCGATCTTTTGTGCCGCTACAAGATCAACGAATGGCAGCTGTATGTGGAGCATACCTACCTGTTCCGCGATTTCAGCGAGGCATGGCGCGATGAAACGCCGCTCACCGCCGAAGATATTCTTTCGCTGGACGCCTACTGCCGCGAACGCCACATCGACCTGGTGCCCAGCCTTGCCTCCTTTGGCAACATGCACAAGCTGCTTTCCACCAAAAATGCCAGCCGCCAGTGCGAACGGCACGACGATGTATACAAAGCCTGTTCCAGCGCTGAAGAGCGCGAACCGCTGGATGTATCCAGCCCCGGCGCCATGCAGTTCGTCAAAAACCTGATCGAAGAGCTGATGCCGCTGTTCACCAGCAAAAAGTTCAACATCTGCTGCGACGCCACCTTCGATTCCAGCGCCGCGCCGGATCAGTAC
Organism: Clostridia bacterium; assembly: GCA_017547285.1. GTDB lineage: Bacteria > Bacillota > Clostridia > Christensenellales > Aristaeellaceae > Limiplasma. The sequence continues at coordinate 9,745 of JAFYQB010000108.1, forward strand.
ATCACCTTTGTAAGCGAGCTGTGCCGCTGGCTCATTGAACAGGGCAAAACGCCGCAGTTCTGGGGCGATATCTTCCGCCGCCATCCCGAGGCGTGCACATGCATTCCGGAAGGCGCTGTGTGCCTTAACTGGGGCCTGATGTGCAAACAGTCCGACGCGGTCATCCGCCAGTTTGCCTCCATGGGCGCGGTGCAGTACGTTTGCCCCGGCATTGCCCGCTGGAGCCTGTGGACGCCGCATCTCAAAGCCAGCTATGAAAACATTCTGCTCATGACCCGCTACGCCAACAGCCACGGCTGCATCGGCCTTTTGAATGTGGACCGGGGCGAAATGGGCTATGTAAGCAATCCGTATTTCTCCGTGGCCGGCATTCTTTACGGTGCAGCCTTCAGTTGGAACCGGCAGGAGATCAGCTTTGAGGAGATCAATCAGGCCATTTCCTTCCTGCATTACGGCCAGAAGGAAGGCACGATCATCGGTACCTTTGCGGAGCTGGGCACGCTTGGCGTGTTCAGCTGGAAGCAGGCCATGCAGTATATTCAGGAGCCCGATCCCGAAAAACGCTGCGCCCTGTTCCAGGAAGCGGTGCCTCATTTGAACCGGGCGGAGCACAACAACCAGCGCATTCAGGCGATCATGGATGATATTCTGGCCCAGTCGGTGCAGCTGGATCCCGAAAAACGCAGCGTGATCCAGGGCATCTGCGTGCACGCCAACGCCATCCGTCTGTTCAATGAGATCGGCGTATACCTTGCCGTTCACTTCGACGGACTCAGCGATGTGGAGTACCGCAACGGCGATACCCTTGCCGCCGATCTGGAATGCTGGTTCCGCCAGTACAAAATGCTGTGGTCGCAGTCCTCGCGACAGCATACGCTGTATTCTTTGCAGAACGCCATCAACGCCTACGCCGATCTGCTGAGAGACCGGAAATAACCAAAAAGCAACAGCCATACGGTACGAAACCCGTATGGCTGTTCAGGCCGTCGAAAAAGCTCGCTGACGCGATCTTTTCCGCCGAAGAATGCACCGTTTGCCTACTCGCCTGACGGCTCGCCGGGCGGCAAACGGTGTAAGGAAAGCCTTGCTGC
>JAFYQB010000109.1 GCA_017547285.1 Clostridia bacterium
GGCTCGCCGGGCGGCAAACGGTGTAAGGAAAGCCTTGCTGCGCAAGGCTTCCGAAGCTGACGCACATGTCGTCAGCTTCGGAACAAGAGTCGGAGGGCTGCGGCCCTCCGACGCCTCCTAATGGGTTTATCGACAAGCTGAACCGGCAGAAAAAACGTTCGTTTTCTGCCGGTTGTTTTTTACGGGGCGATATAGCACACGGGGCTCAGGTCGCTGCGGGCGTAGTTTTCGAGCCGGATGCGGGTCACGCCGGGCGACAGGAGTTCCAGAATATCGCGGGTATCGGTTTTGAGGTATTCCTCCTCCGTGCGGCGGAGGGGATCCAGAATGTACATGTATTCTTCGTCCACGCCGGTCAGCACCACAAAATGGCTGTTGTTGGTGTAGGGGCTGCCGCGCAGGGCGCTGAGCAGAATCAGGCCTTCGCCGGTGTTTTGCTTCATCATTTCCAGCGCAGTTTCCAGACCGCTGACCGGGGTCATGGTCAGACCGTAGGTTTCGCATACATAATCCACAAAGCGCACGTTGGTGCCCTGCGCTTTTACGCGGCGGGCCACATATTCCCACCGGTTGTTGCCGGCGGCAAAATCGCCCATGGCAACGGGCAGGTAACGCAGGTATTCCTCCGGCGTCTGCAGGCGGTAGGGCACATGGCTGTGGTCGCAGTACACACGGTTGACGGAACAGGGGCAGAACTGATTGCCCAGTTCACTCAGCGCATGAACGCCCAGCAGAGGCAGGTTTTCCTTCTGCACAAGGTTTGCGGCGATGATGGCCATGGCCGTGGGGCCGCAGCCGCCGCCGCCAAAATCGCGCTGAACGCCTTCGCGGATGCCGCTTTCGTAGTACATGCGGCTGTAGAGGGGATCGTTCTGGGCGTAGTACATCAGCTGCCCGGCGGGGCCTGCATCCACCATGCCGTTCAGCGTTTCAGCCCTGTCCAGCGGCAGCTTGACAAGGTCGGGCCCTCCGGTTTCTCCGCCGGGGGCAAGCGCGGCGATGACCAGCGTGATCTTATCGCCCGGATGATGGCCCACAATGAACAGCAGACGTTCGTTCCCGGTGGGAAGCCCGGTATACACAAGGCTGTTTTCTTTCACGCGCGCAGCCCAGGCATCCGGCGATTCCTCTGCGGGCAGCCAGCTGTTCAGCTCCTGTTCGGTGGTCGCCAGACAGGCAAAGGCATTGGCCTGCCAGTTTCCGTCAGGGGTCAGCAGCTGAAAGGCGGTGTGCTGTTCAAAGTATTCCGCTTCGCGCCAGCCGGGCAAAAGGGACAGACAGCCCTCCTCACGCGCCTGACCGTGCATAACGATCACGGGATCCGTCAAGGAAGCATCCGCATGCAGGTAAACGCTGCCCAGTTTGTAGATTTTGACCTCGTCAAAGGCGCGTTCGTGATACCAGTCGTCTGTTTCATGCTGCATGACCGGCTGGCTGAGGCCGCTTTCCGGCTGATACAGCCAGCCGATACAATCCTCATTCAGCAGTGTCAGATATTCAAAATCCACCGTCATACCCACCGCCAGAGAAAGGGCGGGAAAACAGCCAAACAGCACCAGCAGTACCGGCAAAAGGCGCTTGAAAATCCGCACGGAACGGCCCCCTTGTCAAAAGAAACTCAACCAGAACAGTATAACACACACCCTTCGTTTCAGCCAAGGTTTATCTTGCTTTTCAAGGCTTTCGGGCGTATAATCGACTGCTGGATGGCCATTCACAAAGGAGGAACCCAACCATGGAAAAACTGCTGGCTACACTCAAGCCTTATTTCAAGCCCGGCATGGAACGCCGCCGCGCGCTGATGACCATTTTCGGCGTAACCACCGGCGGCCTGAGCGTGGGCTTTTTCAAACAGAGCGCTTTTGGCGTGGATCCCTTCCAGTGCCTGTGCGCGGGTCTGGACAATGTGATCCCGATTGACTTCGGCACGCTGTATGTGATTATCAACGCTGTGCTGCTGGTGGCGGTTCTCCTTATGAACCGCAAATACATCGGCCTTGGCACGTTTATCAATCTGTTTCTGCTGGGCTATGTGGTGGACTTCTCCAACAACACCATTTACAATCTGGTGGGCGAACCCGGCATGGCGCTGCGTGTGATCTACCTGATTATCGGTCTGGTGGTGATGTGCCTGGCCAGCGCCCTGTACATGACGGCGGATCTGGGCGTATCCACCTACGACGCCATCGCGCTGCATCTGGCAGCCAAAAAGATCGCGCCGTTCCGTTTCATCCGTATTGCGACCGATCTGTGCTGCGTGGGCGTGGGCTTTGCATTCGGCTATGTGCCGGGTGTGGGCACCATTCTGGCGGCGTTCTGCATGGGGCCGCTGATCTCGTGGTTCAATGGCAAGGTCGCTCAGCCGCTGCTGAACGGCAAAAATAAGTAAACATCAAAAACTGCGGATGCTCAGCCGAGCGTCCGCAGTTTTGCATTCAGTTTGGAATAGATGTATTCCCAGTCCCACGCTATGCTGCAAACGGATTCTACTTCATCAAGAGGAATCCATTTGACGCCGCTGTTTTCATCCTCTTTGACAAACAGTTCATCGGTTTCGTCAGCTTCCAGCAGATAGGTAGCGTTCAGATGCAGATGGGAATTCACATATTTTCCGCGTTTCACATGGCCTTCAATCGTGAGCATTTCCACAGAAAACAAATCCTCGCTGATGGGCCGAACATGTTTGATGCCGCTTTCTTCGCGAGCTTCTTTCAGCGCAACCTGCAGAAGGTCTGTCTCACCATCCGCATGTCCGCCCAGCCATGCCCATGTCTGCATGATGTTATGATAGGCCATCAGCACTTTGGTGCGGTCGTGGTTCACGATCCACGCTGAGGAGGTAACATGCACCAGTTCGTTGGTACGCACATAAATATCCGGCTGCTGCAAACAGCGCAGAGCCACATCGCGGTCGACAGCTTCCTGTTCATTGAAAGGAACAAAGGAACGCAGCTGTTCTTCAAACGTCATGGGAAATTCACTCCTTGAAGGGGATTGAGGCCATGATAACGCATCGCGCATGATCCGTCAACCATTGCCCGGCCAAAGATCATCTGCGCGGAAATAGCCGCCGGTACCGTCGTTGTAGAACCACACATGATACCACTGCTCGTTTACAATGCCGATGATCTTCATGGAAGCATAATCAGCCGTTTCCACGCCAAGCGCAGCCTCCTCGTTGGGTTCGGCGTGCAGCATGGAGCCGCCTTCAAGCGTTTGCAGCTGCGGGTGGGCGGGCGTTACGTTCTTCATGGCTTCGCCGATGGCCAGATACTTTGTCATCATCCAGCCTTCCACGCCCAGAATATCCACCCGTGCCCAATCGCCCTTGTTTTCAAGGATGCGCACCGGCGCGCCGTTGTAGTACTTGCCAAGAGAGGTGGACTTCTGATCCGGCCTGATGCGCAGGTTCAGACGGTCCTTCGGATTGGGGTTGCTGACCAAAGCCCAGTTGGCGTGATCCACCTGCGAAAGCGCATCCTCGTAGTTCTTTGGCAGACTGCTCCAGTCGATGGTGGTGATATCGCTCCACGGGTGATCGCCCACCAGCGTGGGCACGCGCCCTTCCTCCAGAACCCAGTTGGGGCCGACGCGGAACAGCCCTTCCTCATCCGGATAGAGAATATCTACACCCCAGCTTCCGTCCGGATAGGGGCAGGGGGTAACGGCGTAAATATCCGTGCCGCCAATGCCTATCGAAGTCACAAAGTTCTCCACGCCAAGGAACGAGCCCTCCGGCAGCGGCGTGCTGACGGTCATTTTCCAGCCCTCTTTGGGATCGTGCACGCCGCCCGCAAACACCATCTGCCCGTCCGGACGGCGCATGAGCAGGCGCAGCTCGTTGCCCTCTTTGTTGGTGATGCCGCGTACCAGCTGATGGCCGGGCATCAGTACGGAAACTAGCGTGGGATCCGCTTTCAGGGGCAGCTCAGCCGCAAACGCCAACACCGGTAAAAAGAGCATCAGCAAAAAAATCAGCCATTTCTTCATTGGTATCATCCTCCCGGGAATATAACGGGCCAGTCGCTTGCATTCATGCACCGGCTGGAAAGTTTTTGGCATATGCGCCGGATTGGGCCGATAGGATAAAGCATATCGGAAAAGGAGCGTGTATGCTGATGAAACACAGGATTCTTCCCGGGCTGCTGGCTGTTTCGCTTGTGCTGCAAAACGGGATCTACCGCGACAAAGCACAGGGTTACGGCGGCGATGTGATTGTGAAAGCCATTGTGCGCGACGGACGGCTGACGGAAATCAGCACGGAGAACACCGGCGGTGAAAAGAGCGAATACTATCAAAGAGCGGAGGATGAGCTGATTCCCCGCATACTGGAACAGCAGGGCGTCGAAGGGGTGGACGCGGTCTCCGGCGCGACCGGCACCAGTGAAAGCATCCTTACCGCCATGCGGGGCATTCTGGAACAGGCTGTTTATACAGGCAGCGGAAAGAATGCTCCCGGCAGTGTGAAGGAACCCACCATGACGCAGGAGCCCAGGCAGACGATCTGAAACATCCGGCGCGTATGAACAGAAAAACCCCCGTATCCATCCATTCGGAAAAGACGGATACGGGGGAACGCTGCTTTATTCGGCAGACTGCAGGGCATCCATGTCGGAAATCACGCCGGTATAGGTGATGTTGGCTTCAGCCATCCAGGCTTCGACCTGAGCGCTGTACAGCTCGTTCTGCTTGTCAAGCAGCAGCTCTTCCTGCTTGGCCATGCGCTGAGCGGCGGTCATCTCCACGGGGCCGCCGGGAATGTCGTGCAGGTACTTGACGATGTGCACGCCGAAGCTGCTCAGGTAGGGCGCGCTGATGCCGCCCACCTCGGGAATGCTCATGGAAGCATCCACAAATTCCTTCACATACAGGGTGTCGGAAGCGGCGCACACTTCATAGTAGGGGTTGGAGGCCATGCCGGGATCGCTGGGGGTGCCGTCGGCATTTACGCCGTAGGTGGTAATCAGCTCGTCAAAGTCCGCGCCTTCCACGAACTTCTGGTTGATCTCTTCGATCGTGTCGGCCAGAGAGGCGAAGATGGCAGCCTTGGCTTCGTTCACCTGCTCCTCAGTCACGGGCGCTTCGGTGGTTTCGGTTTCGCCGGCGGGCTCGGACTGCTGCTCCTCAAAACGGGCCTGCAGATCGGTGTAGGTGTTCATCAGCGCTTCATCCACGGGCAGCAGAATGTGGCGCACGGCGCGGAAACCGTCGGGCTTGTACCAGGCGTTGTCCATAGAGGCACCGTAGTACATGGCGGACATGCGTACCTGGCTTTCGTAGGCCATGTAGGCAGCCACGTCGTTTTCGTACTTTTCCTTGTCGGCGGCAACCAGAGCCTGATAGTAGGCTTCCACGTCCGCATCGGTCACAACGGCATCCTGGATCATGGTCTGCTGCACGCGGTCCAGTACGGCGTACTTCTTGTACTGTTCGGTGATCATTTCCAGATCAAAGCCGTTTTCCCTGTAGTACTGCTCGGCCTCGGCCTTGGCGGCGGCAACGTCCGCTTCAGCGCTTTCGGCAGTCAGGTCGGGGTGGAAGTAGGCCAGATAGCTGTCAATGGCGGTGTTCCATTCAGCGGCGGCGGAGGCTTCCAGATCGGCGATATCCTGCTCGGTCAGCTCGCTCAGGCCCATTTCCACAGCCTTGAGGTTGAGCAGATTCTCGACCAGCACATTATCCAGCGCAACGGAGCGGAAGAACTGTACGTTGTCGGGATTGGTCATATCATAATAGTTGCCGTACTGGGAAACAAAAGAGCTGTAGACGGGCTCCACATCGCTCCACAGCAGGTCCTTGCCGTTCAGCGTGGCAACCACGGTGTCGGCGGTGAGCTCGGGGATTTCGGTCACGGCGGCTTCTTCGGCCAGGGCGGACATGCTCAGCAGCATGCACAGGCACATCAGCAGAGCCGCAAGCTTGCGCAGGGTCTTCATCATGTTCAACGTTCCTTTCGATGAACGGGACGGGCAGGTCCCGAATCAGAATAACTTCGTTATTATGACACAGAAATGGCCATTCTGCAAGGGATTTGACATATCTGTGCAGAAAGTTACACAACGTTCACATGTCCATCACGCAAAGACGCCAAACAAAGGAGACGCCAATGCAGATCATCATTCACAAATCCGCCAGAACGCTGACGCTGGTCAAAGACGGCGCTTTGCTGTTCAACTGCCGCATCGCCCTTGGCAGCCGGCCGCAGGGCGCAAAGCGCATGCAGGGGGATGGCCGCACGCCGGAGGGCAGCTATTTCATCTGCCTTGTAAAAGAAGCCGGCAAATACGGCCGAAGCCTTGGCCTGAGTTACCCCAACCCGCAGGACGCGCAGACCGCTTACGCAGAAGGCCGCATTGACGAACGCACGCTTGAAAACGTGCAGGCTGCGCATGCGGAACGCCGCCGTCCCCCGTGGGGTTCGCCATTGGGCGGGGAGATCTACATCCACGAAGGCGGCGCGGAAACGGACTGGACCGCCGGGTGCATTGCGCTGGAAACAGCGGATATGGACGTGCTGTTTCCTTATTGGCCGCAGGTGGAAAGCGTGCTCATCCTTCCTTGACAGAACGTTGTTTGCGCACTACAATGCCTTTTGCACCTCACCTTAGAACAGGAGCCCTTTTTTCATGACGCGCAACCAAAAGATTACCCTTAACCTGATCGGCAGCGCCATTCAGGCGTTCGGTCTGTACAATGTTCATTCCCTCTCCGGCGTAACGGAGGGCGGCATTCTGGGCCTGACGCTGCTGTTGCAGAACTGGTTCGGGCTTTCGCCTGCCGTGTCCAGCCTGGTTCTGAATTTCATCTGCTACTTCATCGGCTGGCGGGTGCTGGGACTTTCGTTCGTCAAGTATTCCATTCTGGCGGGCGGCAGCTTTTCCGTGTTTTACTGGATCGTGGAGCAGTTCCCGCCCTTGTGGCCGCAGCTGGCCAATATGCCGCTAACTGCCGCCATCGTGGGCGCGCTGTTCATTGGCGTGGGCGTGGGATTGTGCGTGCGCACCGGCGGCGCGCCCGGCGGCGACGATGCGCTTGGCATGAGCGTGAACAGGCTCTGGGGCTGGGACATCCGCTGGTATTATCTGATCAGCGATCTGACGGTGCTCGGGCTTTCGCTTACCTACCTGCCGGTCACGCGCATTGCGTACTCGCTGGTGACGGTGCTGCTTTCGGGGCAGATCATCGGGTGGATCCAGCTGGTTGGTACAAAGAAAACCAACTTGTATAATTGAAACGATATCTGATTCATGATAAAATAAAAAAGCTATCCAAAATACTTACCATTTGAGAGGAACTATGTTAACAAGCGTTGAGATTTGCGCAGGAGCGGGAGGACAAGCTCTCGGCTTAGCAATGGCAGGCTTTGTTCACGAAGTACTTGTTGAATATGAAGAAGATTATTGTAATGTACTGAGGCGTAACAGACCGGAATGGAATGTGATATGCTCAGATGTAAGAAATTTTTCGGGCAAAGAGTATTATAAAAAAATAGATTTGTTGGCCGGGGGAGTTCCTTGTCCTCCGTTTTCTGTAGCTGGCAAACAGTTAGGCCAAGAAGATGAACGAGACCTGTTTCCAGAAGCCATACGACTTTTGAGAGAAATCTATCCTAAAGCGTTAATGTTGGAAAATGTTCGCGGTTTTCTTGATCCCGTTTTCTCTGACTACCGCAATCATATTCTTGAAGAAATTGAGGCTTCTGGATACAATGTTCATATAAAGTTGCTGCAATCCTGTAATTATAATGTACCTCAATTAAGACCTCGTGTCGTTATAGTGGGTATTCGAAAGGATATTCCTGACACTTTTCAATTTCCAAAAGAGCAACCTGAACTAACAAAAACTGTCGGAGAAACACTTTTGGATTTAATGAAAGAAAATGGTTGGAAAAATGCAACAAGCTGGGCAAAGGCGGCAAATTCTATTGCACCAACAATCGTAGGCGGCTCAAAAAAACACGGTGGACCAGATTTGGGGCCAGTTCGGGCAAGAAAAGCTTGGGCAGAACTAGGTGTAGATGGAACAGGCGTTGCCAATGTGGCTCCTGAGAAAGACTTTGAAGGTATGCCTAAGTTGACAGCAAGAATGATTGCAAGAATCCAAGGTTTTCCTGATGAATGGACATTTGGAAATAAAAAAACGGCAGCATGTCGGATGATTGGAAATGCATTTCCTCCCCCAGTAGCAAGAGCAGTCGGTGAAGAAATAAAGAAGGTGTTAAGAAATGAATGCTCTGATTGCTGAAGCGCGAAAAAAGTATCATCAGGCATTATTAGTGAATGGTATCTTGACCATTGATGCCAAGGGAATACCCAGCAACGCAGATTCGTCTTCAAAGCTGTCTGTTGCCTTTGCAAAGGGAATCGCGGAAAAGTTGATGGCAGAAACGCATGATAAAATCGTTGGTCAAACTTCGGGTGCAAAATTTGAGCAGATGAATATGCGTTTTTTATCAGAGACTTTCCCCTATCTTCAAAATCTTCGCCCAGGCAAATGGCACATTATTAAACTCGGAAACCGAAGCGCTATAAAGGCAAGTAGTTTTGCGCAGTATGAGCATCTGGAATATTTAAACAAACTGACAGAGACAGATGCAAAATTGGCAGCAAGCATGGGAACTGACTATATGGTTGCGCCTGATGTAGTAGTTTACCGCGAAACGGTTTCTGACGAGGAAATCAATACTCCAATTGTGCTTGTCGATGAAAGCGTTGGCACATTAGCTGATATTCGAGCATCGAATGGGGGATTGCCAATTCTCCATGCATCCATCTCTGCTAAGTGGACTATGAGAAGTGATCGCGCTCAAAATAGCCGTACAGAAGCTTTAGGTTTGATTCGGAATCGAAAAGGGCATTTGCCTCATATTGTTGTAGTTACCGGTGAACCGCTTCCAAGCCGACTTGCCTCACTTGCACTTGGCACGGGTGATATTGATTGTATTTATCATTTTGCGCTCTACGAGCTAATTGAAGCTGTAAATAATTATGGTTCGGAAGATTCTATTGAAATGCTGAATGTGCTAATTGCGGGCAAGCGAATCAAAGACATAAGTGATTTGCCGTTGGATTTGGCAGTATAATGCGATAACATTATTTCATACTGCGTGGACAATACGATTTTTCTTGACCAAAACCGCTGTTTCGTTCTATAATGAACGTTACAGCGGTTTTTCTGCTGATATCGTTTGACTACAACGAAAGGAAGGCACAGCGATGGAGAACGCCGTAACCAAGACCAATTTCATCTGGGAAGCCGTAGAAGAAGACTTGCGGAGCGGACGCTACCAAAGCGTGCACACCCGTTTTCCGCCGGAACCCAACGGCTATATGCACATTGGTCACTGCAAGGCGCTGATCATGGACTTTCTGACTGCCGAAAAGTACGGCGGCCAGTGCAACCTGCGCTTTGACGATACCAACCCCGCCAAGGAAGACACCGAGTACGTGGAGGCCATCAAGCGCGATATCAACTGGCTGGGCTTCCACTGGACGGGCGGCTTGTACTACGCCAGCGATTACTATGACAAGTGCTACGAGATCGCCGAGGACTGGATCATGCGCGGTCTGGCCTATGTGGACGAGCTGAGCAAGGACGAGATGCGCGAATACCGCGGCACCCTCACCAAACCCGGCAAGAACAGCCCGTGGCGCGACCGTCCCGCCGAGGAAAGCCTTGACCTGTTCCGCCGCATGAAGGCCGGCGAGTTTGAAGAGGGCAAGTACACGCTTCGCGCCAAGATCGATATGGCCAGCCCCAACATCGTCATGCGCGACCCCGCCATGTACCGCATCCTGTACAAGGAGCACTGGCGCACCGGCAGCAAGTGGTGCATCTACCCCATGTACGACTTTGCGCACCCCATCGGCGACGCGCTGGAAGGCATCAGCCACAGCCTGTGCTCGCTGGAGTACGAAATTCACCGTCCCCTGTACGACTGGGTGGTGGAAAAGAGCGCGCACATGCTGCCCGCCAAGCCCCGCCAGATCGAATTCGCCCGCCTGAACATGACCCAGACCGTGATGAGCAAGCGCAAGCTGCGCGCGCTGGTCGAAGGCGGTTTTGTTCGCGGCTGGGATGATCCCCGCATGCCCACCCTCAGCGCGCTGCGCCGCCGCGGCTACACCGCCGCCGCCATCCGCGATTTCGTCAGCCGCATCGGCCTGAGCAAGGCGGATTCCACCGTGGATACCGCGCTGCTGGAAGCCTGTGTGCGCGATGACCTGGGCAAGGTGGCCGCTCGTGCCATGGCTGTGCTCAACCCCATCAAGGTGGTGCTGACCAACTGGCCCGAGGGCGAAACCAAGTTGATTACCATGGAAAACCATCCCGATAATCCCGAGATGGGCACCCATGACGTGACCTTTGGCCGCGAGCTGTACATCGACGCGGACGACTTCATGGAAGTTCCCGCCAAGAAGTTCCAGCGCATGTACCCCGGCTTTGAGGTTCGCCTCAAGGGCGCCTATATCGTCAAGTGCGAAGGCTGCACCAAGGATGAAAACGGCAACGTTGTGGAAATCCAGTGTACCGTGGACTTCGACAGCGCCTCCGGCACCCCCGGCGCCGACCGCAAGATCAAGGGCAAGGTGCTGCACTGGGTATCCGCCATTGACGCCGTACCCTTCGAAGCCCGTCTGTATGAGCCCCTGCTGGCCGCCGACGGCGAAGAGCAGGCCGCCGAGGAAGAAACCGTGGAGCCCGTGGTGGATGTGGAGGAGACCGCCGAAGCCGAAGAGGCCGAGGACGCCCTCACCCGCAAGGACTACGATTTCCTCAAGCAGCTCAATCCCAACAGCCTTACCATCTGCAATGGCTTTGTGGAGCCCTGCGTGCTGAACGCCGAGCCCGGAACCACCTACCAGTTCCTGCGCACCGGCTACTTCTGCAAGGATCCCGATTCCACCGCCGAAAAGCCCGTGTTCAACCGCACGGTCGGCCTGCGCGATACCTTCGCCAAGCAGGTCAAGGCGTAAGAGCATCATCAAAAAAGACAGGAAGCTTTTGCTTCCTGTCTTTTTTGGTTGCAGCTCGGTATGTTACCAGCGGTTTTTGACTTTTTCGGAAAAACCGGTCAGGTTCCGGATCTGGAGTGCGGTTCCGTCATCCAGAACGGCGGTCCCGTTGAACACGCCGAAGACCTGATGCTGGTCGCTTTCGATCAGCACCGCATTGGTGCGGCTGGCGCGGTCCATAATGGGCGTGAAGATCAGATCCAGACGTTTGTCATTGCTGGTGATGTGCCACGGGCTCATGAAGGCGTCGCGTCCATCATGCGTTTGCGGAATGCCGAAATCGACCTGGTCCAGCTTGTGCGCTTTGCCGTTGTAGAAGAGCATGTTCTCGCTGGCGGCGGAGGTATCGCCGAAGCCGTAGCCCAGGTTCATGCCGAAGGGCACGCCGTTTACATAGCCGCTTGCGCTGCCCCAGTACCAGGTGTTTGAGTACGTCCATACGCCGCGGCCCCAGTCCAAAACGGCGGTGGCTGTTTCTTTACGGAAGGGGAAAACCTCGCCGTCAAAGTGGATATCGCCCTCTGCACGCAGACAGTTGATTTTCTGGTTGTAGTAGAAGGCAGTCTTCTTTTGGGGGAAAGGTGTGGCGATGACCATGCTGTCCTCAGGCGCATCGGTAAGCACCATGCGCGCAGTGAGGGGCTTGTCCTGCACAAAGTTGTCCACGCGCACGGTCAAAACACGCTTTTGACCGTCGTTTTCAAAGCGCAGGGCATAGGCGTTTTTTTCCACGGCAATGTCGCCCTTTTCGCTGGTGGCGGGGAAACCGCGCTTGCCAAGGCTCATCACGCCCATGGCGCTCCACGTGTGCTGGAAACCTGTTTTCAGGTTCAGCAGGCTCACGCTGTCCATGCTCATGTAGCTGTTATCGGCAATGGTCAGGGCCAGCACGATATCGCCGTCGATGATGCAGTAGTAATCCCACTCCTTGATGCGCAAGCTTCCTCCGCGGATGGCGCTGCGGTCATAGCGTTTGACCAGACTGGTGGCATAGCCTGCCTGTTTGAGCACGCCGGAGGCGTCCAGCAGTTCGCCGGGCGTCAGGCGTTTCTGTTCAGCCATGTCTTTTCACCTCAGCGCACGCCGAAGCGGTAGATGGTGAAGGTATCGTAGGTATCCTGCGGACGGAGCACCACGCTGGCAAACTCGGGATGGTGGATGGCGTCCGGATAGTGCTGGGTCTCCAGGCACAGGCCTGCATACTTGCCGTAGTGCACGCCGCCCTTGCCGACTACATCCAGACCCTGACCGGTGTAGCACTGCACGCCGGGCTGATCGGTGATCACGTCCATCACGCGGCCGGTCTTGGGGGAGTACAGGGTGGCGATCAGCTTGGTCTCGCGGTCGCGGCCCGCGCAGTAGTTGAAGTCCACGCCGTCGGCAGGAGCCATCACGGGATCGGATTCGGTTTTGGCCAGCACTTCGCCCACATTGCGCATGGCGCTGAAGTCATAGACGGTCTCGCCCACGGGCACCAGCTTGCCGGTGGGGATCAGGCCTTCGCGCACTTCGTTTACATAAGGCGCGTTGATCTGCAGTTCCAGACCGCACACATCGCCCGCGTCATGGCCGTCGAGGTTGAAGTAGGCGTGGTTGGTCATGTTGATGATGGTGGTCTTGTCGGTCACGGCCTCGTAGTGGATGAGCAGTTCGTTGTCCTTGCTCCAGGCATAGGTGACCTGCACTTCCACGCGGCCGGGGAAGCCCTGATCGCCGTCTTCGCTGATGAGATGCAGGATCAGCGCGGGATCGCCGTCGATCTCAGCGGGTTCGGCCTGCCACATGCGCACGCCGAAGCCGATGGGGCCGCCGTGCAGGTTGTTGGGGCCGTTGTTGGGGGTGAGGGTGTAGGTTTCGCCCTCCAGATCAAAGGTGGCGTTGGCAATGCGGTTGCCCACACGGCCGATCAGCATGCCCATGCTGCCGGAGCGGGGGCCGGCGTATTCGTCTACGCTGGCATGGCCCAGGTTGATATCCGCCAGCTTGCCGTCGCGGTCGGGCACGATGATGCTGGTCACAGCGCCGCCGAAATCACAAATGCTGACGCTGGCGCCGCTGGCATTGGTCAGGGTATACTCGGTCACCTGCTCGCCGGCAGGGGTTGTGCCAAAGGGTTTCATGGTAATGCTCATGGAATGGTTCCTCCTTGTATATGCTATGCAGATGTGCAGTTCATCACGATGCGTCTATTGTACACCAATCAGAAAGAAATGGCAACCGCCAGTGATTCGTCAAAACAGGTGCTTGACATTTTCCGAAACTGTGCTATACTTTCAAACGAAAGGTCAAAGAAAGTCAAAATATTTGATCTTTCGGATCCCTTTCCTCTTTGCTTTTTTGAAGGAGGCATCAGCATATGAACAATCAGCAGTTTACCGAAAAAAGCCGCGAAGCCCTTTCTATGGCTCAGCAGCTGACTGTACAGTACCATCAGCAGGAGCTGGCGCAGGAGCATCTGGCCTGTGCGCTGCTCAGCGACCCGCAGGGCCTGATCCCGCAGCTGCTTACCAAAATGGGCAAGGCTCCGCAGGAGATCGTCAGCCGTTTGGAAACCCTGCTTGCCCGCCTGCCCAAGGTCATGGGCAGCAACCGCGAAATGGACAGGCTTTATGTAAGCGCGGATGTGGAAAAAGCGCTGCTTGCCGCACAGGAGCGCGCGCAGCAGATGAAGGATGAATACCTGAGCGTGGAGCATCTGTTCCTTGGCCTGTTGGACAAGCCCAGCCGTACCATGGCCGAGCTGTGGAAAAGCTATGCCATTACGCCGGATACGTTCCTGCCTGTTTTGCAGTCCGTGCGCGGAAACACCCGTGTGACCGGCGAGACCCCGGAGGAAACGTACGACGCGCTGGCCAAGTACGGCACGGACCTCACCGAGGCGGCCCGCAGGCAGAAGCTGGATCCCGTGATCGGCCGCGACAACGAGATCCGCTCAGTCATCCGCATTCTCACCCGCAAAACCAAGAACAACCCCGTGCTCATCGGCGAGCCGGGCGTTGGCAAAACCGCCATTGCCGAAGGCCTGGCCCAGCGCATTGTGCGCGGCGATGTGCCGGAGTCACTTCGTGACCGTTCCGTTTTCTGCCTGGATATGGGCAGCCTGATCGCAGGCGCCAAGTACCGCGGTGAATTTGAGGAACGCCTGAAGGCGGTGCTTTCCGAAATCAAGAAGAGCGAGGGCAGGATCCTGCTCTTTATCGACGAGCTGCACACCATTGTGGGCGCGGGGAAGACCGAGGGTGCCATGGACGCGGGCAATATGCTGAAACCCATGTTGGCCCGCGGTGAGCTTCATTGTATCGGCGCTACTACCTTAAATGAGTATCGGA
>JAFYQB010000110.1 GCA_017547285.1 Clostridia bacterium
CTCCGACACCTCCCAAAACGTTTTTTGACAAGCTGAAAGGCCGCGGTAAGCGGCCTTTTTTTCATCATTAGGGAAAATTTCGACGGTCTGAAAAAAGCCTGCCCAAAGGCAGGCTTCTTTGAAGAACACAAGATCATTTCTGCAGGTTTTTTTCCTTTTCACGCTTTTCTTCTTCACCGATCTCCCAGTGCAGAAGCAGCGTCAGCAGGCTGCGCAGCAGAATGATCGCGGCCAGCGTGCCCAGTTCATTCCATGTGGTAACAATGACGGAACGGAGCACCTCGCTGCCGATCTTGAATTCCAGACCGAGCATGATGCCCTGTGCAAGGCTGATGCGGGTATGTTCATCCTTGCGGATGAAGCCGATGAAGCCGCGGACCATGCTGATGACGATGACGGCAATGCCGGCCAGTTCGATGAGCAGAATGCATACGCGGACAAGGTTCTCAAAGTTGTGTTCAAGCAGTTCCATAGGGTGGCGTCCTCCTGTGTAATTATGATATAATCGCTTGCGGGGGGATGCGACTTGTTACTTCAATTATACATCCATTTTCCATTTTGTAAACGGAAATGTTTGTACTGCGATTTTTGTTCTGCTTTCGAAACGCCTGAAACGGTTTCGGCTTATTGCAATGCGCTGAAAACGGAAATCCGCCTGATGGCAAAACGCTACCCGTTTGCCAGGGTGAGCACAGTGTTCCTGGGCGGAGGTACGCCTTCGCTGGTGCCGCCGCTGGAGATGGCTTCTGTGCTGGACACGCTCCGTGAAGCTTTTGATATATTACCGGATGCTGAGTTTACCTCCGAAGCCAATCCCGGCACGCTGACGGGTGAATGGCTGAATGTGACCGTGAAACGCGGCCTGAACCGACTTTCACTGGGGGTACAGGCGGCGCAGGACCATCTGCTGCGGGGAATCGGGCGGATTCATACGGCCGAAGAGGCCAAGGAAGCCGTTTTGCTGGCGCGCAGCTTCGGCATTCAAAATCTCAATCTGGATGCCATGTTCGGCCTGCCCGGTCAAACGGAGCGGGATTATCTGGCGACGCTTGAAACGTTTCAAAAATGGGGAGCGGATCATATTTCGGCCTACAGCCTGATTCTGGAGGAAGGAACGCCTCTGTATCGGCTGGTCAACGCAGGGCATGTAACCTTGCCGGATGAGGACGAAGTAGCTTCCATGTACGAACATGGGATTGACTGGCTGGAGAATGCAGGATACCGTCGCTATGAAGTGAGCAACTTTGCAAAGCACGGCTTTGAATGCCGCCACAATATCGGCTACTGGCAGGGCGAGTGGTATCTGGGCCTGGGCGTAGCGGCGCACAGCATGCTGCCAACAGATCAGCCGGGGGCGTTCTGCCAGAGAAAGGGGAATGAGGCGGATGTGCAGGCGTACATCCATGCATTGCAGAACGGACGGGAAGCGCCGGTGGATGAAGTGGATTTTGTTGCGCCCGAGGAAGCCATGTTTGAAACCATGATGCTGGGTTTGCGAACCACTTTCGGCGTGAGTGAACAGCGGTTTGAACAACTGCACGGCGTCAGCCTGCGAAAACGCTATGGCGGGCAGTTGGACAGCCTTGTGCGCGATGGACTGGGCCAATGGATGAACGGCCGCTTTTTCCTTACGCCGCGCGGCATGGAAATTCAGAACGATGTGCTGATGCGGCTGATGGACTGAATAGAAAGAAGGATGCAGAGGTTGCATCCTTCTTTTGCCTGTTCAGATTATTTTCAGAGGAACGGTATCCACAACGGTCAGTCCCAGTTGTTTGGCCATAGCGTAGGCCCGGTCGGCAGTTGCCACATCCAGCAGCGCTTCGGGCTTGTGTGCATCGCAGCCGAGAACGGCGTTGCAGCCTTCTTCGGCGGCAACCTGCCAGAACAGCGGGTTGGGATAGTGCCTGTTTTCACCCAGACCCAGCAGATTGATTTCCAATGGCAGGCCGCAGGAACGCGCTTCGCGGCACAACTCGCGGAAATGCTTTTGATAAACTGCAGGATCACCGGTGAAGTTAAAAACATCCGGATGAGCCACATAGCTGAACAGGCCGGTGTTCATGCCGTCCATCACCTGACGGCAGTACTGCCTGAGCCGCTCTTCATCATCCGTAGGCTGGCCGTTGTACTTTTCACCGATTTCATTATTGATAAAGTGCTGGCCAAGGATCAGATATTCCACGCCGCTGTCGCGCAGCATGGAAAGCGTTTCGCGGAAATAAGCGGGGTAGTATTCCATCTCCACGCCGGGATAAAGCTGGATCTGACTGTGGTAACGCTCACGCAGATCCAGAATTGCGGATGCATATCCCGGCGTCTCATCAGGCTTCATGCGAAAACCGGAGTAGTAACCGTCCGGAAAACCGCAGCAGGGGGAATGATCGGCAAAACCCAGGATGTGCATGCCGCGCTGAATGGCGGCCAGTACGTATTCTTCTTCTGTGCCAACGGCATGGTTGCACCGCGGCGTATGGGTATGATAGTTTGCAATCACTGTAAAAATCCTCTTTTCTGTCAACAGTGGTACGATACTATCATTTCTGCTTTTTCAGGCTTGATTCCTTCTGAATTCATCCATATTCTTTTTGCAGTTGTAGGCTTCCAGCAAAGCTTCCTGTTCCCATGTCCATCGTTTTTCCACATCGATCATCTGTACCAGCTCGCTGCGTGTGGGTTCAGCGGGGAAAATGAGACAGGGGTATTCGCTGCAATGTCCGCAGTGAGAAATGCCTTTGTCCATCACGCATTGGCGGGCTTTACAGGCGGGATCCAGCAGCACGGCGTTTTGATCCGTGCAGTTGCAGCCGTCGCAGAGGATGGTTTGGGGATCAGCACGGAAACCGGGAGCCATCTGTTCAAACACAGGGCATATTTCCGCGCGGCGGTCTTCCTTTTCTACGTTGGGCCGGTAGATCAGGCACAGGTCGCAGCGCATGCCGCATCTGGAAAACACTTTGTCACACATAGGCTTCATCACTTCTCGTACTGCCACGGCACGTAGGGCAGAATGCTCCAGGTAATATCATCCGCTTTGCAGGTTTCGGTGTGCAGCATGGAGCGGTGATCCGCCGTTGTGGCTTTCAGACAGGGGAAAGAGGCGCATTCCCTGCACTTGTCCAGCACCTGCCGCGCGGCGCAGGCCTTGGCCGGGCAGGGATCATCCTTGCAGTAGCAGGCGTCGCTTTCACAGCCGCCGCAGCGCATGGCCCAGTCGCTTTCGCCCCACATGGCGTCCAGATGCGGCTTCATCACAGCGCGCTGCTCATCGGTGGTTCCGGTGTAGTGGATGCACAGGTCGCACCGCTGGCCGCATTGGGTGTACACCGCGCCTTTGGCGGGAAACGGCTTGCGGTTGGGTTTCTTTTTGAGCAGGATCAGCTTTTGGGCAACCGCCCAGCTTTCGTGATCGTCCACACGCAGCATCAGCCATTTGCCGTCGGAATGGGTGGGTTCGCAGTCGTACAGAGACAGAAGTTCTTCCGGCCATTCGTGTCGAAAGGCTTCAAACTTCTCGCGCTCGGTTGCGCCAAGCACGATCTGAACGCCGAAATGATCGGGATACGTGCAGAAGGTCACCAGCGTTTTGCCGCTCTGGCAGAAACGCAGACAGGGCGCGCCGTAGTATTTGCCCGCTACCTCATCCAGCCGGTATTTTCCGCGCATAAAGACCATGATTTCATGGCTGAGCGCGTCCAGCCCGGTCAGCGGTTCGCCGGAGCGCGCCTGGGGATAATCAAGTTCTGCCATTGGATCTACCTCCATTTTTTGAGCGTGGGGAACAGCTCGTGCATTTCTTTAAGCAGTTCTTCTTCACTTTTGTCGGGCCTTGCTGCTTTTTCAAAGGGCAGACAGGCCTGAATCATTTCTTCCATGGTGGGATTGCCCGAGAATTCGCCGCCTTTGTAGCAATAGCTGCAATAGTCGCGGCTGAGGGAGCCGTCCTTTTCCGTTCCGTAACGGGCTCCGGGGACATTCATGGGCATGGCGCAGCTTTGGCAAAGAATCATGTTTGTTTCTCCTGTTATGCGTTTTTTCCATCGGGGTTGATAACAGGATAAGCCTTTGAACCTGACAATGCTTGTCAGGTTATGTTTTCGGTTTGATAATGCTTGTGCAGTTTCAGCGCGTAGGTGGCAGCGGAACGGCGCAAAGTGTCTGGGTAGAGCACCTCCACTCCGGTGCCGTAGGAGAGAATGCGCGCCGCCGACCATTCGTCCTCCGGCGGCAGATGGGTTTTCACCAGCAGATGACCGTCTGCTTCCGGCTGAATATCTTCTTCATCGTATTCGTCATACACGCGGTAGGCCATATGGGGCGCAAAGCGCAGGAGAACTTCCGGCCACTGAAAGTGCCAGCCCCACGGGTCGATCTCCGGCGGCGTCAGATCATCCTCAAAATGCTCGTCTGTCAGCGCAAGCCTGCTGACGCGGCTGATCTTGAAGGTGCGGAACTCGCGGCGCATCAGGCAGAATGCCTGCAGATACCATGCGCTGCCTTTGAAGTACAAAAGCACAGGCTTGACGCGGCGTTCGGTCGCGCCGTTGTAGGAGGCATATGAAAAGGAAAGAACGCGTTTTTCCAGCACGGCGGTTTTGATCTTTTCAAAACGCTCGTCATTTTCATTGATGGGACCCCAGTAGTGAAAATCCACCCGCAGCCAGTCGCGCGGCTGGCGCCGGAACAGTGCGCCCAGCTTGTGAGCCAGCGCATCGCTGCTTTCCTGTACGCCGGACAGGGCCTTGACGGCAGTCAGCAGCTGCTCCTGTTCATTGGCGTCCATCAGCGTTTTGTTCAGCGTCCAGCCCTCCATCAGCCGAATACCGCCGCCCTGTCCCTGTTCGGTCACGACCGGCACGCCCGCCTGACAAAGCGCTTCGATATCGCGGTAGATGGTGCGCACAGATACTTCCAGTTCTTCCGCCAACTCCGGCGCGGTGCAGCGTCCCCTTGCCAGAAGCCGGTACACGATCTCGAATAGTCTGCCTGATTTCATATTCATCACCTGCATCTATTGTAGCACAGTTGCCGTATTGTGAACAATCGTTGAACTTGAAAGCAAAAACGCAAAAACACTTGACAAATCGGGGCAGGTGGCATATGATATCCATGGTGTTAGCACTCGGGTTAGGTGAGTGCTAACAATCCAAAACAAGGAGGTGGCAGCAATGCCGATGGATGCGCGCAAGTTTCGCATTTTGCAGGCGATCATTGACGACTATATTCTGACTGCCATCCCTGTGGGCAGCCGCACCATTTCCAAAAAGTACGAAATGGGTCTGAGCTCCGCCACCATCCGCAACGAGATGAGCGACCTGGAGGAGCTTGGTTATCTGGATCAGCCGCACGTAAGCGCGGGCCGTATTCCCAGCGCCAAGGCATACCGCCTGTATGTGGATCAGCTGTTGCAGAGCGGTATTCTCCGTTCGGATGACACAGCCAGCGTGAAGGATCACTTTGGAAGCCGCGCACGTCAGATGGAGGATGTGATCAGCCGGGCAGCGCAGGTGCTTTCCGGCATGACCAACTACACTGCCCTGGTCATGAGCCCTAAAGGACGGGAACTGCACATCCGTACGCTGCAATTGGTGCCGGTTTCCTCCACCAGCGCTTTGCTGGTGATCGTGACCGACGGCGGCATCATGCGTGATACGGTCATCCGCGTGGGCAGCGATCTGGACAGCGATGCGCTTTACGCCATCAGCCGGATGCTGACCGAAAAACTGAGCGGACGCACCCTCAGCGAGGCGCTGAAAATGCTGCATGGCGTGCAGGAAAGCAGCCCCAGAGGCAAACAGGTGCTGGACGGCGTGGTGGGCTTCCTGGATTCCGTGGAGGGCGACACGGCCAAAACCAAGCTGGCGCTTGGCGGCACCAGCAATATTCTCAATTTCCCCGAATACAGCGATGTTGAAAAGGCCAAGGGCTTCCTGAGTGTGCTGGAAACCAAGGATAAGCTGATTCAGCTTTTGGAGAATCAGGGAGAGATGGCCTTCACCGTTCGCATCGGCCCGGAAACGGGTATTCCTGAATTGAAAGACTGTTCGCTGGTAACGGCGACCTATCATTTGAGCGATAACACCCACGGTACCATCGGCGTCATCGGCCCCACGCGCATGCAGTACGGCCGTGTGCTGAGTATTTTGAACGCCATGGGTCAGCAGCTCACCGACCTGCTTGGGCAGGATAAGGAGTAACACCAATGGCTAAAAAGAGCAGAATGAAAAAAAGGATGGAGACCGACGTGGAAAACAAGCCCGTAACCGAAGTGGAAACCGAAGCCGTGGAAAATGCTGACGGCGCGGTGGATGCAGTGGAAACTGAACAGGCGCAGGAAGCTGCCCCCTCTGTAAGCGCTGAAGAACTGGCAGCTGCGATTGCCAAACAGGAGGAATACCTGAACATGGCGCAGCGCGTGCAGGCGGATTTTGATAACTTCCGCCGCCGCAATCAGAACGTGCGCAAGGAAGCTTTTGACGAGGGCGCATGCGCCTTTGCTGCCACGCTTCTGCCGGTGATCGACAATATGGAACGCGCCATTGCCGCTGCACGGAACAGCGCGGACGAAAGCCTGCTCAGCGGCGTGGAAATGGTGTACCGTCAGCTGTGCGAAGCCTTTGAAAAGCGCGGCATCACCGCCATCGACCGCAAGGGCGAAAAGTTCGATCCCAATCTTGAAAACGCCGTGATGCAGGGCGCGCCCGAGGACGGCGAACCCGGCACCGTGTGCGAGGTGTTCCAGAAGGGCTACCAGATGGAAGGCAAAGTGCTGCGCCATGCCATGGTAAAGGTTGTCCCGGAATAATCAGCCCCCGATTGCGGCTGGGTACCGCTTTTACATACAATCAACCAAACCATTTTCAGATTGCGCACTACAGGCGCAAACAGTTTTGAGGAGGATACAAACTATGTCTAAGATCATTGGTATTGACCTTGGTACCACCAACTCCTGCGTGGCCGTGATGGAAGGCGGCGAAGCCGTCGTTATCCCCAACGCCGAAGGCGGCCGCACCACTCCCTCTGTTGTGGCTTTCACCAAGGACGGCGAGCGTCTGGTTGGCCAGATCGCCAAGCGTCAGGCCATCACCAACCCCGACCGCACCATCATTTCCATCAAGCGTGAGATGGGCACCAACTTCAAGGTTTCCATCGATGGCAAGAACTACAATCCCCAGGAAATCAGCGCCATGACCCTGCAGAAGCTGAAGGCCGACGCTGAGGCTTATCTGGGCGAGACCGTCACTCAGGCCGTTATCACCGTTCCTGCCTACTTCTCCGACAGCCAGCGCCAGGCCACCAAGGACGCCGGCCGCATC
>JAFYQB010000111.1 GCA_017547285.1 Clostridia bacterium
AGGGTGGGGTTCTCGAACACGCCCATGGGGCCGTTCCAGATGACGGTCTTGGCAGCCTTCACGGCCTCGGCAAACAGTTCGCGGGTCTTGGGGCCAATATCGCAGCCTTCCTGATCGGCGGGGATCTTATCGGAATCGCAAACAGTGGTCACAACAGCGGGGTCGAAAGTGAACTCGGGCACGCAGACGGTGTCGATGGGCAGAAGCAGCTTTACGCCCTTCTCCTCGGCCTTCTTCATCATGTCCTGGCAGTATTCGATCTTGCTCTCGTCCAGCAGGGACTTGCCGATTTCGTAGCCCTTGGCCTTCAGGAAGGTGAAGGCCATGCCGCCGCCGATGATCAGGGTGTCAACCTTCTCGATCAGGTTGTTGATGACGTTCAGCTTGTCCTCGATCTTGGCGCCGCCCAGCACAGCAACGAAGGGACGGTCAGCATTCTCCAGAGCCTTGCCCATCACGTCCAGCTCCTTGCCGATCAGGTAGCCGGCAACGTTGGGAGACAGGAACTCGGTCACACCGGCGGTGGAGCAGTGAGCACGGTGGCAGGAGCCGAAAGCGTCGCTCACATAGCAGTCAGCCAGGGAAGCCAGTTCCTTGGAGAACTCTTCGATGTTCTTGGTCTCTTCCTTGCGGAAGCGGGTGTTCTGCAGCAGCACCACATCGCCGTCGTTCATAGCGGCAACAGCAGCCTTGGCATTTTCGCCAACTACGGTATCATCATTGGCAAACACCACGGGCTTGCCCAGGTACTCGCTCAGGCGCTCGGCAACGGGAGCCAGGGAGAACTTCTCTTCGGGACCGTTCTTCGGCTTGCCCAGATGGCTGCACAGGATGACCTTGCCGCCGTCAGCAATCAGCTTCTTGATGGTGGGCAGAGCGGCA
Source organism: Clostridia bacterium (assembly GCA_017547285.1). Classification (GTDB taxonomy): domain Bacteria; phylum Bacillota; class Clostridia; order Christensenellales; family Aristaeellaceae; genus Limiplasma. Next base: position 883 of record JAFYQB010000111.1, read on the forward strand.
ACGATACGCTTATCGTTGGTGATCTTGCCTTCCTTCATGGGCACGTTGAAATCGCAGCGGACAAGAACCTTCTTGCCGGACACCTGGATGTCGTCAATCGTCTTCTTAGCCATGGTGTACACTCTCCTTAAAAACCTTTGATTGGTTGGTATTGCAAAGCCCGTTTCGGGCGAGCAAACAGTTGTTACGCCTCCTGCTTCTGCAGGATGGCTTTGGCCGCGCTTTCATCTGTTACCAGCATGGCGTGGCGGCGGTTACGCATGACTGCAATGATCGCATCTGCTTTCTTTGCGCCTGCGGCAACGGCGATCAAAGCGCATTTGGGCTTCAGTGCCCCCAGATTGTGCGCAACGGTGGATGCGGAATAAACCAGTTTGCCGGAAAGGTCGAAGTAGCAGCCGTATGCCTCCGCCACAGCGCCCCTGCGAAGCACCTCCTGCTGCACAACAGCGGGCAGCTGACGCTGACGCGCCATTTCATCCGCACGTCCAACGGCATGAAGCACCACATCCGCGCGTTCCAGCAGCGTCAGCGTCTCGTCGATTTCCTTGATACGGCGCATTTCGTTCAGCGCCTGCTCGTCCAAATCATCCGGCAGATGCATCAGCCTGTGATGGCCGCCCAAACGTTTGGCCATCTCGCTGGCAATGGTGTTGGCCTGCGTTTCAAGCGCACGCCCGATGCCTCCTCTGGCAGGAACCACCATCACATTCATGGGAGCGCTGTGCGGTATGGAAAAAGCGACTTCGCGAATGGTCGAACCTCCGGTTACAGCCAGTGTAGAACCGCTCTGCAAAAAGCTGCGCAGTCGGGAGGCCGCATTGCGTCCCACTTCACTTAACACATGAGGATCCTGATCTGCATGACCGGGAACCACGCATACCCGTTCCACATTCAGCATCTGCGAAAGCTGCATTTCCAGCTTGGTCAGGCTGTGCAGATCGCGGCTGAACAAACGGGCCATGGGCAGCACCTCCGCTGCCGCTGGCGTCAGGCTCATGCCTGCTGCATCCAGTGAAACCAGTCCGTGTTCCCTGAGCAGCGTTGCAACGGTGCGCACTTCACGTTCCGGCATATTAAGCCTTGCCGCCAGCTGACGTCTGCCAACGGGCTGCAGCGCGCCAATGCGTTCCAGCACCAGCGCTCTGCGCTCAATCTCCTGCGCCAGATCAGGCGCAAGCTTCTGCATCAGAGCAAAGTAGTCGTCTTGCATCAATACGCTCCTTGGGTCAATTTGCGTCCCGCTTGACCAAATTTATCCCACATATCATTATACAACTTTCCCCAGTCTTAGGCAAGTCTTTTTGTTATTTCTCTGTCAATTCGCACGGTCTTCCTTGACAAACACTGTTCTATCTCCATCTCCCTGCCCATAAGCTGTAGCTGTGGAGGGATCAGACGATGCTGGACAGATTGGTGTTGATTGGTGTTTTTGCAGGCGGAGTAGCTCTGGTTTACGGGATAAGCATGCTCACAACGCCCTACCGCGGCCTCATGAAAATTCTTGATCGTACAGTCGCAGGCGCAGCACTGTGCTTTTTGTGCCATATACTGCTGTATCCTCTTGGCATCAAAATTGTCCAAACCCCTTTCGCAGCCTTGTGTGCCGGATATCTGGGCTTGCCGGGCGTTGCCTTTTCCACCTTTGTTTCACTTTGGCCATGACAATCGTTCTTTCCTGTGTTACAATACTGCTACCAATTACAACAGAGGCGAACACAATGAAAGTTATTGATCTCACGCATTTCATATCCGAGGACATGCCTGTATACCCGGGTACCGAGGGGCCGAAGCTTTCCCCTGCCAACACTTATGAAAAAGACGGTTTTAAGGAAACTCTGATGATCATGTACACCCACACGGGTACCCACATGGACCCGCCCGCGCATCTGTTTCCGGGGCGTACCACACTGGATCAGTTTTCCGCAGAGCAGTTTATAGGAACAGCGCTGGTGATTGACTGCACCGACCTGTCTGACGGCCAGCGTGTACCGCTTGCACACATCACACGTTATGGCCAGAAAGCAGAAGAGGCTGATTTTCTGCTGTTCTGCTTTGGCTGGGACAGGTACTGGGGCACGCCTGCCTATTTCGGTGATTATCCTTATCTGAGTGATGAGGCCGTCGAATTCATCATCAGCCGCCGCAAAAAAGGCGTTGGGCTGGACGTTATCGGCATTGACCCCATTGCGGATGAACATCTGACGATCCATCGCAGACTTTTTACCCGGAACGAAATCGTTGTGATTGAAAATTTGACGAATCTCGACAAGGTCGGCGATGAGCTTTTCTGGTTCATGGCGCTGCCGCTCAAGCATGTGGATGCAGACGGCTCCCCTGTTCGTGCCATTGCTTTCTGGCCGTAACACACTAAAAAAACAGAACACCTTGAAAAATCAAGGTGTTCCAGCTTGTCGATAAACCCATTGGGAGGC
>JAFYQB010000112.1 GCA_017547285.1 Clostridia bacterium
AAAGCTTCGCCGGCTCTCGCCTGCCGGATGGATTCGGCTCAGGCTCCGAAAGGAATCTTTGAGTCGCGTACCGTTGCTTGCCTTCTTAAATAAAGAAGTCCCTATTAACACTCTCCCCTGCTTTACCAAATCCACCCCCCGCCCCCACAGGGGTCCAGGGGCCATGCCCCTGGTCGTTTTAAGGGGGATACAGGAGTCCAGAGGATCTAAGGGGGGAAATCGAAATCCCCCCTGATCCTTTGGCCCGAGCGGAGCGGAAGAGAACAGCGCAAGCTACGGCAGTGCGTACAACAGGCTGAGCACGCAAGCTACGTCAACGAGAACCACGCAAGCTCCATCAAAAGCACTTGGTGCTCCCCCCATCCCCCGAGTCCCCCCTTCAAAAGAATCTCAAAGGCAAAGCCTTTGAAAGGAGTCCCCGTCAATGACCATCAAATTCTTCAACAACCCTGAAAAACTGTGGAAGCTCGTCACCCTCATGATCGACGGCATGGGTACCACGCTGAGCATTTTCTTCCTGACGCTTTTGTTCAGCGTGCCGCTGGGCATGCTGGTGGCGCTTGGCCGCATGAGCAAAAAAGGCGTCGTGCGCGGGCCGATCTCGCTGTATATTTACATCATGCGCTCCACGCCGCTGATGCTGCAGATCATGTTCATTTACTTCCTTTTGCCCATGGTGCTGCCCTTCCGGGTGGATCGTTTCTGGGCGGTCATTTTCTCGTTCACCATCAACTATGCCGCCTATTTTGCCGAGATTTTCCGTTCCGGCATCCAGTCCATCCCGCAGGGCCAGTATGAAGCCGCGCAGGTGCTGGGCTATACCAGGGGTCAGACGTTCTTCCGCATCATCCTGCCGCAGGTGGTCAAGCGTGTGCTTCTGCCTGTGTGCAACGAGGTCATCACCCTGATCAAGGATACCGCGCTGGCCTCCACCGTGGCTGTGGTGGATTTGATGACGGTAGCCAAAAAACAGGTCAGTTCGTCCTCCAGCATCGAACCGTATCTGGTGGCCATCATCATGTACCTGATCCTCAACGGCGTAGCTGAACAGCTTTGTAAACTGGCCGAAAAGAAAATGGACTACTACCGCTAAGGAAAGGAGATTCCTGCTATGCTTACAGCGATCGACATCCAAAAAGGCTTTAACGGTCTGGGCGTGCTCAAGGGCATCTCCCTGACCATCAACCGCGGCGAAGTGGTCGCGCTCATCGGCCCCAGCGGCAGCGGCAAAAGCACCTTCCTGCGCTGCATGAACCAGCTGGAAAAAGTGGATTCCGGCACCATCCTTCTGGAAGATGACGCCATCTGCCGCACGGAAAACAACATCTGCACCTATTCGGACGAGGAAACCCGCCGCAAGATCACCCTGCGCATGGGTATGGTGTTCCAGCAGTTCAACCTGTTCCCCCACATGAGCGTTCTGCAGAACATCATCGATGCGCCCATCCGCGTCAAAAAGATGCCCAAACAACAGGCCATCGAAAAAGCCAGAACGCTGCTTGCCAAGGTTGGCCTCAGCGACAAGGCGGATCAGTACCCGTGGCAGCTGTCCGGCGGCCAGCAGCAGCGCGTGGCCATCGCCCGGGCGCTTTGCATGGATCCCGAGATCCTCTGCTTTGACGAACCCACCTCCGCCCTTGACCCGGAACTGACGCAGGAGGTTCTTTCCGTCATGCGCGATCTGGCTGCCGAGGACATGACCATGATGGTCGTGACCCACGAAATGGCCTTCGCACGCGAAGTTGCCGACCGCGTGGTTTTTATGGAAGGCGGCGTGATCGTGGAAGAAGGCCCGCCCGAGCAGCTGTTCAACAGCAATAACCCGAGAACGAGACAGTTTTTAGGAGCCAAGCAGGGCTAGTGTCCCTGTACCCCGCTCTGCGCCTTTGGCGCGGAGCGGATTTTGTGGTTTGAGTGGATGTAAAGACCGCCGGAGGCGCTGTATTGCCTCCGGCGGTCTTCGTTGCAGAAAGAATCTCTGACGGGCATCCCAGAAACCGCAAAGCACGGCCAGTGCAGGAGCACTGGCTCAGGCAAGCTTCAAGCGGTATCCGCACTTGTATACAGTCTCAATATAATCCCCGCCCAGCTTTTTGCGCAGGCGCTGAATGTGCACATCCACGGTGCGGGTCTCGCCCATGCTCTGGTAGCCCCAGGCGGTGCGCAGGAGCTGCTCGCGGCTCATGGGCACGTCCGGCTTTTCCATCAAAGCGTTGAGCAGCGCAAATTCCTGCGCGGTCAGTTCCACGCGGCGGCCATCCAGGAGCGCCACGCGGTCCTCCGCATTCAGGAACAGTTCGCAGCGGGTGGAGGGTTCGCCCAAAAGGCGCTGCACGCCTGCCTGAAGCGCTTTGGGAGAGAAGGGAACGACCAGTACGTCGCTCACGCCAACGTACAGGGCGCGCAGATGCGCGCGCATGCCGCGGTTTTCCGTCAAGAACAAAACAGGGCAGCCGCGCTGGGAAAACGCTTCCAGCAAGGGCCGGCAAAGCGTCCATTTCAGCCGCGCATCCAGAATCACAAGGGGCGCGGTTTCGCCGTGAAGGGCGGGCAGATTGCTTTCGTGCTCGTCGCAGCGGATTACGTCGTATTGCTCCTTTTTCAGGGAGTCGCAAAGCTTCTGCGCGAGTACTTCATGGGGTTCGTAAATCAAAATCGTTGCCATGCGATCACCTCACATACTATAGGACGAATCAATGGGTGGTTTTGTTGCATGGAATATGAACAAACTGTAACGTTTTCCGTCAACTGGATGAAAACCGGTTTTACACCCTCCATCTTGCGTCCAAAAGTAAATTCAGTTATACTGGAACATGGAAATCTGTTTTCAGAAGGGAGTTTTTGGAATGCAGAGTCTTCAGATGCAGCTTCTTCACCTCCTGCAGGAGGATTGCAGGCTTACGCTGGAACAGCTGGCCACCATGACCGGCAGCAGCGTGGAAGCCGTCGGCTCCATGATTGATGAAATGGAACGAACCGGCGTGATCCTGCGTTATGCGCCCGTCATCAACTGGGACAAGACCGCCCGCGAACGCGTGGAGGCCATGATCGAAGTACGCGTCACGCCGCAGCGCGACCAGGGCTTTGACGCCATCGCCCGCCGCATCTACCGTTTTGACGAGGTCAAGTCTGTTTACCTCATGAGCGGCGCATATGATCTGCTTTTGCTGGTGGAGGCGCACACGCTCAAGGAGCTGGCGTATTTTGTTTCCACCAAACTGAGCACGCTGGAACACGTGACCGGAACAGCCACACACTTTGTGCTCAAGCGCTACAAGAGCGACGGCGTCATTTTCGAAGGCAAGGAAGATGACAAGAGGCTGGTGGTGACCGCGTGAGCTTTGATCCCACCCGCTATCTGAACCCCGCCATCGCCGCCGTTCCCAAAAGCGGCATTCGCAAGTTTTTTGATGTGGCGGCCACCATGCCGGGCGCAATCTCGCTGGGCGTGGGCGAGCCGGATTTTGTTACCCCCTACCACATCCGCGACGCTGCCATTAACAGCCTGCTGGACGGCGAAACGCAGTACACCAGCAACTGGGGCCTGCTTTCCCTGCGCGAAGAGATCGCGTATTATATGGAAAACCGCTTCGGACTGAACTATGATCCGAAGAATGAAATTCTGGTCACCGTGGGTGCGAGCGAAGGCATCGACCTTTCCCTGCGCGTGATCTGCAATCCGGGCGATGAGATTCTCATTCCCGAGCCCAGCTACGTGAGCTACGCTCCCGGCGTGGTGTTTGCAGGCGGCACGCCTGTGCCCATGCCTACTTATGAGGAAAATGCCTTCGCCCTCACGCCTGAAGCGGTGGAGGCAGCCATCACCCCGCGCACCAAGGCCATCATCCTGCCCTATCCCAACAACCCCACCGGCGCGGTGGTGGGCAAAGAGCAGCTGCAAAAGCTGGCGGAAGTATTCATCCGCCGCGACCTGATCGTGATTTCGGATGAAATTTACGCCGAGCTTTGCTACAGCCCGGAAGGCCATACCAGCATTGCCGCGCTGCCCGGCATGCGCGAGCGCACTTTTGTTTTGAACGGCTTTTCCAAGGCTTTTGCCATGACCGGCTGGCGCATGGGCTACATCTGCGCGCCTGCGGCGTTTTGCGATGTGATGTGTAAAATTCACCAGTACACCATTCTGTGTGCGCCCCGTCAGGGACAGGTAGCTGCCGAACAGGCATTAAAGCGCGGCCGCGAGGACGGCTATGCCGATGTGGCGCGCATGCGCGAAAGCTACGACCAGCGCCGCAGACTGATGGTCAAAAGCTTCCGCGAAATGGGGCTTTCCTGCTTTGAACCGCTGGGCGCGTTCTACGTGTTCCCCGGCATTCAGAAGACCGGCCTTTCCAGCGAAGTATTCTGCGAACGTCTGCTGCGCGAACACAGGGTGGTGTGCGTGCCCGGCACGGCCTTCGGCGCAAGCGGCGAAGGCTACATTCGCTGCAGCTACGCCACCGGCATCAACCAGCTGAGCGAAGCGCTGGAGAGAATGAGCACGTTCCTGAAGCACCTGTAAGGATCTGCAGCCACTTCCGCACCCTTCCCCTTCCAGGGGAAGGTGGCAGCCCGAAGGGCTGACGGATGAGGTGCTCCCAACATCCACCCCCTTCCCCGCGCCGCAATCGGAACATTCCTTCATTTCTTCATTCCAACTGAGGTGTACCATGAAATCAACCAACAAATTCCACGCATGGCTCCTGATTCTGTGCATGATGCTCACCCTGTGCGTATTTGCCTGTGCCGAGGGCGATCTGGAGGAGGTCTCCATCACCATTTTCGGCTCAGACGGCGAGACGGTTGAGGAAATCGAGCCGGCGCTGGAGCCCACGCCCGTGCCCACCGTCGACCCCACCGTTCCCGTACTGGAAGGCGACGGATCGGTGCTGCTCACCATGAGCTTTACCGGTGATTTTACCATCGGCGAAAACGTGCAGCACGACGGCAAATCCATTTTCATGAAAGAGCTGGACAAGCAGGGCGGCGACATCCATTTCCCCTTCCGCAATGTACGCAACATCCTGCTCAAGGATGATCTGACCATGATCAACTTTGAAGGCACCTTCACCACCGCAGGCCGCAACCCGGAAAAGCGGAACAACTCCTTCCTTTTCCGCGCCGATCCCGCGTGGGTGGACATGCTGCCCGCCGGCGGCGTGGAAACCGTCAGCCTTGAAAACAACCACGTGCTGGACATGGGCGAGGAAGGCCTGGCCGAGACCCGGCGCACGCTTTCCTCCGCCGGCATCACCTACGCCTGCGAGGACGAGCCCGCTACCTTTTATGTGAAGGGCGTCAAAATCGGCTCGCTGGCCTACCAGACCTTCGGCGGACGCCATGACGAACTGATCGCCAAAGTTCCGGGCGATATTCAGGCCCTGCGCAATCAGGGCTGTGAGCTGATCATCGTCAGCTATCACTGGGGCAACGAAAAGGACTATGCGCCCAACGACAATCAGGTGCGCCTTGCCCGCGCCACTGTGGATGCTGGCGCGGACCTGATCATCGGCCATCACAGCCACCGCATTAATCCCATCGAATATTACAACGGCAAGTACATCTGCTACTCGCTGGCCAATTTCAGCTTCGCAGGCAACAACAAGCCGGATGACATGGCCACCTTCATTTTCCAGGTGCGCATGCGCGTGAAGAATGGCGCGGCAACCAGCGATTCCTTCAAAATTATCCCCTGCCGCATTTCTTCCCGTACAGATTACAACGACTTTGCGCCCACTCCCTACACCAAGGAGACCAACATCGAAGCCGTGCTGAAAACCCTGAAGGCCAACAGCAAAAAGCTGGAATACGCGGTAACGGAATACCCCCTCAAGTGGGGCGACGAGGAT
>JAFYQB010000113.1 GCA_017547285.1 Clostridia bacterium
ACAGCAACGCACAGGTTCCTTTTGTGTTATTTTTTTGCACATAAAGATAATAAGCGCTTGATATCCGGCAAGGACAGATGGGGAAGTTCGTTTATGGCATATTCCTTCAACGCTGTCCGGATCAGTGCTGTGCCCAGATAATAGCCAACATCGGAATGCCCTTCAATACGGACCCAGTCGCCGAAAAAGTGCTGAATGCTCTCGTTATGTTCGATTCTTCGGATGTATTCGGCAAACAATCTGGTCTTGTTTTGGGTACACCAGTTCAGCCAGCCATCCTGATCCTGATGGAAAAAGGTTTCGTTCTGGCAAAGCGTTTGCTCAAAGAACATGGCAATACCTTCGGAATAAAGCTGCCAAAGCGCTTTTTCTTCGGGTGTTTCTCCGCCCCAGGCCAATTTTCGCTCCTGATGGTGCCACAAATGACCAAGCTCATGGTAGAGCAAGGCGAGCATGCTCTTTTCATCATACCAGTTTAGCTCTATGATTTTTTCAATACCAAGCAGAACGACCGGTTTCCCATTGACAGTAGCCGCCCAACCTGCGCCATTGCACAACCCCAGATACAAAACAATGTCGGCATCTATGGCAGTATGAAAATATTGCCAGATCGCTTCATCCAGATGAATGACAGCCGATTGAAAAGAAAGTTGGAGCTGAGTCAGCTTTTCCGTCTGGTTTGCTGCTGCGTTCAAAACCGGCAGAACGTCACGCTGAAAATCATAGCATGCAGAATCGTTTTCAATCAGTTCGATTGCCGCCGGATAAACGTTTTGCATATAATGACGCCAACGTTTTAATGAGAAAAGGCCGTCTTCGTAGCAGAGATGAATGCTGTTAAGCGAATCAATGATTTGCATGGCTTACTTCGTCATGATCTCCACCAGTTCATCCGTCAGCTTTCCGCCGTACTCGTTCCACTCAAAGGCCTCGGCGTGCTGCGTACCTTCGGGCAGCTTGTCGGGGTAGAGCTTGGCAGCGCGGGAGAAGCGGCGGTGCATCTGTTCATGCAGCAGCTTGGTCTTTTCGTCAAAGGTGAGTGCATTTTCAATGTCTTCCCATCCGCCAATCCACGGCAGCCACTCGTAGAACTGGGAAACGTGGCTGAGGGTAGCGCCGATCTTGCGCTCTACCACATCATCAATGGGAACGCAGAGATCCGCTCGGAAGGGCGTGGGGTTGGTAAAGTGATCCCACATGGACAGAATCACCGGCGCTTTGCGCAGGGCGGGAACCTCAGGGCAGAACAGCGGTACACCTACCAGATAGGAACAGTCCATCACCAGCTGGCCGCAGGCGCGGTGATCGGGATGATAGTCGCAGGTGCGGTGGGTGATGATCACATCCGGCGCGATTTCGCGGATGCGCTTCATCAGCATACGGCGGTAGGGAAGGTCGGCAGTCAGCTCACCGTCCGGAATGGGCAAAGCTTCATAGGTAAGGCCCAGGATCTCGCCGGCCTTTTCGCATTCGCCGGCGCGACGGGCGATCAGTTCTTCACGGCTCATGGTTTGATGACCTGCACCGCCATCCGTAGCAGACAGGAAAAAGACCTCATGGCCCTTTGCAAGCATTTTCATGGCCAGACCAGCGGCCATCAGATCACAGTCGTCCGGGTGTGCACCAATCACAAGAAAACGATAGGATTTCATATGCGTACCTCCTTATAAGGAGCAATGTTCTGTTATTTATAGTATACCATGCCTGGGGATCAATTGAAACGGAAAAGTGGAGCAAACGAGCCCTGAATGAAAAAATCCGTTCCGCGAAAAGCGCGGAACGGGATACAGGGGATGCGCCCCCTGCCTGTTATTCGTAAATATAAAATTCGCACTCCAAACGTCCGTTGTACAGCCTGCGCTTTTTGCTGGCACGCTTGCCGAAGGAACGTTCAAAGGCCGGGTCTGCGGTGATGACGGCCAGCTTCCAGCCGGGATGACGTTTGAGCAAAAGACCGATTTCACGGTAAAGTTCGCGAGCGCTTTTCTGGTCGCTCAGGCGTTCGCCATAGGGCGGATTGATGAGGAACACGCCGGGCTCGCCGTCCAGCTGCAAAGTTCGCAGATCCTGCTGTTTGACCTGAATACGGTTTTCAAAGCCCGCCTGTTTGATGTGGCGGCGGCTCAGTTCCAGTGCTTCGGGGTTGATGTCGCTGCCAGCAATCTGGAAGTCTGTCTGTTCATCGTAGGAATCAGTCAGTTCTGCGCGAAGGGCCTTCATCTCCGCCTGCGGCATGAAGGCATATTTTTCGCAGGCAAAGCTGCGCCTGATACCCGCTGGGCGGCTGATGGCCTTGATGGCGGTTTCAATCAGCAGTGTGCCGGTACCGCAGCAGGGATCGTACAGACGAACGCCTTTGCGCCACGGGCTCAGATCCACCAGCGCAGCAGCCAGCGTTTCGCGCAGCGGCGCTTCGCCGTTCCAGGTACGGTAGCCGCGGCGGTTGAGTGCATCACCGGAAAGATCCAGCGTAATACGGGCCAGATCGTTGACAATGGCAATGTCAATGGGGTAAACCACACCCGTCTCCGGCAGGCGGTTTACGCGCAGCTTCTGCATGAGCCGCTGAACGATGGCTTTTTTGCTGATGGACTGACAGTCGCGCACGCTCATGAGCTGGCTGCGAACGCATTTGCCGCTGACATGGATGGAGGCGTCCCTCGTCAAAAGTTTCTCCCACGCAATGCTGCTGACAAGCTGGAACAGCTCTTCAAAAGTGCGCACTTTTTCTTCTGCCAGCACCAGCAGCACGCGGTCCGCCGTGCGCAGGCAAAGGTTGGCACGGTATCCGTCCAGCAGAGTGCCTTCAAAGCGCGCACCGCCGTTTTCGGCACGGGCGGGGATATTCATTCGCTTCAGTTCGTTGGCCGCTACGCCTTCCAGGCCGAAGGCGGCGGTAGCAAGAAAAGTATAAGACATAGATAACTCCTTTACATTGAGCTGCATTGCCGCAGCCAAGGGGATTATAGCATGGAAAACGGGAAAAATACAAGCGAATGGAGGAGAGAGAAAATGTACTTTTGGGTCGGGGCCATTGGTTATCCGCTGATTGAACTGGCGTATCGCCGCCGTACGCATCCGTCCATGGCTTTGGCCGGAGGACTGGCTGCAATGGCGCTTGGCCGCATCAGCCAAACAGACCGCCCGTTGTGGCAGCAGGCGCTGCTGGGCGGTCTGGTGATTACGGGAATTGAGTACGGCATTGGAAAAATGTTCAACCGTCGCTATCGCGTGTGGGATTACCGGAATATGCCGCTGAATGTGCAGGGGCAAATCTGTCTGCCCTTTACGCTGGTTTGGTGTGGGCTGAGCGCGGCGGCGGTTTGCCTGTTTACAGAATGCCGCAGAGCAGGAAAATGGCTGCGCCGCCCATGATCAGGCCGAACCACTGGCGGCGACTGAGTTTTTCGTGCCAGAGCAGAACGCCTGCCAGAATGTTGAGCAGCATAAAGCCGCCGTTGACCACAGGGTAGAAGATGACGGCTTCCATCACGCCGGCCAGATACATGTTGATCTGGTTGCACAGCGCAATGCCGATGCCGCAGACAATGCTGAAAATCACCAGCTTGCGGATGCGGTTGGCGGCAAGAACGGTCACGTTGCCGCCTTTTTTCAGACTGACGCGTGCAGCGGTGAAGGAGAACAGCGCAGAAACGATGAAGGCGATCACCAGAAAAATGCCCAGTTCATCCTTGTGGGGGGAGGACTGGTGCAGCTTCTGCATCACGCCCACGCCGCCGGAGCAGAGGAACGAACCAAGACAAAGCAGCAGCCAGCGCAGCGACATGCCGGATTCCCTGTTGGATGTATCCACCGCACAGGCGATGGAGATGAGCATGAGCGCCATGCCGAAATACTGGCCGGTGGAGATGCTTTCGCCAAAGAACACCATGCCGGACAGCGAAGGAATTACCATGCCGCAGGCGATAATTACGTTGGTGTAGGAAAGCGGGCCGTTTTCCAGCGCTTTCATGGCAAGCACGGCGCACAGGGCGGTGATTACGCCGAAGATCACACCCAGTCCCAGCGTATACAAACTGGGTATGCACAGACTGCCGCCCAAAAGGGCAATCACAGCCAGCGTGGCTGCGGAAAGAATGCTGGAAAGCGCATTGAAGGTGTGCAGGTCGGCAGCGCCGTGGATTTCCTTTTTGCAGAAATCATTGCGCAGAATGCCTGCGGACAGAATGTTCATCAGAACGGATACAATCAGGAGCAGAGCGTGCATTGGGAAACAGCCTTTCTTTGGTGCTGAAAAATCAGGCTTCGGGGGAGCGCCACAGGGAAAGCATGTGCTGCATGCGCAGGATCGGTTCCTCACCGTCCAGCGAGGAGAGGAAGGTAACGTTTCCTCCGGGACCGGCAGACAGAAGGTTTTCTTCTTCCAGCCTGCGGCGCAGCTGACGTACCGTGCCAAGGTTGCCGTCGATCAGCGATACATCCGGGCTGAAGAAACGGCTGATGGTCTTGCGCAAAAACGGATAATGCGTGCAGCCCAGCACCACAGCCTTGATATCCTCATTTGCATAGGGCGCAAACAATTCTGCAAGCAGTTTTTCCACACGAGGACCGGAAAGCTGCCCGTCCTCCACGCATTCCATCAGGCCGGAGCAGGGGAGGGGAATGGCGTCCTTGCCGTAGAGGGCCATCAGCGCCTGAAATTTGGGCAGACGGATGGTGTTGCGGGTCGCCATGACCAGCACGCGGCCATCGCCGGGCAAAAGGGAAGCAGGCTTGAGCGCAGGCTCCATGCCAATAATGGGCAGCGGCAGTTCCTGCCTGAGCTGTGCGGCAGCCACGCTGGTAGCGGTGTTGCAGGCGATTACGATCGCCTTGCATTCGCGCTCGATCAATGTATCCACTGCGGCGCGGGTATATTGATAGACGGTCTCCGGCGGTTTGTCGCCATAGGGGATGTTGCGTGTATCGCCGAAATAGATGAAATTTTCTTCCGGCAGTATGCGCAGGGCTTCGCCCAGCACGCTTATGCCGCCCAGACCGCTGTCCAGAAAACCAACGGGACGATGATCCACGGTTCATCCACCTCCCAAATTTTTATTATATCCCGAGGACACGGGTTTATCAACCGCTATACACGCATGTACAGGTATTTGCCGCGCACAAAACAGATGGTTGTACAAAGCAGGCGTACATACATGGAGATGGCGTTGGCCAGAAACACGCCTTTTGCACCAAGCGTCCAATGGTAGCAGAAAAGATATGTGAGTGGCAGTCGGATGATCCATACGCCGAAAAGCGTGATGATCATCACAATTTTGACCGCGCCGCCTGCCTGCAGCTGGGGAATGAGCGTGTTCAGCGATACGCCGGGAATGACCATCAGCAGCGCAAAGAAAATGGCGGAAGCAGCTGCGGCCTGCACGGCAGGGGCATCAGAGTACAAAGGTGTCAGGCGGCTTCTTAGCGCGATCAGAATACCGCCAAGAATCAGTACGCTCATAACCGCCATGCCCCACAGTTTCCAGCCGTTCCTGTGTGCTTTGGCATATTCCTTTGCTCCCAGCAAATGACCGGTGGTGGCAAGGGTAATGGCTGAGAAAATGGTCTGCGGAAGTCCTGCAAAGGAATACAGTGTGTTGGCTACATTATACGCGGCAGCTTCAAAGGTGCCAAGGCCGATGACCATGGAACCTGCGATCAGATAGCCTGCCTGTACGAAAACAGCTTCAAACGATGCGGGAAGACCGATGTGGAAGATGCGTTTAAAGGTGGGGAAATGAGGAATGAAAATACGCCGCAGTTTGAGCGCAAAGCGGTGGGAACGGAGCACTGCCCAGATGGCCAGCATCATGCTGCAGATGCGGCACAGCAGATTGGTGAGGCCTGCGCCCGCTACACCGGGCATGAACACCCGCAGGAACAGGAAGGCAAAGCCAAGCTGCAAAATGCCTGTGATCACATTGATCAGCATAGCGGTCCTGCTGTCGCCGGAGGCGCGCTGCATGCTTACAAGCACACTGGTGAGCATCAAAAACGGCAGGGACAGGATCAGTACCCGGAAATAAACAACGCCTTCGGCCAATACTGCCGGCTCGGCATTGGGCATCAGCAAGGAAAGCAGAGGCACGGTAAAGATGAGGCACAGGATCATGATCACAATGGAAAACACACCGCTTAAAAGCAGGGTCTGCTCCGCTACGCGCGATGCTTCACGCTGGTCATGCGCACCCAGCAAACGCGCACACAACACGCTGGAACCGGTAGTGAGCATGGTAAGAGACGCTGTTATCAAGCTGATAATCGTGTTGCTCTGAGAGATTACGGTCAGCGAGCTGCCAGAAATCCCACCGATCAGCGAGGAGAAAATCAGGTTGATCAATGTGGATGCTACGGTTTCAAAGATCACCGGTAAAGCAAATTGCAGCGTGGGATTCTTGATATGCGGTACTTTCACGGCGCGCGCCGCCTTTCGAATAGATGATAGGCCAGTAGTATTGTACGCGTATTAACCGCCAGCGTCAACCTTGCACGATTGCTCCTGTATAAAATATATGCTATAATATGGATACGTTGTTTTGACAGTTGCATACGGAGGAGAAAGCCATGAAATCGATTGGCACTTATTTTCAGAACGATTCCCAAAGGCCGCTTGTGTACGGCGAGGTGGATGTGATCAACCCGCCGAGAAAACGCCTGCGCGGAGAACTGGAAAAGGCGGGCATACTGGTTCATCCCGTGCTGGTGGGCTTCTGCGGTACGGATCACGAACTGATGCAGATGGGCCGTGCCGGAAAGCTGCAGGCCAAATTTCCCGCCGGTCAGAACCGGCTGATCAACGGACATGAAGGCGTGGTGTGGGTGCCCGGCCAGAACCGTTTTGCCATTGTGCTCATCCGCGGCGGCGACAGCATTGACCCCACCCGATATACGGAGGATGAAAGTTATTTCGAATACGGCTGCGATCAGGCGGACGGACTTTTCTGCGATGAGATGTATGTGAATCCTGATATGCTGCTGGATATTCCGGAAGGCTATGTGCGGGATGGAAAACTGGCGCTTTCCTTTGCCAAGAAGATGGTATTTCCCGATCCCTTTGCCTGCATGCTGTTCCAGTTGGAACGCATGGAGGATCTGGGCAGCGCACACAACTTCCGTCAGGCGGCGCGCAGGCACTGCTGCAGTCTGGAAGAAGCCCGTGCGATTGCGGCAAATGAGATTTTTGACCGTACAGTGATTTTTGGACTTGGCACCACAGGTATGTTCATCGGCGATATTATCCGTCAAAAGCATCCTGATGCAAAGATCGTATTTGTCGGTCTGGATGAACCGGAAAGCGATAAGGTGAGATTTGCGCTGGAACAGACGCATGCCGCCTATCTTCAGAATGATTTCGCATCTGAAAAAGAGCTGGCAAAAGCCATCTGCCATATGCTGGACGGGTGCGCTACCCTGTTTGTTGCGGCAAGCGGCACCGACGCCGATCACAGGATCGCCTTTGAACACGGGGTACTGGGCTGCAACGGCATTTATAACAGCTTTTCCCTTGGCCCGAAGGTCAGTTATGATACCATGCCATTCGGATTCCAAAACCATTTGATTTTTGGTTCCATCAACTTCCGGCAGGATCATATGGAACAGGCGATCCATATGCTGGCAGGAAGCCGTTATGATGAAATCGTCGGGCTGATCGACCGGGAGGAATTTGCCGCCGATCCCATCGGCGCATATGAAAATAAAATTTTCTGCAAGGGCGCTCCCATGAAAACCGCTGTTATCTGGAACGCCGAATACATCGATATCAACCGCTGAATCAGGAGGATAGTATGGCTGTACAGGTACATTATGATCAGGACTGCAAAATGAGCATTACCGGCGTGGAATGTAATTGCGGCTGCGAACATCGCGTCATTGACAAGGATATTTACATCGGCAGGGGATTGATTGAACGCATTCCCGGCTACATTCAGCGCCGCGGACTGGGCACGCACTGCGTGCTGGTGGCCGATGACAACACCTACCGCGTGGCGGGCGAACAGGTGGAAAAAACGTTGAAGGCTGCAGGCTTTGATGTGGTTCCCTGTGTGATCCACCGTGAAAACGACATGCTGCCGGATGATCTGTCCTGCGGCGAAGTACTGCTGTCTATTACCCGTGAAACAGAGTTCCTGATTGCAGTAGGCAGCGGTACCGTGACCGATACCACCCGCATCAATGCGGAGCGCACGCATCTGCCCTTTGTGTCCGTTGGCACCGCGCCCTCCATGGACGGCTATGCCTCCGCAGTCGCGCCGCTTCTGCACCGCGGACTCAAGATCCAGCGTCCGGCTGTGTGTCCGGAGATCATTGTGTGCGATCTGGATGTGCTGGCCACCGCGCCCATGCATATGATTGCCAGCGGCGTGGGCGACGTGCTGGGCAAGTATATTGCCAAGGCGGACTGGCAGCTGGGGCAGATCATCAACGGCGAGCCCTGCTGTCCCGTATGCGTGGAAATGGTGACCAACGCGGTCAACGCGCTGGTGGACAATGTGGATGAAATTGCACAGAAAACCGAAAAGGGCATGCGCATTCTGATCGAGGCGCTGCTGCTGGCGGGCGTGACCATCATGATCATCGATAACACCCGTGCTGTGGCTTCCATCGAACACAACATCGCCCAGTACTGGGAAATGATCCTAGTGCAGCGCGGCATCGAACCGCCCATGCACGGCGCGTCCGTAGGCGTATCCACGCTGCTGGTATGGCCGCTGTTTGAACGATTTGCCAAGGAAGATTTGAGCAAGTTGGATCTGGATGCCATTCGTGCCAAACGCATCTCCCGTGAAAAGCGCGAACGCTGGATGCTGCATGCCTACGGCGAAGAAGGCGGCAGGCAGATCATGCGCGAAAACCCCGGCGATTTCCTCACATGGGAGGAGCAGGAACGCCGCATCCGCACTGCGCAGGAACGGTTTGAAGAGATCAAGGCAGTGATTGCAGCCATGCCTCCGCTGGAAAAGATCAAACAGGTGATGATGACTCTGAACGCCGAAATGACGCCCGAGGAAGAGGAAATCCCGGAGGATCTGCTGCGCTGCTCCATGCACTGCGGCAAGGATTACCGCACCCGCTACACGCTGTTCAAACTGATGGATGAATGCGGACTGCTGGAGGATTATCTGGCAGATTATCCCTATCCTTTTGAGTAAGGAGGAAATGTCATGATTGACGCACATGCCCACCTGTGGCTCAAACAGGACGGAGTGGCGGACGGCCTGCCCGTTTACCATATCGGCGGCGGTCTTGCCCAGTTCGGTGCAGTGAAAAAGCAAATGATGCCTGCCTACATGAACGACGGCGTGAACAGCGCGGAACGCTTTTTTGCCAGCATGGATTTTGCGCAGGTTGCCGGCGCAGTGATCACGCAGGAATATATTGATGGCAATCAGGATCACTATCTGCGCGAAGTTCGTGCGCGCTATCCGCACCGTTTCCGCGTATGCTCCCTGTATGAAGAAAAAGAGCCCGTATACGATGAACTATGGATGGATGGCATCAAGATCCCTGCCTTCCGCCTCCGTGATCAGAACCTGACCCACCATGAATCGGCCTTTGCCTTTGCATCAAAGACCGGTCGTTTCATCAGTATCGATCTTGCGGACGGCGATTTGCAGACAGGCAGTCTGCTGGAGATGATTGAGCAGTATCCCGATGTCAAAATCGCCATTGGCCATTTCGGCATGTCCAACAAGGAGGGCTGGCAGGCGCAGTTCCGTCTGGCCTGCAATCCCAATGTATATGTGGAAAGCGGAGGCATCACCTGGCTGTACAATGCCGAATTTTATCCCTATCCTTCCGCTGTGCGCGCCATTCGTGCGGCAGCAGATATCTGCGGCATGCACAAGCTGATGTGGGGCTCGGATTATCCACGCACCATGACTGCCATTACTTATCGCATGAGCTGGGATTTTGTGGAAAAAACGGATGCGCTGACGGCGGAGGAAAAGCAGATGTTCCTGCATGATAACGCCAAAGCATTCTATGGATTCGATGACCTGCCCGAAATGCCGTATGTGCACCACATGGCAGAATAAACGGTTGGTTTAGCAGTTGACAATCATTACCTTGGGGGATATAATACTTCAGTATCTCTGTACCCGCAGGGAGAAACGCCTTCATCGCCCGGAACGCCGGACGGTGGGGCTTTGCATTGTTTTTTTTGCGGGTGAAGCAGAACATGACGAAATGTAAAAACGGCGTGCCGTTGAAAGGAGCTGCCTAAAATGGCGGAAGAAAAAAAGGTAATCCTGACTCGTGAAGGTTACGAGAAGCTGGAAAAAGAACTGAACTATTATGTAAGCGTACGCCGCAATCAGGTTGCGGAGCAGATCGCCATTGCCCGCGGTTTCGGCGACCTGAGCGAAAATGCCGAGTATGATGAGGCCAAGAACGAGCAGAGCCGTCTGGAAGCCAAGATCGTTGAAATGGAAAACACCCTGCGCAACTGCATCGTTGTGGAGGATGATGAAGTTCGCACCGACGTGGTCGGCGTAGGCAACGCCGTAAAGGTATTCAACGAGACCCTCAAAAAGGAACAGGTCATCACCATTGTTGGCGCCAACGAAACGGAGCCCTCCAAGCTCAAGATCAGCTCCGACAGCCCCATCGGCGCCGCCCTGCTGGGCGCCAAGGTGGGCGACGTGGTGAGCGTGGATGTTCCCATGGGCGTTATGAAGCTGAACGTTCTGGAGATCAGCCGCTAATTTACTCCATTTGCCTTGTACGTAAGGAGAGTTACGACATGTCCGAGATTATGGAAACTCAGAATCAGGAAATGATTCAGCAGCAGCTGAGCGAGCAGGAAACCATCCGCCGCGAAAAGCTGCAGAAGCTGGTGGAAGCGGGCAACGATCCCTATACCATTACCCGCTATGACCGCACCCACACCTCCCAGCAGATTCTGGATAACTACGATGCGCTGGAAAATCAGGAAGTCTGCATTGCCGGCCGTATGATGGCACGCCGCATCATGGGCAAGGCTTCCTTCGCCCATCTGCAGGATAACGATGGCAAGATTCAGATCTACGTCAAGCGCGACGACGTGGGCGAGGAATCCTACGCCGCCTTCAAGCAGGACGATATCGGCGATATCTTTGGCGTAAAGGGCTTTGTGTTCAAGACCAAGACCGGCGAAGTCAGCGTGCACGCCAGCGAGGTCGTGCTGCTTTCCAAGTCCCTCAAGCCCCTGCCCGAAAAGTTCCACGGCCTGACCAATACCGATATGCGTTACCGTCAGCGCTATGTGGACCTGATCATGAATCCCGAATCCAAGGATGTGCTGGTCAAGCGTTCCAAGATCATCAACGCTATCCGCCGCTATCTGGACACCCAGAACTTCATCGAGGTGGAGACCCCTGTGCTGGTGCACAACGCCGGCGGCGCTGCTGCCCGTCCCTTCATGACCCACTTCAATGCGCTGGATGTGGACATGAAGTTGCGCATTTCTCTGGAGCTCTACCTGAAGCGTCTGATCGTTGGCGGCATGGAGCGCGTGTACGAGATCGGCCGCGTCTTCCGCAACGAAGGCGTGGACACCCGTCACAACCCCGAGTTTACCCTGATGGAGCTCTATCAGGCCTACACCGACTACCACGGCATGATGGACCTGACTGAGAACATGTACCGCTATGTGGCTCAGGAAGTGCTGGGCACCACCACCATTGTTTACAATGGCGTGGAAATGGATCTGGGCAAGCCCTTTGAGCGCATCACCATGATCGATGCCGTCAAGAAGTACTCCGGCGTGGACTTCAACGAAATCCATACCCTGGAGGAGGCTCAGGCCATCGCCAAGGAACATCACATCGAGTTCGAGAAGCGTCACAAGAAGGGCGATATCCTCAACCTGTTCTTCGAAACCTACGTAGAAGAACACCTGATCCAGCCCACTTTCGTGATGGATCACCCCATTGAGATTTCTCCCCTCACCAAGAAGAAGCCCGGCAATCCCGAGTACGTGGAGCGCTTTGAGTTCTTCATGAACGGTTGGGAAATGGCCAACGCCTACTCCGAGCTGAACGACCCCCTCGACCAGCGCGAGCGCTTCGCCGCCCAGGAAGAGCAGTTCAAGCAGGGCGACGAAGAAGCCAACCATACCGATGAGGACTTCCTGAACGCGCTGGAGATCGGCATGCCCCCCACAGGCGGCATTGGCTACGGCATCGACCGCATGGTCATGCTGCTGACCGACTCTTCTGCCATCCGCGACGTGCTGCTGTTCCCCACCATGAAGCCTTTGGACTGAAAAAGGCTTATGGCGTAAGGGCTTGAGCGATTTCGGAACCTGAAAAGTACACCAATTACACCAATTGGTACACCAATTTAAAGCATAAGGGATTAAGAACTACCTGAATCAGCATCCTCATAAGAGGGTGCTGATTTTTTGTATAAACTAAGAGAGCAAAGTGATCGTTTGATAGTGAGAATCATTCTTTTGCCCCTCTGTTTTGAATCAACTTTCAAACAACTTTGAAGCTAGATTGATACTACTTTCAAACAACTCTGACACATCTTTTGAACATCTTTCAAACTACTTTTGATAGAAAAACGGCAGCCAATCATTCGTCGGCTACCGGATCAGGATTGTACTCCTTATAAATCTTCGTCAGGTATGCGTTGAACTTCTTTACCGCTTCCTCGTTGCCCACCAGCTTCACCCTGCGGCCAAAGCCCAAGAGCCAGCCATAGAATTGCTCGCTGACATCAACAAAGGCAGAAAGCGAATAGAACTTGTCATCAATCTTGCTGTATGTCACACCCTCAGTTCCAAAGCGTTCTACCATCGTATCCAGCAGAAGGAAAAGAAAATGAATTTCAACAAGGGTGGTGTTACCGCTGAACATGGAAAACGTGCGCCGGGCGAATACCTTCATATCGATCTTTTTGAATTCTTCTTCGCATTCACGCTCTATGCCTGTCAGTTCAACATACTTCATACGATCAACGCGATAGGGGCGCGGCTTCTTGGTCTTATCATCAATCGTAAGCAGATAGTAGTTGCCTTCGTTGATCATCAGGCAGAACGGATTGACGATGTATGGTTTGCCCTGGCGGCGCTCCACTTCATTTTTGACGTCGTTGATGCTGTGCTGAAGGTACTTGAAACGGATTTTTTCTGGCGTGTGTGCCGCACCATCTTTTGTGGGGCTCATAGCGGATCTGATGATGGAGATATTTCTCAACACCGTTTTGCTATTCGTCTTTACACGGTCGACCAGAAAGGCATCATGCCTGATTTGATCTCCATAATAGTCGCTGCCAAAAGAACAGATTGTGTTGACCAGGCGTTTGGCATGTCCTTCGTTGATGAATTTGGAGGCATAGATGCACTCTGCCATCAGACGCAGGTCGTAGAAGTTGACACTGCGCCTGCGCACGTAAAATCCTTTGCGGTGTTCGTCATAAACAATGGCCTTCAACTTATCAGACCTGTCGTTTTCAAGCAGCTCAACCGCTTCCTCGATTGTGCACCCTTTGTCCAGCATGAGCAAAACACGGTTGATTTCCTTGATGTCCTCATAGACGGAGCGCCGTTCTGCCTCAATGCCAAATTCGTCAGCAATATCTTCAACGATCGCTTTGGCGCTGACAACATGATCTTCATCAGAGTTTTTCAGAAGATATTGGAGCACAGCAAAAGACTTGTATTTCTGATGAGGCCGTTTGCCGCTTTTCGGGCTGGTGCGCTTTTCAGACATGGGACGCCTCCAAAGAATGGGATGAAATAAGTATAACATAGGCGGCTGTTGGATGGAATTTTCAGCGTCCCGAAAATTTTACTTTTTCAAAAATTTGAGGTAAAATAAAGAAAAACGGAGCCTTTGAGGCTCCAAGGAGTTACGGAACATTATGTTACACTTCACACCTATTTCTACACTGCGCACAACATAGGGACTGCGCGCTACCGTAAGCAACAATCCATATCACAATCAGCATATCAAAGAAATAACCGAAGCGATTGACAAAACGGTTTTTGAGATCCAGATGCACTATGATGAGATCCTGCAGCTGATGCAGCAGGAAATTGATGATCAGAATGTACGTATAGAATAGTTGGAAGCTCAGCTCAAGAAGCCACAGACTGTTGATGTATTCGCACGGCTGAACATGAAATCTGTAAAAGAGGTACGGGATAAGATCCTGAATATGTTGAAATTCTGATTCTGGTGGCTGGTAGCCAGTGGCGGCAGGTTTGGGAGCAACTAAAATACGGGACGCCCGAAAGGGCATCCCGACAAATGTACAGGGAGCAACTGTCGGGTTGCTCCCTGTTTTCTGTGTTCAAATTTTTTCGCCTGTTTCAGGGTCAATAAAAGAAATTTCCAATTTTAGGCCCAAAGCTTCGGCGATCTCTTGCAGATCGGTTTCGGTGAAATTGTCGCGTTTCATTTTGTGGTTGAAATTTTGGGGAGTTACACCGACGCGTCGCGCCAGTTCTGCTTCTGAAATGTTTCCCCGTTTTACCATTGCAACTCGAATGGATTGTACCATGCTCATGATATCGCCTCCTACGCTACAAGATTATATACTATTTCGTATTTGACGTCAAATGAAATGCTATTGTATATACGAAAAGATTGATTTTATTATTGACATTATATATTTTTTAGTATATAATATTACTTGTAAGAACGGAACACGGTTCCGGCAAATCAAAGGAGGATCCCACATGAGCAACCCCAACATGGAACCCAAAATCAAAGAGCTTCTTGAACTCAAGCGCATGAAGGAAGAACTGGAAGCGGAAATCACCAGCATGGAAGACGAAATCAAGCAGGTCATGGGCGACGAAGAAACCCTGATGGCCGGTGCTTTCAAGGTCACATGGACGCCCTACACCAGCACCCGCTTTGACAGCGCCCGCTTCAAGAAAGACCATGCGGAGCTTGCCAAAGCCTACACCAAGACCACGACGGCGCGCCGCTTCTCCGTGAGGTAAGCATATGGAACTGATAGCACACGAACGATTGAAGCGCATGAGCGCGATGATATCAGGAGCCATAGCATTCTACGAAATCGAAGGCGACGAAATCATCCAAGGGCTGCGGCAACAGCAAAAGGATGGCTTGGTCACTGGAATGGAAACCATGGGCGCGGCGCTCTACTGGCTGAGACGGCAGATGGAAGCCTTCATCAGAGAAGCGGACGCAAACGAAAAGGCCTGAACGCTCGGCAAAGCATTCAGACCAGCAACCCGAAACCTACTACAGAAACGGGGAGCAAGGAAAGTATATCACAATCGCCTTGCTCCCCACAAGAAGGGAGAAGCGAAAAATGGATATCTACAAGGAAGTCACCGACCGCATTATCGCCCAAATGGAAAATGGTATCATCCCTTGGCGTAAACCTTGGATAGCAAGCAATCAAGCCGTCAGCCATGTGACCGGCAAAGCTTATAGCCTTCTGAACCAGATGATGCTGGGCAGGGCTGGCGAATATGTCACCTTCAAACAGTGTCAGCAGGAAGGCGGCAAGGTCAAGAAGGGCGAAAAAGCCAGCATGGTTGTCTTCTGGAAATGGGTTGAGACCGAAGACGAAGAGACCCACGAAAAGAAAGAGGTTCCCTTCCTTCGCTACTACAACGTCTTTCACATCAGCCAGTGCGAAGGGCTGACCGCCAAGTATGACGAACCGCTTCCCGCCACAGCAGATCCGAACGAAAAAGCCGAAGCTTTCATCGCTGACTACCTCCTGCGCTCTGGTGTGAAGCTGACCCATGAAAGCGGCGACCGTGCTTATTATCAGCCCGCCTTTGATCGCGTAGTGATTCCCTGCATGGAGCAGTTCAAAGAAACCGCTGAATACTATAGCACAGCATTCCACGAACTGACCCATAGCACCGGCCATGAAAGCCGTCTCAACCGTCTTGACCGCACAGCCTTCTTTGGAACCGAAGCATACAGCAAGGAAGAATTGGTTGCTGAAATCGGAGCCGCCGCCCTTGTCAATCACGCTGGACTTGAAACAGCCGCCAGTTTCCGAAATAGCACGGCATATGTACAGAACTGGCTGAATGTGCTGAAGAACGACAAGCGCTTCATCGTCAGCGCCGCTGGAAAAGCCGAAAAGGCCGTCAAGTTGATTCTGAACCACGAATGATGGACGGAGTGCCCAGCAGGGAGAAAAATCCCTGCTGGGTGTGTAAAATAATACACCTATATACGCTGATACTTTTTCATCGGTCTCCATCGACGGAGAAATGCGGCTTTGGAGACCTGATATTGTGTAAAATAGCGCAAAACGGTTTTCATTTACAGGAGGAACAACATGGCAAAGATATACGCATACGCCCGCTGCTCTTTGGGCGAAGAACACGGCCAGGATCTGCGACGCCAGACGCGCGAACTGGAAACGGCTGGCGCGGAAGAAATCATCACGGAACGCGAGCACGGAGATAAAGAAAAAGCCTGTCTCAACGATTTGCTGGAACGTATGGAGCCACACTCAACGCTGATGGTGTGCGAAGTCAGCCGCCTTGCCAGAAGCACGAAAATGCTGTGTGAGATTATCAACATCATCAAGGAAAAGCATTTGCGGCTGGTTATACTGGGCAGCATCACCGTGGACTGCAGGAATGGTGAGATGGATTGTATGTCTGTGGCGTTTCTGCAAATGGCAGGTGTTTTTTCGGAAGTGGAACTGCAAATGACAAGGGCGAGAGTACGAAGCGGTTTGGCCAATTGCCGTGCTCGGGGCGTTAAGCTAGGAAGACCACGAAAAACGAAGGAGGATATACCGGCTATCTTTTTGAAGCACTATCCGGCACTGATGGAAGGGAAGATGAATGTATCGGAGCTGGCGAGAGTGTGTGGGTTAAGCAGGCCGACGGTGTACAAGTACATGAAAATGGTTGGATAAGAAAAGCCTCTGCGCTAATCGCGCAGGGGCTATAGTTATTCTGAAATTTCACTTAGTTAGACATACCCGAGTAAACTGTTTTCCAAAGTTATTAATAATGATAGCTTGCTCGCTCATTTTTACATCGAATTCTTTCCCGAAATTTTCGAACATAGAGATACGAGCTAATGTAAATGGATGGTCTTTCAACCCCTGATAGTTCTCGCTGATTATAGCCTTCTCTTTTATTGTAATTAATCCAAGCCTCTGAAGATTGATAATCGAAGTCGACACAAGGAATGGGTCAGCAATGGGGGTTAATTCAACAACAAAATGATTTGGCATTGCGTTTGTGTAGACTTTTGTTGAGCCTTTAACGACAAATCTGATTTCAGCGCATCGAAGCTGTCCATATTCAGTGATTGTGTTAAGCACTTGCGCATCAATAGGGCTCATTTGCTTGATAGCATCAACAAAGGAAGGATGGGCTTGACAAGCCACTCTCGTATCCATAGCAGATGCCAGCAAATTCTCATACATTTCACGCAATTCCTCCTCATCGTATGTATAGCGCAATGCTTCTAAGATTGGACCTGCTATCATCGTTGGGGGAACTTGAAGATATTCTTCAGGGATATCCTCAATTTTTTTCTTCAAATCTTCTTCGAAGGATTCGAGCTTATACTTGAAAGTCAAATTAGCTTGTTTGACAGGATAAAGTACGACATTGTTGAAAAAACCAACAACAGTGGATAATACACCGTCAGCCTGCTCAACTGTAGCAGGAAGATTTTTTTGAAGTGCATCAGAGGTTGAGGAAATCACATCCGGCAAAACAGATGGTTTATTATCATTCATGGGTATCCTCCTCAAATAACCGTACTTTACTATTGTGTGTAGTGAAAACAAGTTACTTTGTTGACTGAGCCTACATCTCCATCTGGGCGGCGACACAAGCACTTTCACTGGTATGGGCTTCTGTACATTTGGCGAAGCCATAAGCATCCATGACGGAATTATCATTTGCCTGATGGACTTTGCACAGTTCCGACGGCATGGCTGCTTCATCGTACAGGTCTGCCAAACTACAACAACCACTTATATTGTATCTGATTTCCAGCAAACTTTCAATGCGCTCGGGCAGTTCGGTCATAAAGTGCAAAGCTGAGGCTTATATAGTGCCTCAGCTTTTTCTATTCGCATGAAGTAGGACCGTATAAGATGTAAAAAAGCGTTTATGTATTGAGTCTACGGTATTGCGCTGGCGTAATACCAGTACGTTGCTTGAAATAACGAACAAAATAGCTAGCACTTTGAAAGCCAGACATTTCCGCAATAACATCCAGCTTCAAATTGTGGATGACAAGCAAATCCTTTGCTTTTTCTAAGCGCAGATTGAGAAGATAATCAATAGGTGACACATTGTATGCTTGATGGAAAAGACGTCGAAAATGGGTTACACTAACGCCACACAAATCAGCTAACTTCTCCAATGTGATGCATTCGGTAAAATGGGAAGACATGTATTCTTGAGCAGGCAGGGTTTGTTGATAGGCAGCAGGGTTGATGGTAGCGCGCACTTTGGAAAGCAGAATATCATGCATAATCTGATAAAGCAGACTTGAAGCTTGTAGCCTGTACCCAAGTTGTTTTCCTTCCCAAGCGTGGACACATTTTTCAAAATTTTTTTCAAAACGATCAAAATCTGCCGGATGAAGAATGGTAGCTTCTTCAAGTGGCATGTGTGCAGATAAGTCGCCCTCCATTCTGAAGTTAATTGTATAATGAAGGCATTCTTCTACATGTTGTGGGACCGTTAGAAGGTATGAAACAGAGGCGGGAATGATGGCAACATCGCCTGGAAACAGTCGTTTGCATTTGCCATCTTGATAGTAATATTGCATTTCACCTGTAGAAATACAGGTGACACCCCATACTTTTCGTCCCTCACGATATGCACTCCATAGGTCTCCCTTAGGAGAGTTATGTTTGTGAGCCAGTGTGATTTCACAGATGCGCGCATCAAAATCGTGAATTCCGCTGGAAGCCATACCAACCATCACCTTTCTGCGTTCAGTATAAAAGGCTGAGAAAAACCTGTCAATAGAAAATGGACAGATTGTGATAGAAAGGGTCGAATGGTGGATTGAACGTTTTATATGTTTTGGGCAAAATAAAAATGAGGTGATTCGTATGATGCGTAAAAGCAAAATAGCCATTGTACCACTTGGTCATGAAATCTATTTTCAGCAGTTCCCGACCCTTTATGATGAGCTTGTTCTGAAAGCAAATGAACTTATCGATCTTATGGATGACTCTACAGAGGCCATTATCACCGATTATGTGTCCAATATTGATGAGGCTTATCGCGTGGTGCAGGAACTTAAAAAGCAAGATGTCGATGGCGTTTTTATGCTTTTGACAACCTATCTGCCCTCCATGCTGGCATCTCCGTTTGCGCTGTATTTGGATGTACCGCAAGTGCTGATTGCTGTTCAACCATTGGATGCACTGGACTATGAACGCTGCACCACCTACATGCAGCTTGCCAATGATGATGTATGCGCCATGCCGGAAATTGCAGGCGTGTATTTACGATTGGGCAGAAAGATGCCCCCTTGCATCGTGGCGGCTTCCAGTCAGGTAGAAGAATTAAAGCGTGAATTGCAGAAGTGGCAGCACGCCATTGCAGCCAAAGGTGCTTTTAAGTATGCCATTTTTGGTTATCTCGGTCATACTTACGAAGGCATGTATGACATGCACACTGATCCCACAGCCTTTTCCGCTGCATTTGGAGCACATGTCAAGATGCTGGAAATGTGCGAACTTGCGCGTTATGCTGATGAAACCACCAGTGATGAAGTGAGTGCAAAATGCGATACAATCCGCAGAACCTTTGAAATTTGTACGCCTTCCAATGATCCGCTGACAGATTATGTTCAGGAAGATGATCTGGATTGGTCGGCCAAAATGGCGTGCGCATTGGATAAGCTTGTGGAGAAGAATCATCTTACAGCACTGGCTTACTACTATCGCGGCGAACCCAATACTCTGTATGAGCGTATCGGTGCTGGCTTGATCGTAGGTAACACCCTGCTGACCAGCCGTGGCATTCCTCTTGCCGGTGAAGCTGATTTAAAAACGGCGGCTGCCATGCTGATCATGAAGAATCTTGGCGGCGGCGGTTCTTTTGCCGAACTGCATCCCTTTGATCTAAGCACCAATGCAATTTTGATCGGACACGATGGCCCGCACAATATTGCTATCAGCAACGGAAAGCCGCTCCTTCGCAAACTCAAGAAGTATCATGGAAAATCCGGTTGCGGTATCGGCGTCGAATTCAGCCTGAAGACAGGTCCTGTAACGCTTCTGAGCATCAGCATGCAGAACAATGGACGTTTCCGTTTGGTAGCTGCCGAAGGTGTGTCTTTGCCGGGGAGCATTCCGCAGACCGGCAATACCAACACTCGTGTTACTTTCCCGGGCATGAGCGTTACGGATTTCTGCGCCCGCTGGTGCGAAGCCGGTCCAACGCATCATCTTGCGTTGGGTGTGGGTAAGCATGTGGATGCTATCCGTGCCTTTGCTCGCATTATGGATATGGATCTGACTGTTATAGGTTCCTCGGAAGGATGAAATATCGATGAGTGAAGATATCCACATCTCGCAGAAATATAGAAGTGCATATGAAGAGGGGATTAGAAAGCTAATTGATGAACGGCGTATTGAAGCCGATGAAGTTCGCAAAGCTTTTGCATCTCCACAAGGGGTTGCGGCCCAACCAGAGCTCTACCGTAACAAGCTTCGTCAGATGCTCGGGTGGCCTCTAACAAAGCCTACCCGGGAAATGAACAAGCTGATCGTCTGTGAAGAAAAAATGTTGGAACCAGACATTCTTATGCAGCGCGTTCAGATTGAAGTTCTTTCAGGGCTGCCCTTTTATGGTATTCTGTTGATCCCGCAAAACCGGGAAGGAAAAATGCCTCTGGTTATTTCTCAGCATGGAGGATGGGGAACGCCTGAGCAAACGGCTGACCTGCATACGCCAAACAATTACAAGGGTATGTCTCTGAGATTGGCAAGAGAAGGGTGTATTGTATTTGCACCACAGCTCTTGCTGTGGCTTGAGGAAGAAGAAATGGAAGGCCGCGTGGCTTACGGGCTCAAGCATCACCGTACGCAAAGGGAACACGAACTGCGTCAGCTTGGTGGAAGTATCGTAGCGTTGGAAGTGTACTCTATCATGTGTGCAATTGACTGTCTGTCAGCTTTGCCACAGGTAGATCATACCCGAATTGGTATGATTGGCATTTCATATGGGGGCTTTTATACGCAAATGACCGCTGCGCTGGATACGCGCATCAAAGCAGCGGTTACCAATGCGTTTTTCAACGAGCGCTATCGTTATTGCTGGCATGATTTTTCGTGGTTTGGATCGGCATTCCAGATGTTAGATGCAGAAATCTGTGGTTTGATTGCCCCTCGTCCGTTATGCATTCATGTTGGCACAAATGACAAAGTGTTTGATTATACTGGGGCCGTTCGGGAGTTTGAACGTCTCAAGCCATATTTCGCAAACACTCCGGAAAACCTGCACTTCATTCTCTCTGATGTCAACCATACGCTTACAGATAGCGGAGAGGAAATTGAATTCCTGTTGAATCATCTATAATTCATATGGAGGTGTATCCCATGAAGAAGATCCCGGTTTACGCATGGTATTTCCCCAATTGGCATCCTGGCGATCCGCTGAATGAGCAGTGGCATGGCAAGGGTTGGTCGGAATGGCGCTGTGTGCAGTATGCGGCGCAGCGTTTTGAAGGGCATCAGCTCTATCATCCGCTGTGGGGTTATGAGGATGAATCTGATCCTGCCGTCATGGGAAAGAAAATCGATACTGCTCTTCAGTACGGCGTTGATGGCTTTATGTGGGACTTCTATTGGTTTGAATCCACGGGCGGCTATCGTTTGAAGGCTTTGGAAGCTTTCATCGAAGCGATGAAAACCCGCAAAAATTTCAAGATGGCATTGATGTGGTGCAACCACGATCCTGTTTATGTACACCCCGCACCGTATTATTCTCCCGGACGTGAACTGATCTCCGGTGATCTTTCTGAAGAAGGTTTTGCCAAGGGAGCGGACTACATTATTGAAAAATGCATGACGCAGGACTGGTACATGACTGTGCAGCATGAGGGCAAAGAAAAGTTGTACTTCATTATGTGGGCGCTTCAGAAGTTTGCCGCTGGCCTTGGAGGCATTGAAAATGCACGCCGTGTATTGGATGCGTTCCGTGAAAAAGTGAAAAAGGTATGCGGCAAAGAAGTGTATCTGGCCACTTATCCCACTTCGCTTCCTGGTTACGGTAATGGCAAGCCCGAAGAAGTGACCGAATACCTGAAGGCCTTTGGCATCGACGGATGTATTACTTACGGCTGGCCTGTCAGACCCGATCCTGACGATGTGTGGCCTGTGACCCAGTACAGCCGTTATGTAGATAAAGGCATCAAGCTCTACGAAGCATATACCAAAAATGTCAATTTGCCTGTCAACATTACCGTAGTGCAGGGTTGGGACAGCAGCCCCAGAACCGTTCCTTCCGATATGTATGAGCCCAAGCGCGCTTTTACCTATGAGTGGATCACGGATCACAAAAATCCGGCAGATTTCAAGCGCGCTCTGCTTGCAGCCAAGGAATTCTATCAGAGCGATGCTTCCACCGGCGATTTCATCACGCTGACGACCTGGAACGAATGGACAGAAGGCAACTTCATGGAACCCACGGTTGAGCAGGGTTATAGCTGTCTGGAAGCTGTGCGGGATGTGTTCGGCACGCAGGAAGAGCCCCGGTGATCAGGTAGGCACATATTATGCTGCCCATTGGAATGACATCTAAATTTCTGGCAACCTCCACGCCCGAAGGATGGCAGGAGGTTGCCGAAGCCGGATTTGTCAACTTCGAGCTGGCTTTCGATTGTATGATGGCTCATCAGCAAAGCGTAGAGGCGATGAATGCGGATGCTGTTCTGCGGCGCAGCCATGCGCTGAGCGCTGGCATGAACATTTCATCGTCACATCTGCCGTTTGCCTTCTTCTTTGACTTCAGCGCAAAGGATGAAGCAGCGCGCAAACGCGCCATGGAGATCCAGACGGACACGCTTCGGATGATTTCCGACTGGCAGATTCCCATTGCCGTGGTGCACGCCAGCGCCGAACCGATTGGCAGCGAAGAGCGTTTGGAACGCATCATGTGGGCAACAGAAAATCTTGCCATCCTCGGTGAACGTGCCAGAAAACTTGGCGTAACGCTCGCACTGGAGGTGCTGCCCCGCACTTCGCTTGGCAACACTTCGGAAGAACTGCTGCAGATTTCCCAAAGCGGTACAGCGACCAAACTTAATCTGGACTTCAATCACCTCATGAAAGAAACGCATTTCGATTTCATTGACCGAACCGCCGAACACCTGATCACGACCCATTTGTCCGATTATGATTTGGTCAACGAACGCCATTGGGCACCCGGACTCGGTGATGTTGATTGGAGCGGATGCGTGAAACGCCTGATGGAGCACGGCTACAAGGGCCAGCTCATGCTGGAAGTGCGCGACACAGCTGCCATCCCCGGCAAAATTTCATCAGCCCGTGAAGTTATGGAACTGCTGCAGGGTGCGCTGAACAAATAATCAAAAAGGTTCCGCATGAATCGCGGAACCTTTTTTCTTGTTTGCTAATCAATGCATTTGGTGGTAGCGTCACATTTGTTTGCGGCAGCCGTCAACAAGGTAATTCTGTCCGGAAACATAGCTGGCTTCATCGCTTGCAACAAACAAAATTACATTGGCCATCTCGTCATAAGTT
Source organism: Clostridia bacterium (assembly GCA_017547285.1). Classification (GTDB taxonomy): domain Bacteria; phylum Bacillota; class Clostridia; order Christensenellales; family Aristaeellaceae; genus Limiplasma. Next base: position 23,695 of record JAFYQB010000113.1, read on the forward strand.
CCGGCACGGCCTACAAACGAGAATTCCTTCATTACGTCACTTCCTTCGGGAGCAACGCTTCCTGGAGAAACGCAATTGACCGTAATGCCTTTATCGCTTACCGCCTTTGCAAGGGCTTTGGTAAAGGCAATCACAGCGCCCTTCGACATGGAGTAATCAACAAACCAGCTCAATCCGTACACACCTGCAACCGAGCCAACATTCACGATTCTGCCATAGTGATTTTCAATCATGGATGGCAGCACAGCATGTGATAAATACATCGTACCCAGAATGTTGACATCAATCACTTTTTTCCACTGTTCGGAGGTGGAATTGACAAAATCGGAAAGGGGAAAGATACCAGCATTATTCACAAGAATATCGATTCTGCCAAATCTTTTCAGCGCAGCTTCAACCGCGTTTCTGGCGTCCGCTTCGTTGGAGATATCAAGGCTGATTTTCATGACATTGCTGGTATACAGTTGAATTTGTTCGTAAGTTTCCGTCAAATCTGCAATGTCAGCCAGAACAACGCGGGCTCCCTGGCGTGCGAAGCTGATCGCTGTCGCTTTGCCAATCCCCTTGGCAGCGCCGGTAACAAAAGCTGTTTTCCCTGCGAAACGCATTTTTGTTCACTCTCCTTGATTGGTTCAAACAATTCCTTGATCTGCCAGATACTGATCCATACGATCGTTAACAGGCTGTGTGTGTTTCAGATCTTCCAGCCTGATTTTGGCAAGTTCAGCTTTCAGGCCATCCTTCAGCGGCATCAGATCGCTCTGTTTCAGGCCTGCGACTTTCAACACTTTGCTGTTATCCACGACCCGGTCAAAGCATCGGTCATAAGTAAGCTGCTGCCTTATGTGAATATTGCCGGGGCCAATAATGTTCAGATAATCCTCCATATTGACGGTTACATATTTCAGATTACCTATCTCACGATAAATCTCGGCCACTTCGCGCCATGTATGATGCTCGGCTGTAGCAAAGGTATATGCTTCTCCGTACGCTTCAGGATTGAGAATGATGGCAGAAAACATTTTGGCCAAATCACCGGCCCAGCTCATGGTCGCCTGTTTGTCCATGGCTTCTTCGGGAAGCACCACCGTTTTTCCGGTTAGCAGTCTGTACACTACGGTATTTGCCTCAAGGGTTACCAGCTGAAAACGATTGCTGGAATAGGTAATCGCAGGACGAACGATCGACCAGTTCCGATAACCGGAGGCCTTGAGCACTTCTTCCTCCTGCGCCTTGTAAATGGAATAATCGCCCGAGTTGAGGAATGCTTCATCCGTCTCAGTGTCTAGAAGTCTAGGGGACGCTTCCGTAATCGGCGTTTGACTATCGGCGTAAACACGATAGGTAGAAAGGAAAATGTAGTGTTCTGTATTTTCCAGATAAAGCTTATCATACCGGCGGAATTCTTCAGGACTGAAATACACCAGAAAATCCACAATGGCATCGTACTTGTTTTTTAACAGGCTTTCCAGAAAAGGAATGTCTTTTCCATCACCCTTGATGTACGTAAGCATCGGGTGATCAGAAGTCATATCATCCAATGACAGAGCATCCACCTGATAGCCTTTTTGAATCAATTCCGGTACCAAATAAATGCCCATAGCACCTGTAGCGCCTATCACCAAAATTTTTTTACTCATTGTTTTTTCTCCTCCATTGCTTTGTTAAAAACCTAATCCATCACGAATCGTTCTTGAAGTGGATAAAAGCGGCTGCTGTACAGTGGAGTAAGCATCATGCTCGTAAACGCAGAGATGTATGCAGTTGCCCAAATGCATGCCAATTCTTCTGTGGATAGCGCTTTCGCCAATACTCAGAAACAAAAAAGGAGCATCCAAATTTTCTTTTAAGAGATTGGTAATTCTCAGATTCTCTATTTGCTGCTCCATATTATCGGCAGCGGTAACAATTTTGACGATATCAGCGCCTCTGCGCTTGTGCTCCATAGCGATTTCAAGCACGCGTTCAGCCGGTGTGAATTTGAGTACATGAGATGACATTAAGACCTCTGCGCCTTTTTGATGCAGCTGATCAATCAAATGCATCTGCTTTTGAATGGCTTTTTCCGAAACAGCCAGTTCATCCGGCTGTTTGTCGAACAGATCGCCCATAACATCGCAAAGCGTAGCGCCGCAATCGGCCAACGCCAGCAAACCGGCAGCCAGCTCATCATCTGTTTTATCGGCATTGGAACTGCTTCTGCGGTAGTTTGTAACATAAACAGGCTTTCCCTGCATTGCGTCCAGAATTTTTTTGTACGTCTTTTCATTTTGATATTCTTTCTGCAAGGATTCCACTTGCAACCCAAAAGCTTCAGCTCCACAATGCAATGCATTGTAGATTCTGCCAATGGCTATTTCCGGTGCTTTGCATTGGAGCATTACGGTAAGCAAGGCGTTTTGATGATCCAAAAATGATTTTTTCATAGACTGCACCTCTCCAACTGTTGTTATTTTTACTATAACGATATCATTTGTTTAGCGCAATGTGCTTTGCGATACTTTTTAACGTTTCTGATACTTTTTTATGATTGCGCTTGTGATTCAACAACTATTACCGTATAATGAAAACGGAGGGAACATATGGACATAAGCAAACTGATTGTTACAAAAATCGACCTGATCACAACGGCTGTTTATGATAATCCAACGAAATTACAAATGAAACACAGACCCGGTTTTGGATTATCATTTGCTATATGTGGTAAAATCGTATTTCGTCACAAAGGGAAGGACTATTTGCTTGATCAGGAGCATGCGCTGTTCTATCCCAAGCACGCGACCTATGAGTTGGATTGTCAGATACCCGGACTTTTTACGCTCGTCAATTTTGACTGCGCAGAAGATGATGCTTTCGATGAATTTGTCAGTATGAAAGTCAGTGACAGCGACCACTACTTAAAGAATCATGTCTTGCTTGAAAAACTTGATTGTGTAAACAAGCCCGAGCATCTGCCGAATTGTTTGGCGCTGATCTATGATACCTTTTCGCACTTACAGGAGAGTCTACAGAAAGAAAAGACTTTACCCGTACTGCGCCCTGCAATCAGTTATATCACAGAGCACCTTGCCGATCCTGCTCTTTCTAACATCCAACTGGCTAGCTATCTTGGGATCAGTGATGTATACTTCCGAAAATTGTTCAAGACCAATTTCGGTATCTCTCCGGGGCAATATATTCAAAATCAACGACTGGAAAAAGCGAAAGAGTTACTTACTGCAAGCCAAAGTTCTATTACTCAAATTTCTATGTGTTGCGGTTATACCAGCATTTATCATTTCTGCAGAATATTTAAAAAGCAGACGGGATATACGCCGTCCGCTTTTCGTGAGCTATTCCGAAATAATTGTTTGTGACCTTTTTTGACGCCTGATTGCAACAGGCGTTTTTTTATTGGACTAAATCGTTCTCTCTTTTCGAATTTCACTCGGTTTCTTTCCTGTATGAGATGCAAAAATACGCCGAAAATATGTTGGAGAATGAAAGCCTAATTGCAAACTGATTTCATCAACGGTCATATCACTTGAGACCAACAATTCAATCGCACGGTTAATCAAACATTTTTGCTTGCCAGCATTTGGAGGATAGCCTCTTTCAGAACGAAAAGCAGCATAGAGTCCTGATTCGCTAATTCCGCAATGACGTGCAACGTCCGATATATGGTATTCGGTATGTGCCGCCATATATTTTTCAGCCTGGCTTACGATGTATTCTTTGCTGCAGACGTTAACTGTACGCATGTTTTCCGTCAAGCATCCAACCAGTAAAGAAAAGGTACTGATCGTTTGAAAGGTAAGATTTTTGTTCAAATAGAGTTTGTTGTTAAGTTCGTATGCCATGGCAGGTGCTTGGATTTTTTGCAATGGATAGCTTTTTTCATGAAACAGTGGAAAATGTTTAAAACCAAAGGAGTCAAAGCGAACAGTTCCCTCATTCGTCCACCATGACTGATAGGAAGCATTCAAAGGAATATAAAAGAAGTCGCCTGCTTCAAGCAAAAGCTCTTCATGTTCTGTCAGGATTCTTCCGTTTCCTTCGCGCATATATGCAAAATAGTGGTAGGGAGATCCGCGGCGATTATCAGTATGACGATACTTTGAAAAGCTTACATCATAAAAGGCAAGCTCCTCTTTATAATCCATTTTATATCACTTCCAATTTTGCAGAATAGTGATTGGTGTTTTGTAGAATAGCACGTGGTGAAGGCTCTGTCAAGCGGCTATAATATAAGTAACAGGACAAGTCCATATGAACAGGAGGAAGATTCATTATGAATCAAAGGCGTATTGTATTCACCGCACCTGGCAAAGCGGAACTTTTGGAGGATCAAATTCCCTCTGTAGGGCTTCATGATGTACTTGTAGAGTTAGCTGTTTCCACTATCAGCAGCGGTACAGAGCGCGCAAACGTATCCGGCGATACCAACATCAGTCCTGATAGGCCGCTGGACAAAGCGGTTTTCCCACGTTATGGCGGATATAGCTCGGCCGGAACAGTTATTCAGGTTGGCGCTGAAGTCAAAAACATTCATATAGGTGATCGTGTAGCACTCATGTGGAGTACGCACAATCAGTATGTTTGTCTGCATGAAAAGAATGTAACTGTTATCAACGATGAAAATATTTCTTTTGAAGAGGCAGCACTATGTCATATCGGCACATTCCCGCTTGCGGCCATCCGTAAGTGCCATACCGAAATCGGAGAAGCTTCTATTGTGATGGGTCTTGGTATTTTGGGTCAAATGGCCATTTTGCAATTGCGTGCAGCCGGTGCAGTTCCTATCATCGCGGCCGATCCGGTAAAAGAAAAGCGTGAACTGGCGCTCCAACTGGGCGCGGATTATGCGTTTGATCCTTTTGACGAAGCTTTTATCAAGCAGGTAAAGGCTGTATCAAACGGAGGCGTGAGCGTTGCTATTGAAGTAACCGGCGTAGGCAAAGGTTTGGAAACGGTGTTGGATTGTATGAAGCGCTTTGGTCGCGTTGCTCTGCTTGGATGTACGCGCCATTCTGATTTTACCATTGATTATTATCGCAAAGTACATGCTCCTGGTATTACGCTGGTTGGCGCTCATACCAGAGCACGTCCTGAAGAAGAATCTCATAACGGCTGGTGGACGGCTCAGGATGATATGAAAGCTCAGTTGAATCTGCTTTCAATGAATCGCTTGAACTATCGTCAGCTGATCGAAGAAACCCATTCGCCGGAAGACGCTCCTGAAGTGTATCACCGTTTGTGCACTGAAAAGAACTTCCCTGTTGTTCAGTTTGATTGGAGGATGCTGAAATGAAGCCGGTACGTATAGCACAGATTGGCTCTGGACATGACCACGCCCCTGCTGCCTTCAAAACATTGCTAAATCTGAAAGAACATTTTGATTTGATCGGCTTTGCTGAATCAACACCCGGACGCGAAGTACCTGAATTGTACAACGAAGTTCCGCGCTATACGGTTGAAGAATTGCTCGCAATGCCTGATTTGGAGGCTGTTGCCATTGAATGCGAGGAATTGAACGCTACTGCTGTTGCCCAAAAATTTGCCGATAAGGGAGTGGCTATTTATTTAGATAAGCCCGGCAGCCCGAATGCTGCTGCTTTTGATCATTTGATGGAAACCATCGAGCAAAAGCATCTGCCTTTTCAGATGGGATATATGTACCGCTACAATCCGTCCGTTCAAAAACTGATGGGCATGGCGAAACGTGGCGAACTGGGTGACATTTATTCTGTCGAGGCACACATGAGTGTTCGTCATCTGAACGAGAAACGAGAATGGCTGGGGCAATTCAAGGGCGGGATGACATATTTCCTGGGCTGCCATTTGATTGACATGGTTTTGCAGCTTCAGGGCGAACCGCTTGAAGTAATCCCGCTCAACTGCTCCACGCATATTGAGGATGTCCACACAGAGGATTTTGGTTTCGTAGCGTTCCGTTATGACAACGGCGTGTCCTTCATCAAGACATGCGCGGCTGAGGCAAACGGTTTCTACCGCAGGCAGCTCGTGGTATGTGGCAGCAAGGGAACCTACGAGATCAAGCCTTTTGAAAAGCACGAGAGCGGCGGAATGCAAAGTTCGCCCACGACGGTTGCGCTGGTAAAGGACAACCCGGAGCACAAGTGGCATAATTTTGCTCAGCCGCAGGAGAACGTGGTTCACGATCGTTATGAAACAATGATGCAGCGTTTTGCACAGTCTGTGCGCGGAGCAGAGAACGCGTACCCGTGCAGTTATGAAAAAATGCTCTTCCATACGTTGATGAAGTGCTGCAAAGTAGGGTATTAATTTCTTTCCAAGCCCAAATACAAGAAATTAACATGCAATTTAGACCAGAAAACGGGCGAAAATGCAAAAAGTTCGGATAGCGCAACCAAAGAATTATTTTGTACAATACGGATAGAAAAAGAACGTTTGCGAAAGGTGGACGTTGTCCATGATGATGAAAAGCCCTGTTCTTTCGGCAAGGAAATGGAAAAAGCATTTGAAACAGTTCTGGCCGCTGTATCTGTTTCTTTTGCCCGCCCTTCTGGATGTCATTATCTTCCGCTATGCACCCATGTACGGTTTGCAGATTGCATTCCGTGATTTCAAGATCCGCAAGGGCTTTTGGGGCAGCGAATGGGTGGGTTTGGAGCACTTCATCAAGTTTGTAAATGCACCTAACTTTTGGCAGTTGTTGCGCAACACACTTTCACTTTCTGTGAAATCTCTGCTGTGGGGTTTCCCGGTGCCTGTGATCCTTGCACTGATGCTCAACGAAATCCGTTCCTCCAAGATCAAGCGCGTTGTTCAAACGATCACTTATGCGCCGCACTTCCTGTCAATGGTTGCCATGGTTGGTTTGATCAATCTGGTGCTGGCCAGAGAAACTGGTCTGATCAACCACCTGCTGGTTGCGCTTGGATTTGAACGCAAGAATTTTCTGATCATGCCTTCCGCTTATCAGCCCATCTACATCCTGTCCGGCATCTGGCAGGAAGCAGGCTGGGGTTCGATCATCTATCTGGCTGCGCTTACCTCTGTTGATCTGCAGATGCTGGAAGCCGCACAGATTGACGGTGCCAACCGTTTTCAGAAAATTTGGTACATTGATATTCCGTCCATCCTGCCTACAATCGTCATCATGCTGATCATGCGTTCCGGCTCGCTGCTGAGCGTGGGTTATGAAAAGGTATTGCTGTTGCAGAACGATATGATCCGCGATGTTTCGGAAGTTATTTCTACCTATAACTATCGCATGGGCATTTTGCAGGGCAAGTACAGTTACACCACTGCCATCGGTCTGTTTAACTCAGTGATTAACGGTATCATCCTGCTGGCTGTGAACAAGATTTCCAATATTGTTACCGAAACGTCGCTGTGGTGAGGTGAAAGACATGAGCGTTAAGCAGCGCAATACAAAAATTCGTCAGACACGAGTGGATGCGATCTTCGATGTCATCAACTATACCCTGATTACGCTGGTCGTTCTGGTCTGTATCTATCCGCTGTACTACACAGTCATTGCTTCCTTCAGCGATCCGCTGGAAGTGACCAGAGGCAATGTAACGGTTTGGATCAAAGGTTTTACGTTTGACAGCTACAAAACGGTTTTTGATTATAAACCTTTGTGGCGCGGTTACCGCAACACGATCATCTATACCGTCGTAGGTACGGCTTACAATCTGTTCCTGCTTTTGCCGGCTTCCTATGCGCTGTCCCGAAAGGAAGTCAAAGGCCGCGGACTGTTAATGGGCATTTTCGTGTTCACCATGTACTTTGGCGGCGGCATGATTCCCACTTATTTGAACATGAAAAACCTGGGTCTGCTCGACAGTATGCTGGTTATGATCCTTCCCGGTGCCTTCAGCGTATACAACATGATCATTACCAGAACATTCTTTGCAACCAGTTTCCCGAACGAACTGGCGGAAGCAGCTCGCATAGACGGCGCAGGCGAGGCGCGAATCTTCTTCCAGCTCGCGTTGCCGCTCTCTACTGCCATCATCGGCGTTATGGCTCTGTACCATGCGGTTGGTCACTGGAACAGTTACTTCTCCGCGCTGCTGTACCTGAGCGATACCAAGAAATATCCGCTGCAGCTGGTTCTTCGTGAAGTGCTGATGCAGGATAACGGCATTGCAATTAACATGGACAGCATGACCACCGAAGAATTGATGGATGCAGCCCGCAGACAGCGACTGGCTGAAACCATGAAATACTCCGTAATCTTCATTGCCAATGCGCCCGTACTGGCGCTGTATCCCTTCGTGCAAAAGTATTTTACCAAGGGCGTTATGATTGGTTCTGTTAAAGGTTGAGCACAACCGGCCTGAAATGCTGTTGGGGAGCGTGCATAAACGGCGGAATTGTGCTACCATATATGAAAGAGAGGGAAAACTCATGAAGAAAATGATGGCTCTCATCCTTGCGCTGATCCTCTGTCTCAGCAGTGTATCCGCGCTCGCGCTGGAATCCAACATCAATCTGGACTCCACCTGGCCCGTTGTTAAGGAGAAAATCCCCGTAACCATCGGCGTTGTACCGCAGAACAACGGTGAGTATGATCTGGACAATGTATGGACGCTGCAGTACTTCGAAGAGATGAGCAATCTGGACATCACCTGGCAGCACATCGAAAGAGCTTCTGCTCCCGAAAAAATCCCGCTGATGCTGGCTGGCGATACCATGCCCGACGCTATCCTGGGTTACAGCAAGATGAATCATGCGGCGCTCGTGCAGTACGGCGTTGATGAAGGCATGCTCTATCCCATCGATACCCTGCTGGATTACATGCCCAACTTCAAGGCGATGCTGGATGCAAAGCCTGCTGTAAAGGCCAGCCTGTACGCTTCCGATGGCCATTTCTATGGTCTGCCCGTTATGGCCGACGGCTCTGACTCCTACATCCTGCGCTTCTTCATCAACAGCGATTGGCTCAAGAACGTAGGCAAGGAAATGCCCACCACTCTGGATGAGTTCTACGATGTGCTGGTGGCCTTCCGCGATCAGGACGCCAACGGCAACGGCGATCCCAGCGATGAAATTCCTGTTTCCGCCGCATGGAATGAAGGCTACTCTCTGCGCGCCTGGATCCTGAACTCTCTGGGCTTCTGCACCACCGGCAACAACACCGCTTACTACTATAAGGAAGACGGTTCCTATGAAGCTGCTTACATCCCCTATCGCAGCGAGTACAAGGAATACCTGACCTATATGAACAAGCTGTGGAACGAAGGCCTGCTGGACCTTGATATGTTCACTCAGACTCAGGCTCAGGTAGACGCCAAGCTGACGGATAAGCGCTCCGGCTTTACCACCGTTTCTGCTCCTCAGGCCGTTGATCCCACTTCGGAATTCAGCTGGGAAGCTGCCAAGCCCCTGACCAGTGCCCTGAACGCTACTCCCATCCAGCCCAAGTCCGCTCCCATCGGCAATCCCGGCTACTTCTTCATCAACAGCAATTGTGACGAAGAAACCGCCGCTGCTCTGGCCAACTTTGGCGATGCTTTCTTTACCGTTGATCTCTACAACATCCTGCAGGTCGGTCCTGAGTACGTGGAAGGCGAAGCTCCTGCCATGACCGCTGAAGGTCCTCAGTACATGAGTGGCTACGGCGCCTTCTGGAACGAAGAGACCAAGGCTCGCGATTGGGTGTTCGATACCGCTAACTACGCCAGCGCCTGGGCTTTCCGTACCACTGTGATCTCCACTTGGGCTCATCCCGGCTACAACGGCAACGGCAACGATGAATGGATCATCGAATGGGGCACCAAGTATCCCGAATCCACGCAGGGCAAGTTTGTTGCCAACGGCATGAAGCATGATACCTGGCGCATTTCTGCTAACAAGTGGCAGACTCCCTATGCCAAGTTCGTGATGCCCTCTCTCTTCTACACCGCAGAAGATCAGGCTACCGCTAACGAAATTGCAACCATGATGAACGACTACGTCGCCGGCATGGAAGCCAAGTTCATCACTGGTGAACTGTCCATCGAAGCCGACTACGACAACTTCGTTAAGACCCTTGAAGAGTATGGTGTGAACGGATACATGGACATCCTCAACAAGTACGTCAAGTAAAAGACATTCGCGCTAATCATTATTAGCTCCCCCAAGGCCGCAGCGGCTGAAGCTGCTGCGGCCTTTTCCTTCGTGTTAGCCCTATTTCCTGTATTGGAGTGAACCGCATGACTGAAACAAAAAAAAGCAAGCGTCCTTTTCTGCTGAGGTTGATGATCAGCACCTTGGCAGCGTGCATGATCCCGATGCTCTTTTTATCCGTGCGTTTTTTTCAGACTCATCGAGACTCCTTGCAGATCAGCGAACAAACCCGCCTGCATGATACTGCCAATCGTCTTGCAGCACGAATGGATGAATTCATGCAGAACATTGAGAGCATCCAATATCAGCATCGAAAACTACAGTACCTATCGGATTCTGCATTAAAAAGCAGCGTTTCAAGTGAAATGGAAGCCATTGAAATGCTTGCAATCCTGGCAAACAATCATCCCTTCCTTTATGAAAACGGCTTTGTGCTTTTGGACACACCCAATGTTGTCTATGTTTCTCAAGGTAAATATCAGCTTAAATATTTTGCATCCCAGGTACTGGCCACGACGGAAGCTGACTTTCTCAATAAAGTTGATCAGCTGACAGGGCCTATGTTCCTGCCATGGAATGCTGACAGACTGTACACAATATACCTTTATCCGGAAAAGCGCATCTACGCTCATAAACCTGCCCGCATCAGTCTGTATATTGTTACAAGAAGTTCCCTGTTATCCGCAATGGATCATCTGCTTGCAGATGGATGTGAACTGGATTTTATAACTGATCGACAGGGACAAATCATTTACCAAAGTGCGGATAAAATGGCTGCAGATATCTGGGCAAATAAGGATACTGCGGTATTGAACATAGATGGAAAATCAATTTACCGTGATCAAGCGGTTTCTTCTACAGGACTGACGGTCTATCTTCACAAATCGGAATCAGCTATGGCTCAAAGTTTTCAAAAGGAAATGAGCTATTTGATGCTGGTTCTTGCCGCAATTGTCATTGCAACCATGCTTTGCGCATTGCTTACCGTGTGGTACAACTATCAGCCAATCAGACAGGTCATTTCTGAAGTAGATACCAGCAGCTCTGCCTCTAACTCCAAGAGTGAAATTCACTTTTTGTACGATGCGTATTTTCATCAGAAAAGTGAACGGCAGAAGTTGGAAAGCAAGGTGGATCTCCAACGAAAAATGATCCTGGATCGTATTTATAAGTGCCTGCTCAATGGCCGTCCTCTTACCAATCAGGAATTCGACCTTCTGCATTGGCAGAACCGTCATTTCTTTGTGGCAGTTGCAGACAGCATGGACGTGGGCATGCTGGAGTCGGAAACTATCCAGTGGCTTGACGATACCTATCATATTCGCGTAGTCAGCATGAAGGCCGACCGGCTCTATGCGTTTATCTGCCTGGTGAATGATAACAGCCGTCAGGAGCAGACGCGCTTGACGCAGCCCATCATGCGTGCCCTTATTTCCGGTGCGCGGCTGGGTGTAAGCCGTGTGTATCAGACCATGGATGACTTCCGTACGGCTTACACCGAAAGTACTTTGGCAGAACAATCCACCCTTGAAAGCGGTGTGTATCACATTGATGATGTGACCGGTCAGCAAAAAACGCTGTTCTTTGAAAATAATTTTGATACCATGCAACTCATTAACCAGCTGCATAACCATGATGAAGCGGCAGTGGACAGCGTGCGCCGCATGATGAAGAACATCGACTGGAATGCGCAGGACAAAAACATGCGCCTCTATTCCGAGTTTCGGCTGATGGAATACCTGCGCAATGCCTTGAGCAAGGTTGGCATTCTTTACGATGAAGCACGCTTTGCCCATATCATGGGTATTCAGGATCAGACCCAGCGTACAGATGCTTTGTGTATGCTGATTCGTGATTCGCTGAAGCAAAGGGAAGAACAGCTTTTGGTAGAAAAGGATCAGCTGGCGCAGGAAATGATGCTTTATATCGAAGAACATTACTGCAACAGCGAATTCAGTCTTGAAATGCTGGCGGAACGCTTCGAACTTTCTGTAACAGCCGCCAGCAAAGCGTTCAAGGATGTAACAGGAAGCAATTTCAAAAAGTATGTGAACGAGCGCCGCATGATGCATGCAAAGCTTTTGCTGGATACAACGCGTGAAAGTGTTGCTGCGATTGCGCAGAAAGTTGGTTTTTCCTCGGCGTCCTATTTTATCCAGGTTTTCAAAAGCTCGGAAGGTATGACTCCTGCCAACTGGCGTGAACAGAAAGATTCCTGATCTGTGGAAAGGAGTTACTGAACATGGTTCAACATCCTGTTATCAAAAGTGTTTATGCTCCCGGAACGGCTTATGCCGCTCATGCTGGAACGGATCGTTTTTTTCAATTAAGCAACGGCAGTTACTGTTTTGAGGGTGTATTGAAAAATGCCATCCGTTTGATTGAGAAAAAGCAGCTGATGGATCGTGACCTTTGGAAACTTTTTGTGGAACAGTTCCGCAAAGGAAATGCAGATGACCACAATCGAGGCTGGCGCTGCGAATACTGGGGCAAGATGATGCGCGGTGCATGTATGGTGTACCAGTGCGCGCCCAGCGATGAACTGTATGCCGTCATTGAAGAAACTGTGCTTGATATGCTGACAACCCAGGATCGGCATGGCCGTTTTGCTACCTATTCAGAAGAAAATGAGCTTGATGGATGGGATCTTTGGGGGCGCAAGTATATTTTCTTGGGCATGCAGCACTTTTTGGAGATTTGCAGAGACAAACAGCTGTACCAGAAGGTGCTTACTGCATTGGATCGACATGCGGACGCCATCATGAAGCGTGTCGGGCCGGAAGAAGAGGGCAAAAAAGAAATTCTGAAGGCCAGCAGGCATTGGGATGGCCTGAATTCAGGTTCGCTCCTGGAGCCCATTATGCGTATGCATCAGTTGACGGGCGATGAAAAGTATCTTGATTTTGCCTGTTACATCGTCAGCAGGGGCGGAACCTCCAAGACGAATTTGTTTGAGTTGGCTTATGAAGGAACGCTTGCTCCTTACCAGTTTCCTATCACCAAAGCCTATGAGATGATCAGCAACTTCGAAGGCTTGCTTGAGTATTATCGCGTAACCGGCGAAGAAAAATGGAAGGTTGCCTGTATCAATCTGGCTGACAAGATTGCAGAAACAGACGTCACGATTATTGGCTGTTCGGGCTGCACCCATGAACTGTTTGACCATTCTGCCGTTCGGCAGTTTGATGCCGAAGAAAAAGGTATCATGCAGGAGACGTGCGTAACGGTGACCTGGATGAAGTTCTGCTGGCAGATGCTGTGTCTGACTGGCGAAAGCAAATGGGCTGACAGAATGGAGTGGTCTTTGTATAACGCACTGCTTGGTTCTGTCAATACAGATGTTGCAGATGGACTTCCGTTTGACAGCTATAGCCCCTTGCTTCCCGGAACCCGTGGCCGTGTAACGGGCGGTTTTCAGAAGATGGAAAACGACAGCTATTATGGCTGTTGCGCATGCATCGGTGCAGCTGGTTTGGGTTTGGGAGGTATTGCTCAGGCAGTTTGCGCGCAAGATGGAACTTATCTGAATTTTTATATGCCGGGTACTATTTCCACGCTGACTCCGGCAGGAAAGAAATTTGCACTCGAAACCCGTACGAATTATCCGCTTGATGGGCAAATCGATATCGCTGTATCCCTTCAGCACAGTGAGAATTTTACGCTTGGTTTGAGAATACCGGCATGGAGCAAGGCAAGCCGTGTATACGTAAATCAGGAAGAAGTGCAGTGCTCCAGCGGTACGTATTTGAAACTCAACCGCGAATGGAAGAACGGCGATTCGATTTGTATTGTTCTCGATCTTAGAATTGCCAAAATTCTGCCAGAAGCATTTGGCGTTTCGAGCAGCAAAGCTCCTTATATTGCGCTTCATCAGGGCCCTGTTGTGCTGGCCAGAGATGAACGCCTTGGCATGGGAATAGAGCAGCCCGTAACATTGATGCTTGATGAAAATGGATTTGTCTGTACAGAAAATTCGGCTGCTTCGCCATTCAGCAGCATGATTGCGTTAGATGTTAAGCAGCAGGATGGAACGGTTTTTCCTGTTGTTGACTATGCATCAGCAGGAAAAACGTGGACGGAAGAATCGAGAATGTGCGCATGGATGAAGATAAAGGAGGCAGAAAAATGAAAGCCGTATTGATCAAAGATGATCGCTCGTTGGTGTGGGCTGATGTGCCGGATCCTGTGATTAAGGCAGACGAAGTGTTGGTAAAAGTTGAATATGCAGCATTGAACAGAGCGGACTTATTGCAGCGCGAAGGCAACTATCCGCCCCCTCCCGGCTGTCCGGAATGGATGGGCTTGGAGATTTCGGGTACCATTGTAGAAACAGGAGAAGAAGCAACAGCCCAATCGAACTATAAACTCGGTGATAAGGTATGCGCTCTGCTTGGCGGCGGCGGATATGCTGAGTATGTAAGAGTCAAGTATGATATGCTGATGCCAGTTCCAGAGAATTGCTCCATGGTAGAAGCAGCCGCACTTCCTGAGGCTTTTGCTACGGCGTATCTGAATCTGTTCTGGGAAGGCGGATTGAAGCCGGGCAACACGCTGCTCATGCATGCTGGCGCAAGCGGTCTTGCAAGCGTTATCATTCCGATGGCCAAAGCTTTTGGCGCACGTGTTATTACCACGGTACTTTCGGATGAAATTGCCGCTTCCATTGGCCACCTTGGGGCTGATGTTGTTGTGAATACCACCAAGCAGGATATTGCGCAGGTTCTGAAAGCAGAACAGGAAGCCGGTCATGCCGTTGATGTCGCAATCGACTGCCTGGGCGGGGAAGTAATGGGTAAGTGTCTGCATTATCTGGCTCACGGCGCGCGCTGGATCATGATTGCTACGCTCGCGGGTGATATGACGCAGATCGATATGCGTAACATTTATGTTCGCAACGTACGTATTATCGGAAGCACACTTCGTTCGCGCACCCCGGCCTTCAAAGCACAGATTCTTGCAAAACTGGTTGAAGAAATCTGGCCGAAAGTATCTGATGGAAGCATCAAGCCGACAATCTACAAGGTGCTGCCCATTACGCAGGCGGACGATGCCCATCAGCTTTTGTATCGCGGCGAAAATGTAGGTAAAGTTGTTCTGAAGGTATAAAGAAGGTTGTACGGGGCGAAACGATGAAATGGTATAACATGCATGATACTCCTCTCCAAATTTGCGGTTTGGCAGTGAAAGAGAAAGGCAAGTATCATCGTCTTCCGGATTCTATCATTGATAAAGTTAATGCTAATGTAACAGTCATGGCAACTTATCCCGTCGGCGGTCGAGTTCGTTTTCGCACAAATTCTCCCTGCATTTTGATTCGTTATTCAGTAGGAAACGCGAAATATGGACATGATGGTTTTGGGTATATTGGCACATCCGGCGTAGATTGTTATGTAGATGGTACTTTTCGAGGTGGACGATCCTGGGGAGCAGATTGTTATGCTGATGTCAGCTTTAAAGGTGACCGGGCATGGGGATACGCTTCTCAAACTGTTGAAGTGCGCATTCAAAAACAAAAATGTATGCAAGATGTGGAAATCTATCTGCCTGCCCTTAACACGCTGGTATACTTGGAAGTAGGGGTTGAAGAAGGGGCTGACGTCACAGATCCTTCACCCTTTGCTTTTGAGCATCCCTTTGTCTATTATGGTTCGTCCATTACTCAAGGCGCTTTTGCAACTCGTCCAGGTCTCAGTTATGTAGCTCTTACTGCCCGAAAAATGGGAGCAGATTTCTACAATCTGGGATTTGCAAACGGTGCACGAGGTGAACCGATTATGGCTGAATATATTGCAAGCCTTCCTATGAGCCTTTTCGTAATGGATTACGACCATAATGCTCCGAGTGCAGAACATCTGAAAAAAACGCATTTTTGTTTCTATCAAACGGTGCGGGAAAAGCAGCCAGCTCTTCCCATCTTGATGCTATCCAAACCAGATTTTGATGGTAACCTTATCGACGACTGTCATGAAAAAAACGCAGCCCGTCGGACGGTTATTCTGGAAACCTATCGTCGGGCCAAGGAATATGGGGATACAAAAGTTTGGTTCATTGATGGGCAAACTTTTTATGGCGATTGTGACCGAGATGATTGCACCACCGATAACATTCATCCTAATGATTTGGGTTTTTACCGTATGGCAGAAAAAATGCTTCCTGTAATGCAGGAAATTTTCAGTTCAATGTAAGCGGAGCAAAACATCAGCTTTTGCATCCCGGCGAAACGACATGAACGTTGTTCTGAGGGTATAATGGATGTTTGTACACGAGAGAGAGAATATCGACCGTTTGTGGATTCCTTTTGATAGCGTTCGAACCAGCGTGTTTCTTATTCAAACTACGGAAGGATACTTGCTGTTTGACTGTGCTTCCAGTGAGTACGACATTCGTAAATTGTTACTGCCAGAATTGAAAAAACAAGGAATACCATTTGAAGATATTCAATGGCTGTTCTGCAGCCACTTTCATTCAGATCATACGGGCGGACTGCCGTATTTGCTGAACGATCTGCCATGGATACATATTGCTGCAAAAGATAGCAGCAATGTGCCTCCAGCGTTTAAACATCGTGTTCATATGGTCTGTGATACAGAATCAATCATGAATGACTTGCAGGTTCTGTTTACTCCGGGACATTCGGATGATAGCATCAGCCTCTTGGACAAACGAACCAATACATTACTAAGCGGCGATGCCTTGCAGCAAAGAGGAATAGGGAAATATGGTACAGGGATTGCAAGCCCAGCTTTGTACTATCAGACCATTCAAAGAATACGCCAATTGCAGCCGGAATGTCTTCTTGCATCACATGCGTATGATCCTTTAGGCGAAAAAGCCGAAGGCACATTGGCGGTAAAGCAATATTTAGATGAGAATGAAGAATATCTTTTAACGCTTGAAGCTTTCGTGAAGAAGCAGGTGAATGCAGATACTAGCAATGCGACGTTGATTGCTGAACAATTCCGGAACACACATCCGAACTTCCCATCTTTGCCTGTTTGGACTGTACAAACGATCATAAGAAAATTGAGCACTGACGAGCAAGAATGATCTTGCTCGTCTTTGTTTATCTGTTTTTGTTGTGTAGAAAATAACTGCAAATAAAATTTGTCTTCACACAAAATTTGATGTAAAATATAGGTAAGAAATGAGAAAGAATTACTTCTGATCATTCAAGTCATATAACAAAACGGAGACAATCAAATAATGAGCCCCAGTATTTACCTTGAAGAAGCCCTCAAGGACGTATTACGTACGTCCAATTTTGTCCACGGCATGTTTAATCTCATCGTCGCGCCCTGCGGCAGCGGCAAAACCACAGCAGCTATCAACGTGATTTCCAAACAGGCATCCAGCCCGCGCACAGCGCTAATTTTGATTGATACGACCAACGGCAAGCAGCGCCTGGGACGGTTGAAGGAGCTTATACTGCCATATTCTTTCTACGAAGAAAGTCTTGATCGAACATGGTTTCCATCTGCCGAATTTGATCCAAGCAAAATCGTAGTAACCACCTATGCACAGTTTGGCGTGTGGGAATACCACAACCCAGGCTTCCACTTTTTCTTCGACGTCATCATCTGTGACGAAGCGCATAACATGATCCGCTTTCCGAACTTCAAAAGCAAAAAGAAAGACCAAGCACCTAAAATCAACTTCGCTGCCATAGCACGCGATGCCATCTGCCGCGCGGTTTGGAATTGCGATACGCTTGTGGTTGGCATGACTGCCACGCCGGACAACATAGGCCAACTGAATTGTTGGATCAATCCCTTGCCAATTGACACGGCGGCGCTTCATCATTATGAGACCAAGAACACATACTATTACGCCAATCTGTCTGAATTGCTGTGGTATCTTCCAAAAGGCAAACGCGGCGCGTTGTATGTAACTCAAGTGGAGAAGATGCTAGAGCACGAACAAACCGCCATTGCCGCAGGATTTAAGCCCATTTGTGTATGGAGTCCAATCGCAGAACACAAAATGACTCCCGAACAGGAAGCGGCGCGCCTCTATATTCTTGAGCATGAAGAAGTGCCGCCGCAATATGATTTGCTTATTTTCAACGACAGCTTGGCTACCAGCATCAATCTGTACGGAGAAATGAACTTTATCATTATCCACACTTCAAACGAATCCACCATCACCCAAGCGCGCGGCCGCTATCGCAATCATTTGGAGAATCTTTATTTGCACAGCGTAGATGAATGTGGGGTTATCGTGCCGCCGCAATACCTAAACCGCCGTTTATACGAGCAAGACTATAAAGAACTGCGCGCGGCCATTGGCATTATGGATCCCAACGATTCCAAACGTCTGCTACCGAAGGCACGATTGAAGCAGCTGTTGGAAGCAAACGGATATGCCGTCACCGAAAATTTGCGCGACCGAAAAGGACGATACAGAACCATAGCAAAACGCGAAGACGTGTAATCTGTCTTCGCGTTTTTTGTTGCCATTTTGGGGGACTCTTATATAGAAACCCCGAAATTGGCAACACCCTCTAAAGGGATTGGCTTTCTTCCTGCGTCAATTCGCAACGCGCAGACGCATGCGCGTCAGCGCGCCGCTCGTTGACGTTCGCGCTGCGCGCGGAAAAAGGAACCAAAACAACGAATCTTTTCTTCGACGCTCCGCAGGCGCGGCGTACATCTGCTGGGAGGACGCGACTTTCCTTGCGCTATTTAGTACCACATAGCTTCTTCTGTGGCATCCTCATCCAACCAGCCGTACTGCTTAAGATATTCAAATAATTCAGTGCTCATTTTCTTGGCAAGAATAGGCTCCCCATTTGAATAATAAATCTGTTTTCCGGTTTCGTCGACAATTCTGTGGTCATCGCTTATATCCCATCGCTGGATAGGATAGCCGCTTTCTCCAATCAGATATGTTCCGTCATAGTCGTAAAGCTCACTCTCATCACCGCAGCGGGAGTTATAATATACGTACCACTCTCGCAAAAGCGATGAAGCATGTTCAAGCAAATACGCTTCCCAGTGTCTGTAGTGTTCTTTCAGCAATGCATCTTCTTCCTCTGCGGTCAAATCGAGTTCTTCTGTTTCTTCGTCTGGAGTATCTTCAAGATATTGATCAAATATAGCCATTGCCTCTTTTTCAAATACTTTAGGGCATCTTCTCATATGGTTTTCTCCTTTTACCGCTATTGCATGAGATGAAGCAGGAAATATTTGCAACTATGTATTCCGCTTGGCTTTCTGAAGTATATCGGACTCAATATAATAAGGCAACCGCAAATGATACTGTTCAATGTAATAGATCACTTTGGTGGTCCAAGAATATTTTCTGTCATTCATATGAACCAAACATCCATAACCAGAAATGCACTCTTGGGTGAAACAATCATATAGGCGTGCTGCTGTGGCTATGTGTACATTGCCATTTCTCAAATATTCCAAAATCTCAGCTTCACCGGGATAACTTGATGAACAAAGTGAATCGCGCATTGAAGAAAAACCCATGCCCGGGAATAATTCATCATATTGTTCCAGAAAAATCATACCTGCTCTCACACCTTTGTTTGCTAAGAAGCGATTTTCGAAGTTTATATGATATTCTATCATAGCTGTTCTCATCCCGCAAACGGACGCTCACGTTTTATATAATCTCTTCCTTTGCTTCCTGTCCGTCTTATCAATCAGGATGTCGCCGCGCAAAAGAGACTGCGCGCCATGATTTTCCCAAAAGAAAAACGGCGAAAGAGCAATGTCTTTCGCCGATGGCAAGGTATTCATTTGTGACGTCTCCTGTTAGGCAGAGATTTTGAAGGACTCTTCAAATTCTACTTCGTTTTCCTCTGCCTCCGGTGCGGCAGCACTTTCTTCTTCAGCCTCTGCGGCTTTCTTTTTTTCATCAGACATGCCAAACTCCATGACTTCAGGATACTTCGCAAGAAACCACTTTTTGATGGTAGGGTAGCGACGGGAAGTGCTGTGGCAAAGTGAAATCAGTTTCTGCTCTTTGAACTCTGCCAAGTTTTTCGCACTCTCTTCCTTGGAACCATGGGTCTGGATGTATTCTTCCATGTACTCATAGGTCAGACCGCGATAGCATTCCTTGGTTGCTTTGCGCTTAATATGTCGCATGACAACCTGATATTCCGGATAGTCCTGACGCACGCTCTGAAGGTGGGCATATTCAGGACTCATGGTATTGGTGGCAAACTTGGCAAAGGTACGATCCATAACGATGGTGCGTTTAGAATGATCGAGCTTTAGCGTATTCTTCATTGGTTTTTCCTCCTTATGCAATCTGGGCAAGCAGGGCGGAACGGCGAGCCATCAGTTCTGCTTCCTTTTTGGCCTTCAACGCATTATCACGCTTTTTCCGGATGTCATTTGCAGTCTTTTCTGCGTCCTTGTAGAACTTTTCGACTTCGGGATACGTTTCAAGGAACCAAGCTCGGATTTTCAGGAAAGACTCTGCCTTCAAATTCAGTTCCAAGCTTTCGTCATCCTTGGCACACAGCGTTTTGAAGGTAGCCATATTCTTCTTCTCATCATCGTCATGCTTTTCAATGTACATTTCAATGAAGCCCAAATCCAGCCCCTTGTAGCAGTCGCGAGTGTTCTTTGCCTTCTGCTTTACGGTAACAACTTTGTACTTAGGATAATCGCGGCGTGCTTCCTGAAGCATCCTGTATTCTTCAGTACCAAAGTTGCAGGAAGCATTGTAGAAAGCCTTGGTCAGTTCGATGGTGCGGTTCTTGTGGTTCAGGGTAATGTTAGTCATAGTAGGTTCCTCTTCTTTCCGAGCTCTTGGCTCTGTCGTTTTATTTCCGAAGGGCTTGTGTCCTTCGTTGTGTCTATATCGTATCATAGCGGCTTTTTGAACCTGTCACTTTAACGTACGAGGTTATCATTTTTGAATTTCTTTTTGAAAAAGAATGAGCGGAGTGTGAATGCACTCCGCTCTTAACCATGCTTCAAAGATGTTTCAAAGTAGTGTGGATGTTGCTTGGAAGTGTAGTCAATGTTGCTTCAGAGTTGTTTCAAAGATGTTTGGAAGTTGAGTGGAGATGGATTGCTGATGGAAGCAGGCGAGAATGGTAGTAACCAAAAGCGCAGCTACATTAGGATAATCTTTACTGTGTTTTCATTTACAAAATGATATAGCATATACCGTTTTTCTTGATTCCGTTCCTTTGGTATGTTAATCTGGTGATGGTAGTTATTAATTCCTTTGGAAAGGAATTAAAGTGAGAGACAAGGTAAACGAGTCAAAGATTAATCAGAATAATATTTTGCGAAAGGGGGAATCACGTCATAGTAAAGGTACTTATCAGTACAGATGGACAGATGAGGCCGGGGAGCGACATTCTGTTTATGCGCAGACATTAGAAGAACTCCGGCAGAAGGAAGCAGAGATAGAACAGGATGAGCGCGATAGGATAAAGGCAGAAGCACGTAATGTAACAATCAACGACATGTTCAAGCTTTGGGTCCAACTCAAGCGAGGTCTGAAGGACAATACTTTCCAGAATTATCTGTACATGTACAATCAGTTTGTCGCGCCCCGCTTCGGTCAGAAAAGAATTTCAACGCTTATGAAATCTGATGTGAAGCGCTTCTACAATACACTTGTCGATGAACGTTGGCTATCCATCTCCACGATTGATAATATTCACACTGTTCTTCATCAGGTGTTGGACATGGCGGTTGACGATATGTACATTCGCCGTAACCCATCCGATAATGTCATGAAGGAACTCAAGCAGTCTGTTTCTTCAAGAAATGAGAAGCGTCGAGCGTTAACAAAACAGGAACAGGATTTGTTCCTTAATTATTTGCGGCAGTCTGAAAAGTATCGTCATTGGTATCCTGTCTTTGCTGTTATGGTAGGAACAGGCTTGCGAGTAGGGGAGGCAGTAGGTCTTCGTTGGTGTGATATTGATCTTGAAAACGGGATGATTGATGTCAACCACACGCTGATCTACTACAGGCATGCGGTGAATGGGTGCTACTGCAATGTTCATACGCCGAAGACAGTCAACGGCATTCGTCAGGTTCCAATGCTTGACTTTGTCAAAAGCGCCTTCGAAGAAGAACGGCGCAACCAAGAGTTGGCAGGGGTTCGATGCGAGGCAATTGTTGATGGATACTCTGACTTCATCTTTGTTAATCGCTTTGGGCAGCCACAACATCAAGGCACTCTTAATAAGGCTCTTCGCAGAATCATTCGTGACTGCAATGATGAGATCATGCTGAAAGGCAAAAAGAATGCTCTGATGCTTCCACATTTCAGTTGTCATAGTCTGCGGCATACGTTCACAACCAGACTGTGCGAAGCAGGCGTCAATATCAAAGTGATTCAAGACGCTTTGGGGCATGCTGATGTGTCGACGACGCTGAACATTTATGCAGATGCAACAAGAGATTTGAAGGTCAGCGAGTTCAAAAACTTTGAAAGGTATGGGACTTGAATGGTACACCACTGGTACACCAAAAGTACACCAATTTGCCGTTCAAAGCTTTGAAAATGTAGGGTTTTAGGTATGGTTCAGACCTGTGAGAAGTGGCTGAAACAAATCCCCACCCGCTGGGCTGAAAGCCCAGCAAACGCCCTCGAGTACGGCATGCCCCCCACAGGCGGCATTGGCTACGGCATCGACCGCATGGTCATGCTGCTGACCGACTCTTCTGCCATCCGCGACGTGCTGCTGTTCCCCACCATGAAGCCGGTGGACTAAGAAATTGGTGTGGGGTAAGGGTTTGAAGAACCTTGAACCACAAAAGGTATACCAATTACACCAATTGGTATACCAATCTACAACTTAAAACATGCTGAAAAGCAAAAAGGATTAAAGAACTTCCTGAATCAGCATCCTCGAAAGAGGATGCTGATTTTTTGCATAAAGTAAGAGACCAGCCGGACTGGTCTCTGCTGAGTTTTATTCTTCATACCTTGCGGCGATGTCTGCAAGAGCTTTCTTCATGCCTTCTTTGACACTCTCAGGGCCAATGATCCTGACAGCCTTGCCAAGACCAAACACCCAGCCATAAAATTGATTGCTCACCGCAACGGAGACGGTCACTCTAAAGTGTCTATCGTCCTCTTTCATGGCCACGACATCCCGCCCAAATCTATCCATGACTGCCCCCATCATGCGATTCTGGAAGACCATGGTGACAGGGACAGTTTCACCACCGAACATGCTGAAGGTGTACTTTGTGTAGGCAGACATGTCCAGCTTGGCGAACTCTTCCGCCCCCTCTCTTTCAAGAGAGGCTATTTCCACATCAGCAATCATTGTGACCATAGCTTCAGTGTTGTCCATGTGATCCACTCTGAAATGCTTGAATTTGCCATCTGTGTATCTGGATTACTACAACAACCGACGCATCAAGGCAAAACTAAAGGGCTTGCCGCCTGCAATTCACAGACAACAAGCCCTTTCGGCTGCTTAATTATTTCCCGGACATTTCTGTCTAACTTTTTGGGGGCAGATTAAAGAGGAGACTGCTTTTTATATAAAACAAGAGACCAGACGCGCCGGTCTCCATTCAGCAAAGCCCTTGCGGTGAATCCGTAAGGGCTTTGTTGCCTTGCTTCAAGTTTTCAGAACCAGCACCAATCGAATCTGCCTGAAAATTCAAAGCAGTTTATGTGCCGCTTATGACGAAAACATTTTATCCCTTCACAGATCCCATCAGAACACCCTTGGTAAAGTGCTTCTGCAGGAAGGGATAGACGCAGATGATGGGCACGGTACCCACCATGATGGTGGCGTACTTGACGGAGTTGGTGGGCGCCCACACCTGCACTTCCGGCAGAACGTCATCCGCCAGCGAGCCCTGAGACAGAATGACCACCTGGCGCAGCAGCACCGTGATGGGGAACTTGTTGGGATCGCTGATGTAGATCATGGCGCGCTGGTAGTTGTTCCAATGGCCCACCGCGTAGAACAACGAGAATGTGGCGATGGAGGCCATGGACATGGGAATCACGATGTGGATGAAGGACTGGATCTCGTTGCAGCCGTCGATGCGCGCAGATTCCTCAATGGAGGCAGGCAGCTGCTGGAAAAAGTTCTTCATGATAATCAGGTTGGAGGAGGAGATCAATACCGGCAGCCAGATGGCCCAGTAGGTATTGGTCAGGCCCAGCGTGTTGGAGACCAGAATGTAATCCGGCACCAGACCTGCGTGGAACAGCATGAAGAAAATAACCAGCTTCATCATCCAGTTGCGGCCGGGCAGATCCTTTTTGGACAGCGCGTAGGCCGTGACGGAGGTCAGAACAATGTTCATGCCCGTGCCTGCAATGGTAATCAGGAACGAGTTAAGAATGGAGCGCATGGTACGCTGGGAGAAGGCGATCATTTTGTAGGCGCTGAAGTCCAGCTTGCCGAAACGGAACTGGGCCAGACCTGTGGAAGAGAACGAGCCAACCGCCACGTACAGCAGCGGAGATACCATTACGGATGCCAGAACGATAAAGAAATCGTAGATCAGAACGTCTGCCAGCATGCTCAGCGGAAGATGTTTGGGCGCTTTAATGCACACAATGCCAATGATCAGCAGTTCCACACCGAGCACCAGCAGAATGCACCAGGTAAGTGCTGCGGAGAAGAAGAGCAGTACGCTCTCCCATACTGTTACCGTGGGCAGCGCTGCGGACAGATCACCCAGCAATGCGGTCAAAGCTGTTTTGGCTTCGGTGTAGGCGGCATAGGTTTCATCCTTTACCGCTTCAGCGGCGGTGTATACCTGCGCAGCAGCATCGTAATCCGCCTGCAGCTGGGCCACTTCCTCTGCGGTTGCGGTGGAATCTTTCTTCTGTGCATTGGTCAGCGCCTTTTTGGCTTTGGACTGGGCGCTCTTGTGTGTTTTGAGTTCTGCGGCTGCATCATCGTAAGCTGCCTTGGTATCCTGACGCAGTGCGGAGGCTTCCATCAGCATTGGCTGCCAGCTTTCAAGGCCGTCGTTCGCCGCGAGGCGTTCACCCAGCATTGCAAGCTCGGAATCGTATTCCGCCATCTGACTTGTGAGACGATCGTACTTCCGGCCTTCAGGCAGCTGATCGCGCTGGTTGCTCAGAGACTGCTGTTTGGCGGCGCTTACCTGCTCGGCAATGCTTTCCAGACCGGCGTTGAGATCCTGCCCCATGGCGGTCAGAACTTTGTCATCATCCAGAAGCGCAGTCTGCTTTCTCAGACCGCCAAGCAGCGCCTGACGGGTGGACAGGGTCTGGCGGGTGCCGCTTACGTTTACGATCATGCCAAACAAAGCAAGCGCGATCATAATCATGCCAATGACAGAAAGCGTCATGCTCTGGCGTTTGTTCAGGCGGGCTACCTGTTCATAATTCATGTCCAGTCGTTTCATCAGTACACGCCCTCCTCTCCGGCCAGCTTGGCAAGGGCATTGGAGGTGACCACCAGGATCAGACTGACCACAGAACGGAAGACGCCCACGGTGGCAGAGTAGGAATAGTTGGTGGTGCCCGCGGGGGCGGTAATGGTACCGGTCAGACCTACGTCATACACGTATGTGTCAAACACAGTGGCCACATCGCGGTTGTAGGAGTTAAGCATCAGGTAGATCTGGTCAAAGCCGCTGTCCAGGAACGAACCCATGCGCAGGATCAGCAGGGTGATGATCGTGGGCAGGATGCAGGGCAGCGTGATGTGCAGAAGCTGCTTGAAGCGGCCTGCGCCATCGATGACCGAGGCTTCATACAGCTGCTCATCCACGCCGGAGAGCGCGGCCAGATAGATGATGGTGCCCCAGCCGGATTCCTTCCAGATCAGTTCGATGATGTACATGGGACGGAACCATTCCTCACTCATCATGAAGGGAATTTCCGTGCCGCCGGCATTCTTGATCAAACTGTTGATCAGACCGTTGGGGGAGGGGCCCAGAAGCATGAGCATAATGGAACCCAAAACCGTCCAGCTCACAAAGTGAGGCAGGTACAGAACGCTCTGGGTCACGCGCTTGAAGGGCATGTTTTTGATCTCGTTAAGCAAAAGCGCCAGCATAATGGGCACAGGGAAATAGAACAGAATGTTCAGAACAGCCAGAGAGAGCGTGTTCTTCAGGAGCATCGGGAAATCGCGGTAGGTAAAGAACTGCTTAAAGGAAAGCAGAATGGGATCCAGCCATTCCACACGGCCGTTACGGGCCAGCGTGGGCGAATAGTTCTGGAAAATGATCTTCAGGTTCAGAACCGGCAGCAGTTTGAAGATAAAATAATATGCGCCTGCACCCAGCAGCATGGCATACAGCCAGCGGTAGCGCAGAATATGGCGCAGTTTTTTGGGATCTTTTTCATTGGTGCGGAATACCGCAAAAGACAGCAAAAACACAACGATGCCAACGATCACCGTCAGCAGTTGCGCACTGTTGATCGAATTCAGGAGCCAGTTATTCAGGTTTTCCAGCAGGTTGCCGCCAAAAATCAGCGCAGCCAGCGTAACAGCCAGCGAAACAACCATTAAAGAAAGAGAGATTTGCCGCACGATCGGCGGATTTTTTTTCACATCCCGGATCATATGATCACTCCGTCCTCAGGAATGGGGGCAGCTTTTGAAAAGGAGGGTCGCCCGCCGAAGCGGGCGACCCCTTCATTGTGCGTTAAGCTCAAATTACTCGGCGTGATAGGCAGCATTCACCTGATCGATGATCTGCTGACCGCCCTTGGCCAGCCAGTCCTGACGGGCCGCTTCGAAGCCTTCGGCGTCGATGGTGCCGCTCATATAGGCAACGCGGGCGTCAGAGATAATGGTGGCGATTTCGGTCTGCAGGTTGCGCATTTCATCGCTCATGTAGCCAACGGACATATCAACCACGCAGCGGTCTTCGATGCTCAGGCTGTAAGCGGTGATCTGCTGGGTCGCGGTCATGCCCTGACCGTAGTCCAGAGACTGCACACGGCGGGGGAACATGGAAGCAAACACTTCGCTGGAGCCGTCGTCTTCGCGTGTCTTCTTCTGTTCGTCGGAAACGGTGATCTTGCCGTCCGCATCCTTGGTGTAGTGCAGGCCTTCCACGCCAACGGCGAGGTAGATGCCGCCCTTGTCATTCAGAGCCACGCAGAAGTCGATGATCTTCTGAACGGTTTCTTCATCCTTCACGGAAGCAGTGGGGATCAGGATGCCGCCCAGGCCGCCCACGCTCAGCACGCTGTTGATCACAGCTTCGCCGTCAGCGGTGTAGAGATCCTGGTTCTGCTTGATCACGGCTTCGGGATGCACGTTGATAACGTTGGCATACTTGGTGCCGGCAGCATTGGTGGCGGTGGTGATCATGGAACCGGAAACGCCATTGGCCAGGGGGCCGTGCTTATCGGTGTTGATGGCGAAGTCGGTGTTCATGTAGCCGTTGACATACATCCAGTTGAACAGATCCAGCGTCTCCATGTACTCGTCGAAGAAGAAGTAGGGCATCAGGTCGCCGTTCTCGTCTTCGCCCCAGTAGTTGGGAGCGCCGTTCATAACAGCCAGGGTGTTGAAGCCGGCATAGGTCAGCTCGTTGTCCTTGTTGTCGCAGTAGGCAAAGCCAATGGTATCATCCACGCCGTTGCCGTCGGGGTCTTTGGTGGTGAAAGCTTCGACCATGGCCTTGAAGGTATCGATATCGGTGGGAACTTCCAGACCCAGCTTGTTCAGCCAGTCTTCACGGTACAGCACGCCAACGCGGGCAGCGGCAGCCATGGAGGGGAACAGGTAGTTGCGGCCTTCGATGGAGGTAACGGCCAGAGCGGACTTACTGGTCAGTTCCTTCTGGATGAACTCGTTGCCGGCAAGAATGTCGGTCAGATCCCAGAAAGCGCCGTCCTTGCACATCTGAATGTAGTTGGCATTGGTGGTCAGACCGGAATTGACGACCATCACCATGGGCTGATCGTCAGAGGACATCACGGTGTTGAACTTGGTGGTGTAGTCGCCCTGAGGAGCCCAGGTAACCTGCAGATCCACGTTCAGTTCCTTTTCAATGGCTTCCAGCACGGGGTTGCCTTCTTCGCCGGTGCAGCCTACGGGCTCAACATCAGCATAGTAGGGAACATGCACGGTGATTACAAAGGGCGCTTCTTCCGCAGAAGCAAAGCTCATCATGCCCATCAGCATCATCAGAGCCAGCAGCAGGGATACCAGTTTACGCATAGTTCGATTCCTCCTTGTTTATTGGGTTGTTCTTTCGCTGCGCAGCTGCGCTTTAGTTTGATTATACATCATCACACCAAAAATGTCAATTCTGTCTCGTTTTTGACTGATAAATACATTTGTTTTGGCGTATTGCTTTGGTATTGTCAGATCGTTTTTCGCGTTGTAAAATAATATCAAATGAACAAGGGAGGTTTCTGCTGTGAATACCATTTTCTGGGCGGGTGATTCCACCGTTAAGCAAAACAGCGTCCTTACCTGGCCACAGACCGGCATTGCACAAATGTTTGATCGTTTTACCCGTCGACCGGATGTTTGCATCGCCAATCACGCTGAAAACGGCCGCTCCACCAAATCCTTTCTGGATGAAGGCCGGCTTGCCGCTATTTATGACTGCATTACGGAAGGTGATTTTCTGTTTGTGCAGTTCGGTCACAACGATGAAAAGGAAGAAGATCCCGCCCGCTATGCAGATCCGGACGGAGAATTCTGCGAAAATCTGGAACGGTTTGCCAACTGTGCGCGCAACAAGCGGGCCGTTCCGGTGTTCATCACCCCTGTTACGCGCAGGGGTTTTGCCGATCCCAAAGCCCAATACCACCATGACCGCTGGGCAGCCGCCGCGCGCCGCATGGGTGAAAAGCTGGAGGTCGCCTGCATTGACCTGACTGCTCTGAGCGAGGAACTGCTGATCCACACGCCGGAGGAAGTGCGCGACAGCTGGTTTATGCCGGATGGCACCCACCTGAAGCCTGAGGGTGCGATGATGTTCGGCGATCTGATCGCCAAAGCGCTGTACCGGCTGGGCGGCGAATACCGCGCGCTGCTTGCACCGGAGTATGCGGAGCGTTTGAGAGGAGAAGCCGGCAATGCGTGACCGCCTCTATCTGCCCGACTTGGGCAACGGACAATACCAGAATCCCATTCTCCTGTGCGATTACTCCGACCCGGATGTCATCCGCGTGGAAGATACCTATTATATGACCGCATCCTCTTTCAACTATGTGCCGGGTCTGCCCATTCTTACCTCCAAAGACCTTGTGAACTGGACGCTGGTCAACTACGCGCTTCCCCGCATCCCGGAGGAGCGTTTCAATGTGCCGCGCCATGCGCAGGGCGTGTGGGCGCCCGCCATCCGCTACCACGAAGGGCTGTTCTACATCTGCTACGGCATGCCGGACGAAGGCATCTTCATGGTTCGCACCGCCGATCCGCTGGGCAAATGGGATGATCCCGTTTGCGTGCTGCCCGGCAAAGGCCTTATCGATCCATGCCCCTTCTGGGATGACGATGGCAAGGCGTACATCATCCACGGCTATGCCAGAAGCCGCATCGGCTTCAAGAGCTTTCTTGGCATTTTTCCTGTTTCATGGGACGGCCTGCATGCCGTCGGCGAGGATCACCTTCTTTACAACGGCCTTGCCACCCAGCCCACCATCGAAGGCCCCAAGGTGTATAAGAAAGATGGCTATTACTATCTGTTTGCGCCCGCCGGCAGCGTGGAAGTGGGATGGCAGACGGTACTGCGCAGCAGGGATATCCATGGCCCCTATGAAGAAAAAATTGTTTTGCAGCAGGGTGACACCCCGGTCAACGGCCCGCATCAGGGCGGCTGGGTGACCACGCCGGATGGGCAGGACTGGTTTTTGCATTTCCAGAGCAAGGGGCCCTATGGGCGCGTGATGCATCTGCAGCCCATGTACTGGGAGGATGGCTGGCCTGTGATGGGCGATCACGGCCAGCCCGTGCTCACGCATGAAAAACCTCATGCGCCTGTCTGCGAACTCCTCGGTCTGCAGGCCAGCGATGATTTCAAGGGCAGGCTGAACCTCGAATGGCAGTTCATGGGCAATCCATCCGCCGATGGCCATGAAGTGCTGGATGGCAGGCTGCGCCTGTTTGCGCGTCCTGCGCCCGAACCCTGCGAAGGCCTGTGGGGATATCCTGACATCATTACCCAGAAGATCTGCTGCCATAGCTTTGCCGCCGAAGTAACGGTGGACGCTTCCGAACTGGACGAGGGCGCACAGGCCGGCATGGCGCTGCTGGGCGGCGAGTACTGCGGCGCGATCGTCTACCGCACGCAGGAAGGGCTGTTCATCGGCGATCTGCGCAGCAGCGGCCAGAGTGATGAAACCACCGAAGCCGATCCTCTGCCGGAGGATACCGATACCGTGCGTATCCGCATGCAGCTGATCAGGACCGGCGAAAAGGAAGCGCAGGCGCATTTCTATTATTATGTGGGCGATCGTCTCTGCGCCATTGGCTCCACCTTCTGCCCCGGCCGGCATACCTGGGTGGGCGCACGCATCGCACTGTTCTGCACCCCGTTCGAGGGCGGCGAACACAGCTGGGCGGATTTCAGCGACTTCCGCGTGATACCGGAGGAATAAATATGTTTGACAAGCTCCTTCAGGCGATTCTGACAAATGATCTGGAAACGGTGCAGCATCTGCTCCCCCAGCAGCCTGCGCTGATTGAACAGGAGCATAAGGGCGAACCCCTCTCGCACATTGCTGCGCGGGAGGGGCGCTTTGTCATGCTCCGTTATCTGGTGGAATATGGCTTGCGCGTCAATCTGAATGCGTTGGACAGCCGGGGCCGCGACTTGCTGCACTACGCCGCCCAGAGCGGTGATGTGGACAAGTGCCGCTATCTGGTGGAGCGCGGTGGCATGAATCCGCTTCGCGGTGATCGTGAGCTGATCACGCCGTACCACATTGCGCATGAATGCGGCCATGCGGCGCTGGAAGCCTATTTTGAGGAGGCGACTGGCGCGCCGCTGAAAGATTTCTATCAGAATCCCATCCGCCGCGGTTTCTTCCCGGATCCTTCTATTGTTCGCGTGGGGGATGACTACTACATGGTCAATTCCACGTTCATCTTTTTCCCCTGCATTCCCGTATCCCATTCAAAGGATCTGGTCAACTGGCAGGTCATCGGTCACGCCATCGCCAATCCCGAATGGGCGCATTTGGAAGGGCTGGACGGCGGACGCGGCTGGTGGGCGCCCGATATTTCCTATGCCAACGGCCGGTTCTATATTACCGCCACACTGCGCCTGAACGACGGCGCCTTTCCCTGCCGCCGCCAGATGATCGTGCATGCTGAAAAGCCTGAAGGCCCGTACTCCGAACCGGTATTCATTGAGGAGGAGGGCATCGACCCGTCTTTGTTCCACGATGACGACGGGCGGCATTACATGCTCTTAAATCGCGGCGCTCGTATTCTGGAGCTGGATGAAACCTGCACGAAACGCAGGAGCGAGACCACCCTTCTCTACTACGGCAGCAACAAGCGCGCCCCGGAAGGGCCGCACCTGCTCAAAAAGGATGGATGGTACTATCTGTTCCTTGCCGAGGGAGGCACAGGCATGGGACACTGCGAAACCGTGGCGCGTTCCCGGCATCTGATGGGGCCGTATCAGCCCAGTCCCTACGGCGTGATTCTGCGTCAGTGGGATGAAAACGCCCTCATTCAGCGCTGCGGTCATGCCAAGCCCTTCTCCACGCCGGATGGCCGCTGGTATATGGTGTACCTTTGCGGACGCGCGCTGGAGGGAAAATGGACGCTGCTGGGACGCGAAACCGCGCTGGATCCCATTACATGGACGGCGGATGGCTGGCCGGTTCTTACAGACGGCCCAAGCGTTCTGCAAAAATGTCCTCTGCCTGCCCGGGCTTTGCCTGAAACCGAGGACTGGCTCACGCCCCGTCCGCCGCGTCCCGGCATGATCCGGCAGCAGGGCGAATGTGTAACCATTTGCGGCGAGGATGAACCCATGAGTGATACTGCTTGCCGAAGCCTCCTTCTGCGCCGTCAGACGGATTTCCACTGCGAGTTTTCTGCCGTGCTCACACGCTCTTCCGCCCGAGAAGCGGGCGTCACCTGTTACTACGATGAAAACTCTTTTCTCAACCTGTGCCTGACGGGAAATGAACTGGTCGTTTACGGGCAGATCGGGTTGGAAAGCCGGGAATTTGCCCGCGTATCTCATAACGATCAGCTGCCGCTGTTTCTGCATATCAAAACAGACGGCCTCACGCGCCGTCTGTACGCGGAGGACCGTCTGATCTGTGAACTTGAAAACGTGACATGGCTGGCCGATGAGGGGATCGCCGTAGGCAAACGCTTTACCGGCGCCATGCTTGGCCTTTATGCCATTGGCGGTGAAGCAGTCTTTACGCTATCCTGACGCGGTTCTTTTTCCAGATGCCTGTAAAGTAGAGAATGACCAGCAGCAGCGCAGAAAGCCCATTGCTCCATACCACAGAGTACCACACGCTTTCCACACCCATGTGCAGCCAGTGACGGCAGATAAACAGCGTGGCAAACCGGAAGACCCAGATGCGCGAAGCGTCGCAGATCATGGTGACTTCGGTGTGGCCGCTTCCGCGGAACAGACCGCTGGTGGTATCGTTCACACCGTTGTTCCACGTCCACATGGCCATCAGCGCAAAAAACTGCGAACCCATGGCAATAACGTTGGCATCGTTGGTAAACACGCCTACCACGGCGTTGGCGACCGCCGGGCGGGAGAAAAACACGCCTGTACCCATCAGCCACGCCACGATGCTGGCGGTGCCGATCCAATACCCCTTCTGCGCACGGCGTACCTGCCCCGCGCCCATGTTTTGTCCCACAATGGTGGCAACCGCTGCGCCGATGCCGTTGGCAGGCAGCGAGTTAAGGGTATTTGCCTTGTTGGCGATGCCGTAAGCCGCCATGGCGTCCACGCCGTAGGAAAGGGCGGTGGTGCTCATGAGCAGAAAGCCCAGCTGAAAGGCGCTGCTGCCAAGCGCTGTAGGCAGGCCGATACGCACGACTTCTGTCAGCAAAGCCTTTTCCGGTTTCATCAGCCTGAGATCCAGCCGCATTGCTTCGCGCTTGCGGTTAAGCAGCCACAGCGCCGCCAGCGCCGGAACCGCCTTGGAAACAACCGTAGCCAAAGCAGCGCCGGCGGAACCCATGCGCAAGCCCACCATCAGCAGCGGGTCCAGCGCCATGTTCAGGCTGATGCCCAATAGGTTGAGGAGCATCGGGCTCACCGTGTCGCCCTGCGCCTGTCGCACTGCCTGATAGAGGTTGACCATGAACAAAAACGGCATATCCACCGCAACCACGCGCATGTAGGTAACTGCATTGGATAAAACAGCCCCGTCTGCGCCCAGCCACGTGACCAGCACCGGCGTGAAAGCTTCCAGCACGGCTACGCATACCGTGCAGAAAATCATGGAAGCAAACAGGATCTGGTTGGTCATTTTGCGGGCGCGTTCTTTTTTGCCAGCGCCTATGAACTGCGAAATCAATACGGCACCCGCAACGGTGAACCCGCTGCCAAAGGTAACGATCATGTTCTGAAGCGGCGATACCAGGTTGATGGCCGCCAGCGGCTCCGTGCCGATCCGGCCAAGCCAGTAGGTATCCGTCAGATTATAGAGAGTCTGCAGAAAGCTGTTGATCATGACGGGCACCGCAATCATCAGCATGGCACGCCAAAGACTGCCGTGCAGGATCACATCTGTACGGTCAAGCTTTTTCTGTGCTTTCACCCTTTCCACCTCCTGCATTGTTTGATTTATTATACACCTGTTTGGAGCAAGCACAAACGCCATTTGCGATGTAAGCGCTGCTGACGCAGCGAGCCAATATATTTTGATGCCGGATGCAAGCCAAAGAAATGTTCAATGACAGCATTGCCCGGGTAATGCTGAATATCGTAAACACCCCACTTGTCAGACCGTATACCCTGCGGTCTGACAAGTGGGGTGAAATGATTATGCCGAAAGTGTGGGAACGGCTTCTTATTCTGCTTCAAAGGCAAACAACCGAACCGTTTCATACCCCCACGTTTCAAGCGGCGTGAGCGTAATGGATACGCAGTCTTTCAGCTCGACGGCGCAGCGCCACAGACGGTTGTGGTTGGCGGTTTCTTCTGCAATAATGCGTTCGCTGCCGTCTGCAAACTTGGCCGTAATGCGGAAAGCTTTGATCAGCGTTTTGGGTACATAGCTGGGCTGGCAGATCTTCAAACGGTTGTGAAACATGCTGCGCGCCATGCGGTTTTCCGGTTCCGGCAGGCTGTCGCGGTTCAGGTCACTGTCCGCCACCAGACGGATTCGATGAAGATCTACAGGCTCTTTGAAGGTATAGGTGATCTGATCGCCGATCGTTCCCAGCCAGGCATGCGCCTTGCCTTCGCGCGGGCGATCCACGCCGTCGCGCAGGGCTTCCAGTTCCAGACCGTCGCCGGAAAGTCTGGCGTTTTGGCACAGAGCGCTGATTTTGCGCTGAAAGTGGGGCAGATAGCAGTCGTCATCCATCAGGCGGTTCTGCAGTTCGGTCATATGCTGCTTTGCGATCTCATTCACAGTACAGCCCAGTTCCACGGTCATGGCTGCCGCCGTGCCAATGGCCTGACCCAGCAGCGCGCAGGTGGCCATTACACGGGTGGAACTCATGGCCGCATGGGTGACGGAAATGTTGCGGCCGGCAAACATCAGGTTGGGGATCTCCAGACTGTACAGGCTGCCGAACGGAATGCCGTAGGGGGAGGGAGCTGGGTGATAGATGGTGGGCGGCTCCGTGGTTCGGAACCCGGCAGGATGATGATCGTCCATGCTCCAACCGCCGTAAGCCACTTCATCCGCAAAGTTGCCCCCTGCGCGAACGTCGTGCTCGGTCATGGTGTATGCGCCCACGTAACGGCGGCTTTCACGCTTGCCGGGCAGCATGCCCACCCAGTCCAGCTGCCAGTTTTCGTGTTTGGCTTTCTGGGAGGGATCGTTTTTCAGATAGTCCCACATACCGTAGGCCAGCGCAACCAGCTCATCGCGGATTTCTTCCGTTTCGCCAATGGTATCGCGCGTGCCGCCCAGTTCCAGATACCAGAAGTTCTCCATGGGACTGGCCATGTTGGGCGTACGGTGGATGAGTTTGCTTTCATCGATTTTTTCTGCCCAGGCGGGGGCGATGTAGGGATGAGGTTCATCCGTTTCCACAGCCTGCAGCAGGCAGGAAAGACCCATGGTATGACTGTCCGCCGTATCCGGAGGGATGGTCTCGTTATATTCCGCCTTGGCTTCACGGCCTTCTCGGAAACTGGCGCCAGTGAGTGGGGCGAGGATGCTGTCACCGGAGCAGTCGGCAAACAGATCGGCCTCTACCTTATGGAACTGCTGCGTCGTCATCTGCCAGCCGGTAATGCTGGCAATTTTGCCGTCCTTCATTTCGGCGTCCATGCAGGAACAGTTGAGCAGCAGGATGATGTTCTTTTCAAAACGGGCTTTTTCGTAGAGAATACTGTCCCATACAGAATAGTTCTTGTCGGGATTGCGGTAATGGTTTTCAAGCAAAAACTCTTCCATCAGGCCGGTTTCACGGTTGTTGTTTCCGTGCGCACCGCTTACCCACATGCGGATTTCACTGGAACAGTTGCCGCCCAGCATGGGCCGTTCGTGCATCAGCGCAACTTTTGCGCCATGCCTTGCGGCGGAAATGGCAGCGCACAGACCGGACAGGCCGCCGCCGATTACGCAGAAATCAACTTTGTGAAGGATCGTTTGGAGCGCCATGCTTGTTTTCCTCCTGCATCGTTTGTTCGTTCAGTTTCATGGAGACGCCTTTTTCTACCTGTGCATATTTTTCACGGTACTCGCTGGGTGTCATGCCGGTTTCTTTTTTGAAAACGCTGGAAAAGTAGTTGCTGTCCGAAAAACCGCATTCGGACGAGGTGAAAATGATGGGCAGCGTGGTGTGTTCCAAATAACGTTTGGCCGCCTCAATGCGGATGCTGCGCACATAGCGTGCAAAGGAAAGCTCGTTGAACTCTGCAAAGAGGTGGCTGGCGTAGGAATAGCTGATGTTGAAGCGTCTGCAGACATGCTGAAGAGACAGGTTCTGATTGCGGAAATCGGTGTTGGCGTAACTCAAAATGTCGTAATACAGTTTTTCGCGCGGAGTGCTGAATTTCCTTTTCTCCTCTTCTGTATTATTGAAGAAAAACAGCATTCGCAGCATGGTTTGAACCGGCGCAATCTGTGCGCTCAGCTCATCCAGATCGGGGAGATCGCTGTTGAGCTTTCCGACCGCTTCAAGCAATTTGTCTTTGGGCAGGCCGTATTTCATGGCAGCCGCACATGCGCGCTCCGCGGACATATGCCGGTCGGCAGTATAACCGCTCACGCACAAAAAGCCGACGCACTTGTTGTGAATATCCCAGATGGGGAATACCGCCTCGGTGACGCCGGCAAAACAGGTGCCGATATAGGGCGTTATTTCTGCCTTGGCGCGCACTTTGTGCTGCCTTTCTACGCAGCGCTTCCAGCAGGAAGAGGAGGATTTGATTTCCCGGCATACGGCGCACTGGTGATAGTTGTAGGGCAAAAGCTGCGGCCAGTTCTGACCGGAAATGTCCTGAATCTGGTGCAGCGTGATCCGGTATCCATAGGCTTTTTTGAGATAGGCAAGGTACTGGCGCAGATCTTCTACCAGTCCGGTGGCAATAGCGTTCTGGTTGGCAGACATACACGGTTCCCCTTCCTTTGTTTTCTTGATATGCTTATTTGCAGTCGCATTCATGCTTATTATATCTTGTTTGGGAACAGAAATGACATTTATATTTTGCTTGCAATCAGGTAAAGTTAAGCAAAAAATCAAAGGTCAAATGTGATCGATATGATTACAATAAGAAAAGAAACATGTTCAAAATGGTTTTTTATCGGAAGGAGTATACAGCTATGAGCAATCCTGCATTCATTTCCATTCCTGCAGCTCAGATCCCTGTCAGCAAAGAGGTTGATGTTTTGGTTCTGGGCGCTGGCCCTGCCGGCTGCGCTGCGGCTATTATGGCTGCCCGCACGGGCGCAAAGACCCTGCTTGTGGATGCGCAGAACGCTCCCGGCGGCATGTCCACCACCGGTATGATGAGCCACTACACCGGCACTGTGGACAGCAAGCTGTACGAAGAAGTGCTGCATGAGAATGCTCTGAAGAACCATTGGCGCACCGGCGAGCGCAGCGTGCAGATCGATCCCTGCAACCATATTGTTACGTGGATCGAAATGCTGGAAAAGGCCGGCGCGGAAATGCTGATGTACACCTTTGCCGCTGAACCCATCATGGAAGGCGATACCATCAAGGGTGCGATCGTGCAGAACAAGACCGGCCGCAGCGCCATTCTGGCCAAGGTTGTCATCGACGCCACCGGCGACGGCGATATTGCCGCCCAGACCGGCGCTGAGTTCTACATGGGCCGTGAGGGAGACGGTCTCATGCAGCCCGCCACGCTGATGTTCAAGGTAGCCGGTGTTGATATGGAGCGTGCCGTATTCCCCGGCAGCTTTGAAACCACCGTTGATACCGAAAAGGGCGAACTGCAGGCGCTGGCCAAGCAGCTGCTGCCTCATCCCGCCGGCCATGTGCTGCTCTACAAGAGCCCCATCCCCGGCACGGTCACCGTCAACATGACCAACGTTATCTCCGTGGACGGCACCAAGGCTGAGGATATCACCAACGCCGAGATCGTCTGCCGCAAGCAGATGCCCGTGATCGTCAACTTCCTGCGTGAATATGTACCCGGCTATGAAAACTGCTACGCCATTGCTGCTGCCAGCCTGATCGGCGTGCGTGAGACCCGCCACTTCAAGGGCCTCTACACCCTCACCAAGGAAGACATTCTGGAGCGCCGCGAATTTGAGGATTGGGTGGTCAAGGGCGCTCGTTTCAACTTTGATATTCACAACATGACCGGCGCCAGCCTCGACGCTACCGGCGTACAGGCCAAGTTCCCCAAAAACAATCATTATACCATTCCTTACCGCTGTCTGGTACCTGAAAAAATCCATGGCCTGCTGCTGGCGGGCCGCAACATCAGCGGTACGCACATGGCCCACTCCAACTACCGCGTCATGCCCATGTGCATCGCCATGGGCGAGGGCGCAGGCGTTGCGGCCGCTCTGGCAGTGAAGCAGAACATCGATGTGCGCGACGTTGACGTAAGCGAAGTGCAGAAGCACCTGCTGTAATATACTTTTTTCATAACAGGAGGAATGTACATGAAATCCCAAACAGCGGCCGCCCCTGCGGTGGTCAATCGGCCGCCTCGCTGGAAAAACACCCTGCGCATGATGAAGCGCAACTGGGTGCTGTACCTGCTGTTGCTTCCGGCCATCATCTATATCGGTACTTTCAACTACGCGCCTATGTACGGCATCCAGATCGCTTTCCGCAACTTCAACTTTGCGGATGGTATCACCGGTAGCAAATGGGTGGGTTTGAAGTGGTTCAAGTACTTCTTCAACAGCTCCAAGTGCTGGATGCTCATCCGTAACACACTGGCTATCAGCTTCTACAGCATGATCGCCGGTTTCCCCATTCCGATCCTGTTGGCGCTCATGCTGCACAACATTCCTTCCCAGAAGTTTAAGCGCACAGCACAAACCATCACGTACCTGCCGCACTTCATTTCTCTGGTGGTCGTGGTCGGTATGATCAGCTGCTTCACCTCCATCAACTCCGGCTGGGTCAACACCCTGATCGAAGCCCTTGGCGGTGAACGTGTGTATCTGATGGGCAGACCGGAATACTATCGCCATCTGTACGTATGGTCCGGCGTATGGCAGGGCGCAGGCTGGGGCTCCATCATCTATATGGCCGCTCTGACCGGCGTACCGCCCGAACTGCACGAAGCCGCCACCATCGACGGCGCCAGCAAGCTGCAGCGCATCCGCCACATCGATATCCCCGCCATTCTGCCCACCATCACCATCATGCTCATCATGCGCTGCGGCGACATCATGTCCGTAGGTTTTGACAAGAGCTACCTCATGATGAACGACCTGAACAAGGACGTGAGTGAAGTTATTGCCACCTACACCTATCAGATGGGTCTGTTGAGCGGCAAGTACAGCTACTCCACCGCTATCAGCCTGTTCAACAACGTAATCAACTTTGTTTTCCTGACTGTTGTAAACAAGTTTGCCAAGGTTGTTTCCGGCAGCAGCCTGTGGTAAGGAGGTGGAATGAACATGACTGCTATTACCAAGAAAAAGCGTCACAGCCGAGAAACTGTGCAGGATCGTATCCTGGATACTGCTTTTTATCTCATCGTTGGCATTTTCATGATCGTCTGCCTTTATCCGGTGTGGTTTACGATCGTTGCCTCCGTGTCTTCCAGCGCTGCTGTTAACTCCGGCAGAATGCTGCTTCTGCCGGTAGGCTTCCAGCTGAAGGGTTACACGTTCGTATTCAGCGATACGCGCATCCTGACCGGTTACACCAATACGATCATGTATACGGTAAGCGGTACATTACTGGGTCTGTCCTGTTCGCTGGCTGCCGGCTATGCTCTCAGCCGCAAAGACCTGCCCGGCCGCAACCTCATTATGATGCTTTTCGTATTTACCATGTACTTTGGCGGCGGCCTGATTCCTACCTATCTGGTCACCAAAAGTCTGGGTCTGATCAACACCCGTGCGGTGCTGATTATCCGTGGCTGTATTTCTGTGTACAACATCATTCTGATCCGTACGTTCTTCCAGTCCAACCTGCCGGACGAGATGCATGAGGCGGCCACCATCGATGGCTGCGGCAATATGCGCTTTTTCCTGCAGTTTGCCATTCCGCTCAGCAAGGCCATCGTGGCTGTTATCGCGCTGTATCTGGCCGTTGGCTACTGGAACAGTTACTACACCGCCTTGGTCTATACCACGGACAGCAAACTCAAGCCCTTGCAGCTCTACATTCGTGAGATGCTGATGCAGTCCAACTCTACGGTAGACTACGAGGATCCGGAACTGGCTTCCCAGTACAATCAGATGATGCAGGGCGTTAAGTACGCGGTCATCGTTGCGGCAACGCTGCCGGTTATGTGCATCTACCCCTTCCTGCAGAAGTACTTTGTGCAGGGCGTTATGATCGGCTCCGTGAAGGGCTGATGGTTCATTCCCTGGTTCTTGCAGAGGTGCGAATCCTCTGTTTGAAAAAATAAAAGAAAGGTGGATAACCCAATGAAGAGACTCGTTTCCCTGTTCCTGGCTCTGGTTATGGTTCTCAGCTTGAGCGTATCTCTGGCCGAAGTAACCTATCCCCTGACCACTGAACCCGTGACCATCACCATCGCTGTGGCTCAGCACAACTCCGACGCTGTTGAAGATTTCAACACCAAGTACGCCATCAAGATGGCCGAAGAAGTAACCGGCGTTCACATTGAGTGGATCCCGATTCAGGAAGGCAACACCACCGAGAAGGTTGCTACCATGCTGGCCGGCGACCTGCCCGATGTGTTCCTGGGCCTGGTAGGCGACACTGCTATTGCCCAGAACCCCAGCCTGTTCGTGCCCATCGAGGACATGATCGAAGAGTACTGCCCCAACATCTACGCTACCTATGAAGAGAGCGTTGACGGCTGGCGTACCTTCATGACCTATCCCGACGGCCACATCTACGGCCTGATTGCCAACTACCGCTTCAACCCCAACAACGCCATCAACGGCACCATGTGGATCAACCAGACCTGGCTGGACAACCTGGGTCTGGCAATGCCCACCACTCTGAAGGAGCTGGAAGAAGTGCTGATCGCTTTCCGCGATCTGGACGCTGACGGCGACGGCGATGCTACCAACGAGATTCCGTGGGACTGGTGCCAGAAGTACTATGCCGCCAAGTGGGCTGAGATCGCCTTCATGTTCGGCTCTACCATGGGCAGCAGAGGCGGCGGATGGTTCGACATCGTGGATGGCAAGGTTACCGGCGCTGCCCGCGAAGAAAACTTCCGCGCTGCTCTGGAGTACATGAACTACCTGTGCAAGGAAGGCCTGCTGAACATCGAAGGCATTACCCAGACCAGCGACCAGTACAATGCCAACGTGGACGGCGGCAAGGTTGGCGTGTTCACCGAATGGACCAACGCTACCCACATCAGCGACCCCGAACTGCGCGCACAGTACGTTTATGTTGGACCTCTGTCTGCTGAAGGCTACACCTTCCGCACCATGCCCAGCACCCTGACCGCCAACCGCAACGGCTTCGTGATCACCTCCGCTTGTGAGAACGTTGAGCTCGCCCTGCAGTGGTGGGATTACATGAGCCGCGACGTGGCTGCTACCCACGCTGCCCGCTCCGGCCCCGAAGGCCTGACCTGGGAAATGATCGATGGCGTACCCACCAGCCGTAGCTACACCGCTGAAGACGCTATTGCTTTCGGTTATGAATCCATCGCCCAGCATGCTGGCACCTCTGTGTTCGCCGCTTCCATGGGCCTGACCAACTGCCCCCCCATGATCGTGGATTCTCTGGCTGCAGCCCCCGGTGGCAGCACTCAGACCCGTGCTTACGCTGTTAAGTCTTACGAGCCCTACTACACCGAGCAGTCCATGAGCGTTGGTATCGTTCCCACCGAAGCTCAGGAAGAGTTCGACTTCGCTACCGAAGGTCTGAGCGACCACATCAACGCTTTCGCTGCTGAGTCCATCATGAACGGTGTGACCGACGACAGCTGGAACGCCTACCTGAAGAAGCTGGACGACCTGAACTACGATTACTACCTCGAGTTCATGCAGAAGAAGCTTGAGGGCAACTGGGACTAATCTTTCTTAACCCAACGGCTTGGCCGTCCCGCACTTCCGTACAGGAGGCCGCGGGACGGCCTTTTGCTTCCGCACGCCCCTGCAGGGGCGCGGCATGCCTCGTATGCTTACGCGGTATGCCATACCCCTGCAGTATGTTTCATATTTTCTTAAAGGAGGCTTTCATTCATGAATATCCATGCCAACTTTACCGGCGGTAACATCCGCGTTCTCAAAATCGAAGGAACGGATGTCTATATTCAGAACGAGATCCGTGACACCATGGAAGACTGGTTCTATTGGGCTTTTTGTGTGGAAGGAGCCCAGGGCCAGACCCTGACCTTCCATTTCGATAAGAGATGGCTTGGTTACTATGGACCGGCCGTCAGTCATGATTTGTACAACTGGAAATGGCAGAATGAAGAAGCTGCGCCTGCTGCTTCCGATACATTTACTTATACTTTTGATAAGGACGAAAGCTGCGTCTGGTTTGCCCATAACATGCTGTATCATCCGGCACATTTTGATGCTTTCTGCAAAGAACTGGGTCTGGAACAGCTTACTTTGTGCAAAAGCGAACGTGGCCGTGACGTACCGTATGTGCGCTTTGGAAAAGGCGATGAGCAGATCATCTTGACTGCGCGCCATCATGCCTGCGAAGCTACCGGCACTTATGTGCTGGAAGGCGTTGTACGCGAACTCCTGCGCGAACCGATTCCGAATACGGAAGTGGTCGTTGTTCCCTTTGTGGACTACGATGGCGTTGTGGATGGCGACCAGGGCAAAGCACGTGCGCCTTTTGATCACAACCGCGACTACCGTTTTGATGAAACCGCTATTTATGCCACCGTTCGCGCTATTCAGAAAATAGCAGCTGATAAGCCGCTTCGTTATGCCTTTGACTTCCATTCGCCCTGGCACCTGAGCGGTCTGAATGACGGCGTGTTTTTCCCGCAAAAATACAGCGGCATCAAACCGCTCAGCCGCTTGAGCTGCCTTCTGGAACAGTTGAACACCCCCGAATCCCTCCCGTATGCTGTACGAAATACCATTGCTCCCGGCGTGGGCTGGAACGTAAGTGCAAACGGTCAGGGCCGTACTTTTGGCGCATACATGCAGAATAAAGCGGGCGCAGAACTGGCCTGCACCCTTGAAACGCCGTATTTCACCTGCTCCGGCACGCCTTTTTCTGCTGCACGCGCCCGCGAACTGGGACGCTGCTTTGCGCTTGCGCTCCGCGAATATCACTTCCGCAATGTCAAAATCAGTTTTACAGGCGACCTGCTGTACGGGCAAAAGCTGGTAAACGAATGGTGCAAAACCAAAGAAGGGTATGATTTCCTGCCGCTGCTTCGTTCCAGCCTCTGCCGTCTGCCTGACTCGGATTATCTGGTCGGCAACGTGGAATCGCCTTTTGCTGGTGAGCAGAATGATGGATACACGCACGATCGCTATTGCTTTAATACCCCTGACGAAGCGCTGGAAGCGCTCAAAAAGGCAGGCTTCGATCTGCTCTCCCTTGCAAACAACCATGCTATGGACCGCAAGCAGGAAGGAATTCTGGCCACATTGGATGCCTGCGACCGCGCTGGGTTGGAGCATATTGGCCTGTACCGCACCAGGGAAGAAAGTGACGAAGTATTTGTACGTGAAATCGGCGGCATCAAAGTGGGCTTTGTCAATGTAACTTACGGTACCAATGCTTTTGCGCATCACCATTTCCTTGGCGAAAACGAAAAGCACATGATCAAGATGACCCAGCCCGAAGAAACGCTCGACGGATCCATTCATTTGCTGCTTGACCTGGACGAAATTGAAAGGCAGACAAACGCCCTGTATGGCGATGAAGTGAATCCGATCGCCGCACCTTATCTGGAACGCCTGAAAGAGGAAATCCAGCGCACCAGGGAGAAATCTGATTTCGTCGTCATGCTTCTGCATTCCGGCGGTCAGTACAATCTTGTGCCGGACGCATATACCCAAATGCTGGCGGAAAAGATCTGGGAGTACGGCGCAGACATTATTGTTGGCAACCATCCGCACCTCATTCTGCCTTCAACGTTTGAAAATGGTCGTTTTACGGCCTATTGCCTCGGCAATCTCCTTTCTTCTACGCCTGGCTATGCAATGGCAGGGTTGCCTGTCAATCCCGATTTTTCGGCCGTGCTGAACCTGACGCTGGAAAAGAAGGAAGACGGCAGGATCGAAAAGCACCTGTCGTTCCGTATTTTCCAAATCATGCACGATCCCGATCGCAAGAAAGCGCCGTGGGTCGTGGACACCTACGATCAGTGGGCTAAGGATCCCTATGCCTCTTACAAAGACGCTATTTTGTTCTATGCCAATCGTTTTATGCCCGGCATGAACTATCGGGAGCCTATGGCTGAGTATCCCATTTGCTAAAACAGTCAGCGGACTGCAGTGTTTGCTGCAGTCCGACTTGTTCAAGGAGTGATTTGATGAACATTCATGCCAATTTTACCGGCGGCAACATCCGTGTGCTCAAAATCGATGGCTCGCATGTGTACGTGCAGAACGAACTGCGCGATACCAAGGAAGATTGGTTTTACTGGGCTTTCTGCGTGGAAGGGGCGCAAGGGCAGACCCTTACCTTCCATTTCGATAAGAAGTGGCTGGGCTACTATGGCCCCGCCATCAGCCAGGACCTGTACAACTGGGTGTGGCTGAATGAGGAATCCGCGCCCGGCGCATATGATACCTTTACTTATGCCTTTAGTGAAAATGAAACCCGCGTCTACTTTGCACACAATATGCTTTACCATCCTGCTCATTTTGATGCTTTTTGCAGGGAAATGGGCCTTGAAAAGCTAACTTTGTGCCAGAGCGAGCGTGGCCGCGAAGTACCTTATCTGCGTATTGGCAAGGGTAGTCAGAGCATTCTGGTGACGGCCCGACATCACGCCTGCGAGGCCACCGGCAGCTATGTGTTGGAAGGCGTTGTGCGCGAACTGATCTGCAATCCCATTCCCGATACAGAACTCATCGTGGTTCCTTTCGTGGACTATGATGGGGTTGTAGACGGCGATCAGGGCAAGGC
This sequence comes from Clostridia bacterium, assembly GCA_017547285.1. Taxonomy (GTDB): domain Bacteria; phylum Bacillota; class Clostridia; order Christensenellales; family Aristaeellaceae; genus Limiplasma. The sequence goes on from JAFYQB010000113.1 coordinate 68,522, forward strand.
CCGCGCGCCTTACGATCACAACCGCGATTATGTTCCTGAAGAAGAAGCGCTCTATGCTTCCATTCGCTCAATCCGCAAACTTGCAGCTGAAAAGCCGCTGCGGTATGCGTTTGACTTCCATTCTCCGTGGCACGTCAGCAGCCAGAACGACTGGGTGTTCGTGCCGCAGAAGCACTTTGATATCATCAAAAACCTAACACGCTTTCAGCAGCTGTTTGAGCAGGCCATTACTCCGGATTCCCTGCCATACTCGTCAGATGGCACCTATATGCCCGGCGAAGGCTGGAACAGAGTGGGTGCTCCCTGCTTCGGCACCTATATGCACGCCACAGCAGGGGCTGAACTGGCATTTACGGTGGAAACGCCTTACTTTAAGGGACTCAGGGTTCCCTATGCACCCGAGCAGGGCGAAGTGCCCTTCAGTGCCTCCGCCGGGCGTGAACTGGGTCGCTGCTTCGCTCTTGCCCTGCATGCTTATCACAACCGGCCTGTCAAGATCAGCTTTACCGGCGATATCCTCTGCAACAACCCCATGAACCGCTGGTGCAGAACCGAAGACGGTTACGATTATCTGCCCCTGTTCAAACGCTGCTGGGGCCGCCTGCCGGACGCGGACTATCTGGTGGGCAACATTGAAACCCCGGTCGCCGGTGAAGAGAATGATGGCTATACCAACAGCCGCTGGTGCTTCAATACGCCGGACGAGGTGCTGGATGCACTGAAAAAGACCGGCTTTGATCTGCTCTCCCTGGCCAACAATCACGCCATGGACCGCAAGCAGGACGGTATTCTGGCCACGCTGGACGCCTGCGACCGCGCAGGCCTGGATCACATCGGCCTGTACCGCACGCCCGAAGAAAACGAGGCGGTGTTTGTGCGTGAGATCGGCGGCATCAAGGTGGGCTTCATCAACTATACCTACGGCACCAACGCCTTTGCACATCACAACTTCCTTGGCGAAAACGAAAAACATATGGTCAAGCTGCTTCAGCCCGAAGAAACGCTGGAAGGCTCCGTTCACCTGCTGCTTAGCCCCGAAGAGATCGAGGCCAAAACCAACGAACTGTATGGCGATAAAATCAATCCCATTTGTGCGCCCTATCTGGAAAATCTGAAAAAGGATATCCAGCGTACCAAGGAAGAGTGCGATTTTGTGGTTATGCTCCTGCACTGCGGCGGTCAGCATAATCCTGATCCCGACGCTTACACCAAAATGCTGGTGGAAAAGATCTGGGAGTACGGCGCGGACATCATCGTGGGCAACCATCCCCACATCATCCAGTCTTCCACGCTGGAAGGCGATCGCTTTACCGCCTACTGCCTGGGCAATATCATGTGCAGCGAGGCTGCGTTCAGCCGCGCCGGCCATATCATCGACCCGGATTATTCAGCTGTGCTCAACATGACGCTGGAAAAGAAGTCGGACGGCAGTATCGAAAAGCACCTCTCGTTCCGTCTCTTCCACATCATGCACGACGCCGAACGTAAAAAAGCGCCGTGGGTGGTGGATACCTATGACCAGTGGCGCAAGGATCCTTACGATGCCTACAGAGAGACCATCCTGTTCTACGCCAACCGCTTCATGCCCGGCAAGAATTACACCGAGCCCATGGCGGAATATCCTATCTGCTAAAGTTAATGCACGGATCAGAAACAAAAAAATCTCCTCCTGAAGCGGGAGGAGATTTTTTGTGCTGCAGTGTGCATGGGGGAAGCAATAGAGGCGAAGCGCTTCGTCGATCATCTGTGCCCATTTTCTGATCTGCGGGAGATCGTTTTGGTCAATTGTTGTCAGAGGGCACTTACGCTTCCATCAACTTCGTAACAGACATAAAAAGCGGGGTGATGCCGTGAGTTTTGGAAAACGGCAAGGGATTCCCGCTTTTCAAGCGTTTGCCAACGGATAAGCACGACCGGCGCAGGAGAGACGCTGATGGAAACCGCTTATCGAAACAGTTCGTTCACGTTCCATTCAACAGCTTTTTCCTGAAGATTCAGAAACTCATAGGAACGTTCCAGAGGCAGAATTTCTCCCTTGCCTCTTTCCGGAGTGATTTGAACGCCGAACGGTTTGTTTTCCCGAATGGCCCGAACATAGGAGAAGATATCTTCCCACGGTTCGTCAAACACAACACCGTAAAGTTCCTTTTTCTTCGGAAAAAAGTGCATGTCCGATCCGGCTGTAACAGGGTAGCCGAAATGCCGTGCGTACGCCAGACCGTACACATCCGCTTCCGGCCTGTTGCCGCTGTTGTAGGCTTCAACGGCATGTACGCAGTTGTTCAGCGTGATTTTTTTTACATAATCCCGAACTCGGAACGGATGGGCAAGCACAATGCAGCCACCGATGGCATTGATTTCATCATACCACTTCCGGCGGTTCCACAGCGGAGCGTCCGGATGGTCGAGCAGCCATTGTTTATCCGGTCCGTAGATCAGGCATTCATCGTTGGCAAATTGCTGTTCTATGCCGAAAAACACTTTGAAACCGCGACGGATTCCTTCGTCCAGCGCTTCCTCATATCCGCGGCAGTATGCGTTGACCTGCTGCTCCCAGGGAGCATTCCGATCTGGAACATAGCTGGTGTTGCCGGTGAAATGGTCGGTGACCACCAGGCCGTCGTAGCCCTGGTCCATGTAAAACGGTATGTAATCCCGCGCAGGCGTCTGACCGCAGGCGCTGCTTTCATCAGTGTGCAAATGCACTTCGTAGATATATGACATATTCCGCATCACTCATCCGTATTGTTCAGGATTGAAACAGGCAGTTTCTCAGAGCACCTTGACCTTTTTGTGATAGCCGTACAGCATGTACTGGCGCAGCATACCGGGCCAGTCGGTCTGGATCATGTCCACACCGCGGTCAATCAGCCAGCCCCAGCCTTCATCGGGCTTACCGGAGGCGGAGATATCATCGTTGTGGCCGGCTGCGTGTACAGTCTTGTAGTTAAACACGATGGCGTTGTACCAGACCTTCAGACCCATCTTGTGCATCTTCTCAATATATTCGGGCTGCGCGATCTGAGCATCTTCATGACTGAAGAGGGATTCCGTGCCCAAATAACGCAGATTGCGCTTGCACAGCATTTCGGAAACATTGTCTTCATTGCGGGCAAAAATCATGTAGGGCAGATCGGGCGCCACTTCTTCCACGATCTTGAACCATTCCTCGGTGGGGTTGGTTTTGACCAGAACCTGATCCTGCATGCCGTGACGGCGTACGGCGGCGGCGATTTCAGCAGGGCAGTCCGGGAACTTGTCGATGTTGACGATGCAGCGGTCTTTCAGCTGATCCAGCGTTTCATCCAGCGTGCTTACGCCAAACTCAGTCACGGCGCCGTCGTAGTTGTAGAAGCGCAGCTTCTTCACTTCATCGGCGGTCATTTCGCTGATCAGACGCTCGCTGTGCAGGAACACAGGCTCCGTTCTGGGGTGGAAGGTAAACAATTCGCCGTCCAGGCTCTTGCTTACGTCGATCTCAATGATATCCGCGCCCTGGGCCAGACCGGCTTCGTAAGAAGCCCAGGTGTTGCAGGGAATGTTGCCGGAAGAAGCACCGCGGTGGGCAGCGATCAGGGGCATTTTCATAGTGAGGATCCTCCTTTATATTCTCATTATATATTGGGTGCAATGTTCAGGACAGACAGAGTTTTCTCTGCTCCAAAGCCGGAAGATAGGCCATGATTCTTGCCAGCAGCGCTTCGTCCGTAATTCCGCAGAAATCCTTCAGAATGGCTTCGAAGCCCATTTCTGCCTTCTTCTGTTCCCATTTGGGATCGGCCTTGTACAGCAGCGCGGCTGCTGCGGTCTGTTCCAGCACTGCGGCATTGCCGCCATGCTTGAGCACCAGCTGCAGAATACCGATGATCCGTTCGCCGGGAGCCATTTTGCGGGCTACATCGCGGGCATTGCGCTCCACGGTATCGCGGATGGCCGTGCTGGTGAATTTCACGCGGGACAGAAGTGCGAACTCAGCCTGATCTTCCGGCGTATAGCCGTATTCCAGGCACATGGCACGGTTGCTCTCGGCATAATTTCGATCCAGCAAATCCAGAACCTCGGGGTCGTTGGCTGCGTCGGAATATACTTCATATCCCTTTACTGCGCCCAGATAGGCGATTACACAGCTGGCAGCATTATAGGTGTACAGCTTGCGGGTCAGAAAGTTGCCGAACTCGCTAACAGGCTTAACGGCAGGAATAAAGGGAACGTAGCCATTCAGACGGTCACGGTCGCACTGCAGATAAGGATAGTTTTCGGACGCGATACCTACGTCGCCTTCCTCAATGGTGGTGCAGAAGACAGTTGCTTCGCTGACCGTTACATCATCACGGCTGATGATCTTTTGCAGCTTGTCCGCAGGGGAGGAAGCGTTTTCACAGGTGATGATATAGTGATGCACATCCTCAGGCAATTTTGCCTTGAGCATTTCGCCAACGGCTTCCAGGTTCTGACCGCCAACGGAAACAAAAATCAGTTCAGCGTTGGTCAGATCGGCATCCTCCCAGGTGGAGGCGTTATAGGCGGATACGGTCAGATTCTCACGTACGCCGCCGAAGAAAGAAACGTCAAACTTTCCGGCCGCATTCAGCTTGTCAACCAGTTCTTTGCTGCTGTCAATAAACAGCATTTCACATCCCGCTTCAGCAACCAGACGGCCAATGAAACCGCGGCCGGTTTTGCCCGCGCCGATGATAACCACCTTATTCATGAATCCACCCCTTCTCTTTCAGCAACGCCACTTTATCAAGGATCAGCCTGCCCAGTTCGCCGTTCGGGTCCAGCTTGCAGACCTTTTCAATAACCGCTTCCACGCCTTCGGTTTCGCGCATCTGCTTGAGCTGTTCGGCGGATTCATCCCCCGGGCTGGTGTAATAAATGGCAGCAGCAGCAGCGGTACACAGGTTTTCCGGCACAAAGCCCAATTCGTGTACCAGACGGGCGGAGCCGATCAGACGATCATCCGGACCGAGCTTGCGCAGGGGATCGCGGGCATTGCGTTCAATAAAGTCCACAATGGTGTAATCCTGCAGCTTGCGGCGGGAGGTTTCGGTAAAAGCCAGCTGCTCGTCCAGCGGGAACTGATGCTTCTTCGAGAGCGCCTGCGCAGTTTCCATGTAAACGCCGTTCAGGATTTCAATGATACGCTCGTCGTGTGCTGCATCCGCCAGTTTTTCATAGCCCAGCAGTGCGCCCACGAAGGAAACAGTGCCGTTGGCGGCGTTGTAGGTGTAGAACTTGCGCTCCAGAAAGCCCGTAAATTCATCCATCAGCTTCAAACCCTGCATGGGAGGCATATCGCCTACGATACGGGATTTATCCACCGGCAGTTCCCAGAAATTCTGCACGTTCACGCACACCGGATCGGCTGCCAGCGCGGCCTGATCCGCTTCGATGGCGGAGCGCATGATGACCGCTTCGGTAATACCTACCTGATTTTCCAGGTAGTCGGCAGCTTCTGCGCTGATGACCCCGGTCAGTGCATCGCGGATGATCTTGGCAGGCAGCTTCCAGTTTTCGCAGGTGATGATGTTGAGACGCTTTCCTACAGCGGCGCGCTTTTCAATGCCCTGCTTGAGCAGATCGATAATGCCGCCCAGGTTCTTGCCGCCTACCGCAGTAAAGACCGCGTCCGCTTCGGCAACAGCGTCAACGGCTTCCTCCATCTGGGAGAACTTGAGCGCCTTTGCGCCCTTTACCACGCAATCCATTTCAGGAGCACCCAGAATGTGCACGGTGTACTGACCGCGTTCGTTGAGCAGATCGCACAGCGCGTCGCTCTTTTCAATGAACGTAAAAGGGATTTCACTCAGATACAGCAAATGACCAATGAAACCGCGGGCGATTTTGCCTGCGCCCAGAATAACACATTTCATAACGGAATCTCCTTCCATTTTACGAACTGATTTTTCAAAGCCGGATACAGCTGCTTGTACATTTCGTATCGTGCGGTGTAGCCTTCCGTGTTTCCCGGCAGGAAGCAGCGGTCCTGTTCCACGCAAGTGGTCGCGGCTTCTTCCAGACTGCTGAATGCACCTGATCCTACGCCGGCGATCATGGCCGCGCCCAGGGCGGAGGCTTCCGCTTCTTTGAGCGTAACCACCTTCATGCCAAGCACGTCTGCTTTGATTTGATTGAGCTGTTCATCCTCTGCGGCGCCGCCTGCAACGGCAATGAAGCCGCCGTGAATGTCCAGCATATCAATGATCTGTTTCAGGTTGAATGCAATGCCTTCGCGTACTGAATAGGCCATTGCTTCCGGCGTGCAGCCTGCGCCAATGCCGAAAAACACGCCTTTGGCATCCGGGTCGCACACGGGGCATCTTTCTCCGTTCAGATAGGGCAGAAACAGCGGAGGATGTTTTTTTCGGCAGGCGTCCGTGTTTACAGCACCGGAGTACAAACGCTCCGCATAGTCCAGCGATGCGCCTGATGATCCCGTAACGCCGTAACGAACGTACTGCTGGAAATATCTGCCGCTGACAGGCGGGGCATCCGGAAGCATGCTCTGCGCAATGCCGCCGATATGCTCGCTGGTGCCGGTGATATCGAACAGATCGTTTTCTTTACAGATGCCGGTTCCGGCGAGGGCAGCAAAAAAATCATTGCAGCCGGTATAGACGAGTGTACCTTCTTTCAAGCCCGTCTGGCTGGCGGCCTCGCCGGTTACGCGGCCTGCGCATTCATCAGGCCTGCGCAGCGGGGGAAGGACATCTTCCCGGATTCCAAGCCAGCCAAGGAAGAAACGGCTGTATTCGCCTGTTTCCAGATTGGCCAGTCCGCGCCAGGAATAAGGATCGGAAACCATTTGTCCGGTCAGAAAACGGACCAGGAGTTCCTTTGGCATACACACCGACTGTACATCCGGCACTGTACGCAGAATGTGCCGGAGCCTTGGCAGAGGATAGGAAATAATATCCGGGTGGGGCATGGTGATCTCGCGGATGAATACCTGCTGTGGGAAAGCTGCTTTGATTTCGCGCAGCTCATCCAGCCCGACAGGCGCTGACCATTCCAGAACAATATTCTCATTCACCAGATAAGTGCCCACCTGCGAGGAAAGTCCCACCGCATCCACCACTGAAAGATCCAGTTTGCTGGCCGCCCGCGCAAGCGCATTCAGCCAGCCTTCGGGGTTTTTGGCTTCATAGGATTCTCTGGCTTTTTCAATCCGTCCGTCTGTATGCCGCAGCAGCAGCTTGACGGAGGAGGTGCCCAAATCAATTCCCAGCAGATTTTTCACGGCTTGAAGACCGCCTTTACAAAGCCCAACGGTCTCTTTTCAGCCATTTCAAGGGCTTCCTGATAGCTGTCCAGCGGCATCACATTGGTCACCAGCGGCTTCAAATCGATCACGCCGTCCGCCATCAGGGTTGCTGCCAGCTTGTGCATGTTCCAGTTGTTGCCTGCGCCGATGACCTGCAAATTGTTGATGTGCACGTCATCCATACGGATGTTCATGATCTTGCCGCGGCCGTAACCCGCCAGCAGCACGCGCCCGCCCTTTTTGGCCAGACGCAGGCACTGCTGAATGCAGCTTTCAATGCCTGTTGCATCAATGACCACATCGGTTCCGCCGGGGTGGATCTTCTTCATTTCTTCTTCCAAATCACATTCGCTGGTGGCGATGGTGGCGTATGCGCCCATTTGCTCCGCAATGCCCAGACGTTTTTTGGAAGTTGCGCACACCACGATACGGCGCATGCCCATGGCCTTGGCAACGGCCAGCATGCACAGGCCAATGGAGCCGGCGCCCACGATGAGGCAGGTTTCAGCAAACTTCGCTTTGGCTTTTTCCAGCGTGCCCAGCGCCACGCCAAGAGGCTCGCACAGGGCGGCTTCTTCAAAGCTTACGTGATCGTCCAATTCGCACAGGCCATAGGCGGGTACGATGATGTATTCCGCATAGGCACCGTCACGTTTGAAGCCGATCTCTTCAAACTCCTTGCAATAGCGCCAGTTGCCGCTTCGGCAGGCGTCGCACTTGAGGCACACCACGTCGTTGGAACCGATTACACGCTTGCCGATCCAGCATTCGTCCTCGGGGCTGCCAACGGCTTCTACCACGCCGCTCCATTCATGGCCGGGAGTCAGCGGATAGTTGGCAGGGATGCGCCCGGTCAGTACTTCCAGGTCTGTGGCGCACACGGCAGCTGCAGCCACCTTTACACGCGCAAACCCCGGCTGGGGAACCGGAACGGGAACTTCTTTCATCACAACAACGCCTGGTTTTTCAATAACGACTGCTTTCATGAAACCTCTCCTTTTCTGATTTCACAAAATAATGAACAAACACTGCAAACAATGTGGTATAATATTCCTGAGGTGATAACGGTGAAAAACGCCATTCTGAACGCCAATCCCACCAGCGCACAGGCTGCGCTCTTTTACCTTGGGCAGGAAACCATTCTGATCAAATGCGCCGGAAAACATTTTCTGTTCGATCCGTATCTGACGGATTACGTGGACCGGAATTTTTCGACCGAACAGGTCGTGTGGCAGCGCAATTACCCTTCGCCGATTGCTCCCGGTGATCTGGATATGATCGACTATGTGTTCTGCAGCCACGATCATGGTGACCACACCGATCCGGAAACCCTGTCGGCGATTACGCAGGCATCGCCTCAGGCCAGGTTCTTTGGCAGCAGGCCGGTCGTTGAAGCATACCGCCGCTGCGGTATTGCACAGGATCGCATTGTGCTGACGGAGGCGGACAAGCCTATCACTCTGGCAGATGGCGTTTCCGTGACAGCTATTCCCGCCGCTCATGAGGAACTTCATCCTGATGGAAACGGCAGCTATCTGGAATTGGGCTTTGTGGTGGAGGCGAACGGTCTGCGCTTCTATCACGCGGGCGACTGCTGCCCGTATGACGGACTGGCTGAACGCATTCACCGGGTGGATGCAGCGTTCATGCCCATCAATGGCCGCGATTATTACCGTCTGCGCAACGATATCATTGGCAACTTTGACGCAGTAGAGGCCATTCTGCTGGCAAAGGAAGCACAGGCAGGTCTGCTGGTTCCTCTGCACTATGATCTGTATCCCGTCAACTGCGTCAATCCTGCCTGCTTTGTGGACAGCATTGCACGGCTGTCACCCATGCAGCGATTCCATCTGTTTGTACCCGGAGAAAAACTGATCATTGAGAAATAAGGAAAACGGCTGTCGAAGTCTGATGCTCCGACAGCCGTTTGTTTTGTAAATCAGCCCTTAATGGAGCCCATCATGATGCCCTTTTCAAAGAACTTCTGGATCAGGGGATAGATCACCAGCAGCGGCACCGCAGAGATGACGATGATCGCATACTTCAAAGATTCGTAGAGCAGCAGTGTGTTGGCGTCATCCACGCCGTAGGTTTCGGCCATGTCGCCCATCTGGCTCATGATCAGGATCTGGCGCAGAAGCACCTGCAGAGGCATCATTTCGCGCTTGCGCAGGTACATCATGGCGTCGAAGTAGCTGTTCCAGTGGCCAACGAAGTAGTACAGCGTGATAACGATCAGGATGCTCTTGCTCAGCGGCAGGATGATCTCCAGCATGGTGCGGAAAGGCGAGCAGCCGTCAATGGACGCCGCCTCACGCAGCTCGCCGGGGATGGAGTTCGTAAAGTAGTTACGCATGATGAGCATATTGGTGGCGTTGATAGCGCCGGGCAGCAGCACGGCCCACACGCTGTCCAGCATGCCAAGGGAGCGGATGTTCAGGTAGCTGGGGATCATACCGCCGGAGAAGAACATGGTGAAGGTGATCAGGAAGGTAACGAAGTTCTTGCCCTTCAGATCCGGCATGGAGAGGGGATAGGCGGCGCAGATGGTCAGGATCAGGTTGAGCACCGTACCGCTGGTGGAGTAGATGATGGTGTTCTTGTAACCGCTTAGGATATCTGCGCTGGCAAACACTCGACGGTAGCTATTCACATTTGCACCAATAGGCCACAGTACCACGTCGCCGCTCAGAATTTTGATCGGCTCGGACAGGGAGGCTGCAAGCACGTACAGAAGCGGGTAAATCGTAACGGCGCAGATCACAATAGCAATAATGTTGATGCACCACTGGAAAATACGGTCACCGCGGGTAACACGTTTATTCATGAATGCTTCCTCCTTTCCTTAGAACAGGCTGGTTTCGGACACGCGCTTGGAAATGAAGTTCACGATCATCAGCATGGCAAAGCTCACAACAGAATTGAACAGGCCGATAGCCGTGGCGTAGTCGTAGTCCATTTTTTCCAGACCGATTTTATAAGTGTAAGTAGAGATAACCTCGGATACGCTCAGGTTGAGGTCATTCTGCATAGCATACGCTTTTTCAAAGCCAACGTTCAGTACCTTGCCGCTTTCCAGGATCAGCATGATCACGATGGTGGGAATGATGCTGGGAAGGGTAATCTTGATCAGCTGCTGCCAGCGGTTGGCGCCGTCCACTTCGGCAGCCTCATACAGGCTAACGTCGATGGCGGCAAGGGCAGAGATGAAGATGATGGCGTTCCAGCCGCAATCCTTCCAGATGGCGGAGATGATATACATGGGACGGAAATACTGCGCGCGACCCATCAGATAGAGGGGTTCCTTCCAAATGCCCAGTTTCAGCATGATAGTGTTAATAACACCTGTTGAAGGCGAACACATGGCCGTCATCATACCAACCACAACGATGGTGGATACAAAGTGGGGCGCGTAGGTGATGGTTTTAACGGTGTTCTTGAAGCGGTTGCTCTTGATTTCGTTGATCAGCAGAGCCAAAATAATCGGGAACGGGAAACAGAAGATAATGCTCAAAAAGCCGATAGCAAGGGTGTTCCAGATCATGGTAAAGGACTGGGATGAGGAGAAGAAACGATCAAAATTCTTCAAGCCGATCCAGGGGCTTCCCCAAATACCTTTGTTGAATTTGAAGTTACGGAAAGCAATCTGCGCGCCAGCCATGGGCACATACTTGAAAATGATATAATAAGCGACCACCGGAATCAGCAGCAGATAAAGCTGCCAATACTTGGTGAGCGATTTTTTCCATGCTCTTTTCCAGTTCATTTGGTTTCCTCCTATGTGCGAAGGCAGCATTTGATATACATAATGGGAGGGAGAATCGCGCCGAAGCGCGATTCTCCCCTGTCAGGCTATGCCTGAAGATTGATTAGTAAGCGCCGCCAGCGTAGATACGCTCAACAGCAGTCTGGTAAGCGCCCAGCAGTTCGTCAGCGCCCATGGAGTTGACGTTGGCAACAAAGTCGTTCCAAACATCATCGGTCAGCTCAACTTCGCCGGCAACAGCCTGAGCAAAGAAGTTGTCGATGAAGGACTTGATGTCGGACTCGATGGTGGAAACCACTTCATTCTCTTCCTCGGTCCAGGAGAAGATGGGCCATACGGTGGGAATGATGTAGTTGATCATGCTCTTAGCGGTAGCAGCGGGTTCGTCGCTGTACTCGCCGCCCCACATGTCAGAGTAGAAGGCAGCGGGCACGCGGCCGCCGGGCCACATGGCGAACAGGGAGATGAAAGCGTCCTGAGACATATCGTCGGTACGGCGGGCAGCGCACTCATCGGTCCAGTAGCCCTTGCCGTCTTCCTTGATTTCCCAGTTGATGCCTTCCTGGCCAACCAGCATGAAGCGAGAACCTTCGTTGTCGCCGTAGAAGTAGTCAACCCACTGCACAGCCAGCTCGATGTTTTCGCAAGCGGTGGTCACGCAGTAGTTACCGGTGGAGTGCAGGTTGGAACGAACGTCGTTGAAGTAGCCGGTGCCGTCGGGGCCAACGATGGGCTGCTTCAGACCAACGTAATCGTTGATCTTCTCGTTGGAGATCATGGAAGCGGTGGTGTGCAGCACGATGCCCAGAGCGTCAGCAGTGGCCAGAGCGCCAGCGGTGTTGGTCTTGTTGGTGAAGATTTCGGGATCCATCAGCTTTTCGCTGTACAGCTTGTTCAGGTAAACCAGCATTTCGCGAGCGTCGTCGTCGATGCCCCAAATACGCAGTTCGTTGGTCTCGGGATCAACGTCAACGATGTTGTGGTGGTTGCCGCGGTTGCGCAGGTTGTAAGCGCCGCCGATCAGCTTATACAGGCTCTGGATGTCGCCTACCAGAGGCATTTCGTCAGCTTCGCCGTTGCCGTTCATATCGCCGTCGCGGATGGAAACCAGCAGGTCGTACAGCTCATCCATGGTGGTGGGCTGGCCCTTGCCGTACTGTTCCAGAGCGTTCTTGTTGATGAACATCTTGGTGGGCACGCGCATTTCGGGAGCGATAACAGCCTGAGGCAGACCGTAGATAGCGCCGTCAGGAGCGGTGATGGTCATGCGGATGTCGGGATACTTCTCCATCAGAGCGGTGAAGTTGGGGGCATACTCTTCCAGATAGGGAGTCAGGTCAACCAGGAAGCCCTGAGAACCCCACTCATACAGCTGTACGTTGGACAGGTTGCCGCGGAAGATAACATCGGGCAGATCGCCGCTGGCGATCACGCCGGCCAGAGTGTTGGAGAACACGCTGGGATCGTAGTTGTCATACTCGATGTTGATGCCGGTCATCTGTTCGTAGGCCTTCATGTTGTCAACATTCTCGAAGTCCTGACCGGGGTAGAAGGAAGGAGTACGGGAGAGGAACTTGAGGGTCACGGGTTCGGTGGTGAGAGGGAATTCCGCCAGAGCAGTACCGCTGATGAACATCATGGTAACCAGCAGCAGAGCAACAAGCTTCTTCATGTGAGGTACCTCCTGTTAGATTTTTATTTTTACCGGACACTTCCGGTAAGAATCAAGCGGCAGATACGGATTGAGAGCGAAAAAACGATTGTTTGCCATTGCAGGAATAATCAACAAACCAATCGTTTCCCTCGTTTTTTTGATTCGTATCAACTTCTATTATTATATCGTATGCCATATGTACTGTCAATAAGTTTTGAAGGAAATTTGTACGTTTCTAAAGAACCACACCCATTTTAGCCAACTCACATTGACGTTCCGGAAAACATCATGTATCATAAAAACATTATCGTATGAAGGGAGCTGACGGCATTGGCCACCTTCAAAGACATCGCCAAAGCGGCGGGCGTTTCCTATGGAACGGTATCCAATGTGCTCAACGGTCGCGGCAATGTATCCAGCGAAAAAATCCAGCTGGTTCTGCAAACGGCGGCTGAGCTTGGCTATACGCCCAACCAGGGCGCGCAGCTTTTGCGCAAAGGCAATAGTAATATGCTGGCGGTTGTTTTGCCCAATATTACCGACCGTCCGTATGTTGATTTCTATACCAGTTTTCGTAATTATGCAGAAAGCATGGGCTATCGTACGGCGCTGTATCTGCATGATGGAAGCAAAACCCGTGAGGAGGCCATTGCCACCGAAAGCCGTTCTGCACTGGCGGCAGGCGTGGCGGTGGTCAGCACCCTTTCCGGCAATCACGATCCCTACCGCCAGTCGGGCTTTGGCAGAAACGAAGTGCTCTTTGTGGAGCAGCGACCCTTTCCTGAATACGATTATGTAGGTTTTGATTACCGCGCACTTGGACGGGAAATGGGCCGTAAAGCGTGCAGCTACAAACATGTGATTCTGCTGACTGAAACCACAGACAAATATGTAACCCGCGAAATCCTTCAAACTTTTATGGCGGAAACGCAGGGGACTTCCTGCTGCATTCAGCATTACGAAAAAGACACAGCGGTTCGCAGTGCTGCTCTGATTCTGGATATTCTTTCTTCCGGCTCCATGCCCGAAGCGGTTTTTACGGTAAACTTTAACTACGCCAACACGCTGCGCGATATTCATCAGAATTTCTTTGAAGATCAAAAGCTGGATATTTACACCGTGTCGCACATGTATACGATGCCTTCCTCAGACTTTATCAAATACGAACTGAACTACCGCCTGCTTGGCAAAACGGCAGCGGAAAACCTGATCCGCAATATTGAATCGCCGCAGAAAAAGCAGCAGACGACCATTCTGCCCAATACAGGCTTCCGGAACTGGCATCCCGGCAAACCGCCGCAGAACGGTTCGCTGACCATGATGACGCTCGACAGTCCCACCGCAATGATCGTACGCAACATGGCCCGCATGTATACCAAGCACACCGGCGTGCCTGTCAATGTTGATATCTATCCCTACGATGGCGTTCACGACCTGCTGACCAGCATGAATGAGAACACCGGGTTTGATATCATCCGTCTGGATGCCACATGGATGCTTCATTTTGGCAAACAGATTTTTGAGCCGCTGGATATGCTGGATCCCCAGGTGCGCCGGCTGCAGGATACCTATCTGCCCGAATTGCTGGAACGCTACGGCGGCCTGGATGACCGCATTTATGCGCTGCCTGAAACACCCAGCGCACAAATGCTATTTTATAGGAAAGATCTGTTTGAAGATACCGCCATCCGCAGACTCTATCAGGAGAAAACGCACAGTGCGCTCCAGCTGCCGAAAACCTTTCAGGAATACAATCAGATTGCCGCTTTCTTTACCCGCGAACTGAATCCCGGTTCGCCCACCCGCTTTGGCACCGGCCTTACGCTGGGCAACACCGGCGTTGCTGCAACCGAATTTTTGTCCCGCTATTTTGCTCTGACACAGGATCTGTTTGACGCTGACGACCGCATTCTGCTTACATCAGACGCGGCTGTGCAGGCCCTGAGCGAGCTGGTGGAAAGCCGCCGCTATGCCAGCCCCATCATCAATGCCTGGTGGAGAGACACCGCGCACGCTTTTGCAGACGGCGATGTGGCCATGTCCATCCTCTACAGCAACTACGCATCCGAAATGACCGGCAAGTATTCCCGGATCCGCAATAAGATTGGTTACGCCATGGTTCCGGGCGGCAATCCGCTTTGTGGCGGCGGGTCCATCGGCGTATGCCGCTACAGCAAAAACAAGGAGCTCGCCTACCATTTCATCAAATGGCTGTGCAGCGAAAATGTATCCACCGCCATGACCATGCTGGGCAGCGTGTCCCCCTGCAGGGAAGCGTACAACAATTATCACGTGATTGATACCTATCCCTGGCTGGCCATGTCTCAGGAATGCTTTGAAAAATCCAATGCGCACCGCTTTCCGCACGCGTCGCCATCCGATTTTAACGAACGCCGGTTTCTGTCCATCCTGGGTACGCAGGTGCTTGGCGCAATCAATGGCAACTGTTCCATCAACGAGGCGCTTCAAAATGCCGCGCACCATTACAGTCAAAACATGATCTGATATAAAAAGCGAAGGCTTCCATCGCCTTCGCTTTTTGCTTTTATGCCATGCTGTTCAGTTTTTCGCTGATTTCCGGAATGGTGCGCAGCGCGGTTTCCAGCGTGGCTGCGCCGGTGGTAAGCGTGAGCGTGTGGTAGCCCACCTTTTCAGCTGCTTCGGTGTTGACAGCCATATCGTCCACAAACAGGCATTCGTCCGCCGCCAGCCCATAGCGGTCCAGAAGCAGCTGGTAAATAGCCGGATCGGGCTTGAGCATTTTTTCCTGAAAAGAAGCCAGTCCGCCTTTCAATTCATGAAGAATGCTGTGGTTCCTCATCATGGTTTCATAGTCCATGGGGTTGGTGTTGGAAATATAATACAGGTTGTAACCGGCTGACTGCAGCTTGTGCAGCGCATTCTTCACTTCCTGAGGGATGGTCAGCCACTCGCTGCATTCAAACAGAATCTTGCGGAAAAGTTCCGTCTTATCGGGATACATTTCGCAGAGCCGTTCAAAGGTTTCCTGACGGCCGCAAAGGCCGATGTCCGCATCCTTCCACGGTTTGCTTTCCCAAATCAGGTTGCGCAGCTCCATGGCCTCTTCATCGCTTTGCACATATTTGCGCAAGTGCTGCTCCGGCTTGAAAACGACCAGCACATTGCCAAAGTCAAATACAAGATTTTTCAGCATTGTTTTTTTCCTTTCCTGCCTTTATTCGTACAGGCTGTACTTTGCTCGTGTGTGTTCAAAGGCGGCGGCTTCCTTCTGCCAGCCTGCCAGAATCTCGTCCGCACTCTTCCGGTTCAGGCGAACTTCATCCGTACCGGTTTCCACATCGATGTGATATCGTCCGTTATCCGGCTCCTTAAAACGGAAATCTTCCGGATACAGCTTTTGCAGCGTGCGGATGACCTTGACGCCCAGTTCGACCGGCTTGACTGCACGGCGGTCCAGCACGTGGATCTGCACGCCTGCGCATACCTCCCCCTGATATTTGAAGAACGTGGGGATAAAGTATGTTACGCTGAATCGAACGGCAGGCAGATGCAGCTCATCCAGCGCGGCTTTCAGCTCAAACGGATTGATGTACGGTGCGCCGAACTGTTCAAACGGGCGCGTGGTGCCGCGTGCATCGGTCACATTGGTGCCCGCCAGCATGCAGATGCCGTTGTACAGGATGATCGCATTCTGATTGGGCAGATTGGGACTTGGACACACGAAGGGCAGGCCCGTATCTTCAAAATACATCGAGCGGTTCCAGCCGTCCGCCGGAATCACATGAAGTTTACAGCCCAGATGATATTCGCCGTTGTAAAACAGCGCCAGTTCGCCCAGCGTCATGCCATGGCGGATGGGGACTTTGGTCAGCCCGATAAAGGAAAAATTCTCTTCGCGGTGGCTGTTGCCTTCAATTGCGCCGCCAATGGGATTGGGCCTGTCCAGCACGATGCATTCCTTGCCGGCTTTGGCGCAGGCTTTCATCACAAAGAACAGGGTGGAGGGGTAAGTGTAATAGCGCGAGCCCACATCCTGAATATCAAACACGATGGCGTCCACCCGGTCCAGCGCTTCCTGCGAAGGCATGTACAGCGAATTGTGCAGGAGCTTGGCGTCGATAATGCTGCATTCATCTGAAAACAGACTGTATACCGGCAGCCCGGAATGCTTATCAACATGGCTGTTCACCTGCACGCCGCCCTGCAGCTCCCCGCGCACGCCGTGTTCCGGCGCGAACAGCGTGGTCAGGTTGTATTTCTCGTGCAGGATTTCAATGGTGGAACGGTAGTCGCAGCCGATGCCGGAACTGCCGGTCACCAGGCCAAGCCGTTTGCCTGCAAGAATATGGGAAAAATCAGCAATCCTGTCAATACCGCAGCGGGTCATGGCAATTCACTTCCTTCTGGTGCTGATTATAGCAAACTGCATCCTGGAATGCAAACATGTTTGTGCAATGAACGGCCTGTTTTGTTGTGCGGGATATGCGGTGAGCTTGTAGACTTTTAGTACAGAAATGGTGTATAATGAAAATGGAGTGATAGCGAAATGAAAGCAATAAACTCCGGAAAGGGAAAAACGGATGATGTATGACCTGCAAAAGGCCAGCATGTGGAAACGAATTTCCGCCTTTTTGTTTGATGCGATTCTGCTGGGCATTGTGGCGGTGCTGTTTGCATGGTGCCTGAGCGCAGCGCTGGGATATGACGGCTACACCGATGCGCTGGACGCAGCCTATGCGCGGTACGGCGAAATGTACGGTGTGGATCTGAACCTGTCGCTGACGGAATATGACGCGCTTTCTCCGCAGGAGGTGGAAACGCTCAACACCGCTTATGCTGCGATGACGGAGGACGAGGAAGCCGTTCACGCATACAACATGATTATCAACCTCACGCTGCTGATTACATCGCTTGGTATACTGGCCGGTTTTGTGGTGATGGAGTTCATCATTCCCCTGAAACTGGGCAATGGCCAGACGCTCGGCAAAAAGATCTTCGGTATTGGATTGATGCAGCAGGATGGGGTAAAGGTGAACGGCAAAATCCTGTTTATCCGTACCATTCTTGGCAAATATACGATGGAAACCATGGTGCCTGTGCTGATCGTGATGATGATCTGGTTTGGCATTCTGGGCCTGGCGGGCACGCTGGTGCTTGCAGGTATCGGACTGATACAGCTTTTGATGCTGATCTGCAGCAAAAGGCGGCTGGTGATTCATGACGCTCTGGCGGCTACGGTCGCTGTTGATATTGGCAGTCAGCTGATCTTTGAAAATCGGGAAGCCATGATCGCCTATAAAGAAAAAATTCACGCAGAACAGGCTGCGCGCGCAGCATACTGATCTACTTCAGGAGGCATGACCCAATGAAAATCGTACTGGAAAACCTGACCAAAATTTTCCCCAGCCGTGATAAGAAGGCCGGGAAAGAAGTGGTCGCCGTCAACAACTTCAACTTTACCATTCCGGATGGCAAGCTGATTGGTCTGCTGGGCCCTTCCGGCTGCGGCAAGTCCACCACGCTGTACATGATCAGCGGTTTGCAGAAGCCCACCGGCGGTAAGATCTTTTTCGGCGAGGACGATGTGACCGAGCTTTCCACCGAAAACCGCGGCATTGGTCTGGTGTTCCAGAACTACGCGCTGTATCCCCACCTGACGGTCAAGCAGAACATTCTGTTCCCGCTGCAGAACCTGAAGGGCGCGGACAAGATGAGCAAGGAAGCCATGCTTGAGCGTGCCTATGAAGCCGCCAGACTGGTGCAGATCGAAGAACTGATGGACAGAAAGCCCTCAGAGCTTTCCGGCGGTCAGCAGCAGCGTGTGGCCATTGCACGTGCGCTGGTCAAGATGCCCCGCGTGCTGCTCCTGGACGAGCCGCTGTCCAACCTGGACGCCCGTCTGCGCCTGCAGACCCGCGAGGAGATCCGCCGCATCCAGAAGGAAACCGGCATTACCACCGTGTTCGTGACCCACGACCAGGAGGAGGCCATGTCCATCTCCGATATGATCGTGGTCATGAAGCTGGGTGTGGTGCAGCAGATCGGTCAGCCGCAGGACGTGTACGACAGCCCCGCCAATCTGTTTGTGGCCAAGTTCCTGGGCACGCCGCCCATCAACGTGTTCAGCGGCAGGGTGAAGGGCGAAAAGCTGTTCATCGGCGAAGAGGCTGTGCTGGATGTGAAGGGCGTTAAGGATCAGGACGTGACCGTCGGCGTCCGTCCCGAAGGCTTTGTGCCGGATGAGAACGGCCCCCTGCATACCATCCCCTCCAATGTAGAGGTCATGGGCCGCGATGTGAGCGTGGTATCCACCCATGAAGCCAGCCTGAACCCGCAGGTACGTTCCATCATCAATTCCGATCATAAGGTGGATGTATCCGCCGGTGTGGTGCGCTGGACGCTCAAGCCCCACAAGGTGTTCCTCTTCAACAAGGATACGGAGGAGCGCATCCTCCCCGAGGAGGCGTAATCCATGGTAGACAGCAAACAGCAATGGAAAGCATGGCTGTACCTGGCTCCGGCGATTGTGCTTTTGCTGGTGTTCACCGTGTGGCCCATCATCAATACCGTTCGTATGGCTTTTTTGGAAAACTACTCCGGTCTGAAGGCGGCCGGCGGCGCTACCTTCCAGTTCGGTCTTGGCAACTTTGAAAAGGTCATCGGCTATCGCCGTTTCGTCAGCTGCCTCAAGAACACTGTTCTTCTGTGCCTGCTGACGGTTCCGATCTCCACCATTCTGGCGCTGCTCATTGCCGTGGCGCTCAACTCCATCAAGGTATGCCAGAAGGCGCTTCAGACCATCTTCTTCCTGCCGTATGTTACCAACTCCATCGCCATCGGCATGGTATTTGCGGCGATGTTCAACATCGTCGGCAGCTTCTACGGCACGCAGAACGAGATCATCGTTACCGCCGGTATCATCAACAATGTGATTCAGTTTTTTGGCGGCGAGCCGATCAACTGGATCAACTATGGCTCCACTTATGAAGCCAACATGCTGGTCATGACGGTCTACATTGTATGGAATGCGCTGCCGTTCAAGATCCTGGTGCTGCTGGGCGGTCTGCAGTCCATCAACAAGCAGTACTACGACGCCGCCAAGGTGGACGGCACGTCCCGCCGCCGCATCTTTACCCGCATCACGGTACCGCTGCTTTCGCCCATGATCGCCTATGTGGTGATTACCGGTTTCATCGGCGGCTTCAAGGAGTATACCAGCATCGTTGGTATCTTTGGCGAGAAAATGGGCCCGCCCGATGATGCAGGACGCCTGAACACGATGGTCGGCTTTATCTACGACGCACTGAGCACCAACAGCCAGGGCCGCGCCAGCGCTGCCGCCCTTATCCTGTTCGGCATCATTCTTGTGGTGACCATGATTAACATGCAGGTCTCCAAGAAGCGCGTGCATTACTGAGAGGTGCCGTATGAGCAAAGAAACAAATGCCACCATGCATGCAAGAGACATGCAGAAACTTACCGCCGCTCAGCGCGTGATGAAGTTCTTCTCCATTTCCGGAACCTACCTGTTCCTGGGGCTGATGGCGCTGATCGTGCTGTTCCCGTTCTACTGGATGATCATTTCCTCCCTCAAAACGCTGGATGAGTACCGCATGTCCACGCCCACGTTCTGGCCGCGCGTGATCATGCTGAGCAACTATCTGGACGCCTTTACCACTGCCAGTCTGGGTCGGCTGTTCCTGAACACCATGTATGTGGGTCTGGTGAGCACCATTCTGTCGCTGGTCATTACCATCCTGACCGCCTTTGCCTTTGCCCGTCTGGAGTTCAAGGGCAAGGAAACACTGTTCGCGCTGCTGCTGGCGACCATGATGATTCCCGGCGAACTGTTCACCATCACCAACTATTCCACCGTTACCAATCTGGGCTGGATCAACACCTATACGGTTCTGATCGTGCCGTTCCTGGTGAGTGTGTTTTACATCTACCTGCTGCGTCAGAACTTCCTGCAGATTCCCAACGAGCTGTATCTGGCCGCCAAGGTGGATGGTACCAGCGACTGGAAATACCTGTGGAAGGTGATGGTCCCGCTGGCTTTGCCCACGCTGATTTCCATCACCATCCTCAAAATGATGGGCGCATGGAACTCCTACATCTGGCCCCGTCTGGTTGCCAACGATGAAGCGCACCGCATGATCACCAACGGCCTGCGCAACGCCTTTACCGAAACCACCGGCGATGTAAACTATCCCGTGCAGATGGCCGCCGTTGCGCTGGTTTCCGCTCCGCTGTTCCTTGTGTTTGTATTTCTGCGCAAATACATTATGAGCGGCGTAAGCCGTTCGGGCATCAAGGGATAATCATTCTGGTTGATAGACCGCCTCAGCGATCTGTTACATACAAAGTCTCCCCACTATAAGAAAGGAAGGACACCACAATGAAGAAAATCGTCTCCACCATTCTGGCGCTGGCGCTTGTGCTGACCAGCCTGACCGGTCTGTTTACCTCCGCCTCTGCCGAAGCCTTTGCTGCCGGTTACGACGGAAGCGAAGTGACCATCAAGTTCTACCACACCATGGGCTCCAACCTGACCACCGTTCTGGATCAGTACATTGCCGAGTTCAACACCATCTACCCCAACATCCACATCGAGTACACCTCTGTTGGCGGCTATGACGATGTTCGCGATCAGGTTTCCACCGAGATCACCGTCGGCGCTCAGCCCAACATTGCCTACTGCTATCCCGACCACGTGGCCCTGTACAACCTGGCCATGGCCGTTCAGCCCCTGGACGAGCTGATTGACCATCCCGAAATCGGCCTGACCGCTGAGCAGAAGGCTGACTTCATTGAGGGCTACTACAACGAGGGCAAGGAATTCGGCGACGGCCTGATGTACACCATGCCGCTTTCCAAGTCCACCGAAGTGCTGTACTACAACAAGACCTTCTTCGATGCCAACGGCCTCACCGTTCCCACCACCTGGGACGAGCTGGAAGCTGTCTGCGCCAAGATCAAGGAGATCGACCCCATGTCCATCCCGCTGGGTTACGACTCCGAGTCCAACTGGTTCATCAACATGACCGAGCAGTATGACTCCGATTACACTAGCGCCACCGAGCCTCACTTCCTGTTTGACAACGAGACCAACCGTGCCTTCATCAAAAAGTTCCGCGAGTGGTACCAGAAGGGCTATGTGACCACCCAGACCCTGTACGGTGCCTACACCTCCGGCCTGTTCGTTTCCACCACCGAAGTAAAGAGCTACATGTCCATCGGCTCCTCCGCCGGCGCTACCTACCAGCGTCCCGCTGCCAATGCTGACGGCTCCTATCCCTTCGAAGTGGGCATCGCCACCATTCCCCAGGTGAGCAACGACAACCGCAAGGTCATCTCCCAGGGTCCCAGCGTCTGCATCTTCAAGAAGAGCAATCCCCAGGAAGTGATCGCCTCCTGGCTGTTCGTGAAGTACCTGACCACCACCGTTGAGTTCCAGGCTGAGTTCTCCATGGCTTCCGGCTACGTTCCCGTTCTGAAGAGCGTTTCCGAGAACCCCGTGTATGCTGACTTCATCGCCAAGGCTGACGGCGGCAACTACGTTTCCGCTCTGTCTGCCAAGGTTTGTCTGGAGCAGGCTGACGCCTACTACACCTCTCCCGCTTTCAACGGCTCTTCTGAGGCCCGCGACCAGGTCGGCGACCTGTTGTGCGCCTGCCTGACCGGCGCCGGCGATGCCGATGAAGTGATCGCTGATGCCTTCGAAAAGGCCATCGAGGAGTGCGAGTACGCCATCTGGTAAGATGAAGATCATCCGACAGATTGCATGCCTGCTTCTGTGCCTGATGCTGGCGGGCTTTGCGCTTGCGGAAACCCCGGCACAGTCCACCGACTTTGCCGGGCAGCTCAGGCTGAACATGGCTTCTGAAACCGTGAAAACGGAAGCAACCGTCAAAACCTTTGTGGATGGTGATACCACCCACTTCCTTGTGCCGGAAAGCGTAGCCGCCAGCGGCGTGCTTCGCGCTCGCTATCTGGCTGTGAACACCCCGGAAACCACCGGCAAGGTGGAGGAGTACGGCAAAAAGGCCGCGGCCTTCACCAAAGAAAAGCTCACGAATGCCGAAAGCATCATCCTGGAATCGGATGACGGAAAGTGGAACCTTGATTCCACCGGAGGCCGTCATCTGGTATGGGTATGGTACAAGCCGGCGGAGGAAAGCGACTATCGCTGTCTCAATCTGGAGCTTTTGCAAAATGGTCTGGCCATTGCCAATTCCACCGCCAACAACCGCTACGGCAGCACCTGCATGGCCGCGCTCAATCAGGCCAGGGCGGAAAAGCTGCATCTGTATTCCGGGCAGAAGGATCCTGATTTCTACTACGGCGAGGCCGTTGAGCTTACCCTGCGCGAGCTGCGTACCAATGTGGAAGCCTACAACGGCATGAAGGTTGCGTTTAACGGTATTGTGACCATGAACCGCGACCAGAGTGTGTACGTGGAAACCTTCGATCCCGAAACCGGGCTGTACTTCGGTATGCCGGTGTACTACGGCTATGGCATGAGCGGCGCAGGTCTGGATATTCTCTCCGTGGGCAACGAAGTGCGCATCGTGGGTACGCTTCAGTACTACGAGGCGGGCGGCACATGGCAGGTATCTGGACTTACCTACCGCATGATGAAGCCCAATGATCCGGGCAACATCCAGAAGATCTCCGATGGACACAGCGCAGCCTATGCGCCGGTGGACGCGGAAACCTTCATTGGCCAGACAAGTGTGGAAACCGAAGAAGGCAGCAAAACCTTCCCGTGGGCACAGCTTGCGCTGGGTACCTCAGTATCCATCGCTCATTTGACGGTTGAGGATGCTGTCACCACCCTTGCGGAGGACAGCTCCAGCTACGGTGCGATCACCCTTCGCTGCACAAGCGGCGGCGCAGAAGTGACCGTACGCACCGAACCCATGTACGAAAACGGCACCCTGATCACGCAGGACCGCTATCTGGGAAAAACCATCAGCGTCAAGGGCGTTGTGGATTTCTACGACGGCGCGTACCAGATCCGGGCGCTGACTCCTGAACATATCACCATTGAATAACGCATACACGAAAGGAGAACCCTCATGAAGAAGCTTACCAGCATTCTTGCCATGCTGCTGGTTCTGGCAATCAGCATGGTTCCCGCTCTGGCGGAAGCCCCCGCGGACGCGGCTCTCAAGTCCGCCCGCGCCTACCTGAACACCATGTACAAGAAGGCCCCCGAAACCACCCTGACCGATTATCAGGTTGTCAGCAAGGTCATCATCGGCGATGTGGAATTCCCCATCGAGTGGACCGCTGACTCTGACACCATCAAGATCATCCCCGGCGATCTGACCACCATCGACGTGGATGAAAAGAACCCCGAAGAAGTCAACTACATTCTGACCGCTACCATGAAGAACGCTGCCGGCGAGTCCGTCAGCCTGAGCTTCAAGCACAAGGTTCCTGCCGCTCTGATTCTGGAAGGCCTGAGCTACGAAGAGATCGTGGCTGCCGCCTACACCCTGGAAGATGGCGTTGCCATGGAAGAGCCCCAGCGCCTGTTCGGTACCATCATCAACATCCCCACTCCCTACAGCGAGGAGTACAAGAACATCACTGTTGATATGCAGATCGGCGAACTGGCTGATCAGCCCATCCAGTGCTACCGCCTCTCCGGCGAAGGCGCTGAGAAGCTGGCTGTTGGCGACAAGATCACCGTGGAAGGCATTCTGAAGAACTACAAGGGCACCATCGAGTTCGATAAGGGCTGCGTGCTGGTAGGCTTCGGCGAGATCGAATCCCAGCAGGGTGTGCTGGATGCCGCTTACAAGCTGGAAGACGGCGTTGCTCTGACTGCGCCTACCGCTCTGGCTGGCGAAATCGTGAACATCGATACCGCTTACAGCGAAGAGTACAAGAACATCACCGTAACCATTGTTTGCGACGGCAAGACCGAGCAGCCTGTGATGTGCTATCGCCTGAGCGGCGAAGGCGCTGAGAAGCTGGCTGTTGGCGACAAGATCGCCGTGTACGGCACCATCAAGAACTACAAGGGCACCATCGAGTTCGACAAGGGCTGCAAGCTGATTCCCTATGAGGCTGCCTCCATGGCCCGTACCGTGCTGGCTGGCTATGCTCTGGAAGATGGTCTGTCCATCGAAAAGGCCAAGACCCTGACCGGCGTGATCTCCTCCATCGACACCGCTTACAGCGAGGAGTACAAGAACATCACCGTGACCATCGTGGTTGCCGGTATGGAAGACAACAAGATCCAGTGCTACCGTCTGGCTGGCGAAGGCGCTGCTGAACTGGCCGTGGGCGATACCATCACCGTCACCGGCACAATCAAGAACTACAAGGGCACCATCGAGTTTGACAAGGGCTGCACCCTTGACGCTGTGGTGAAGTAAGTTCTGATGAACTCAATACCCCCCCAAGGCGATCTGCCTTGGGGGGGTATTGTATACAGTTAAGTATCGATTCTGACCATTTCTGTTAAGGCTTGGTTACGGTAGGTCAAATCTGTTCTTTCTATAAAATCAGCTTTTTCCCAGAACGCATTTCCATCGGCATTGCGTTCAAACACCACCAGCGCTGCTTTGTGAATGCCGCAGGCTTTTAGCGCCGCAACAGCGCTTTCCACCAGCGTGGAAGCGATACCCTGCCGCCTGTAATCAGGATGAACGGCAGTGTGGTAGATATATCCTCTGCGCCCGTCGTGACCACAGAGAATTGCACCGATCACCTGTTCGTTCTGCAAAGCGACAAAACTGGTATCAGGATTGCGCTTCAGATAGCGTTCGATGCCTTCACGGGAATCATCCAGGTCGTTCAGGCCCATTCCGGCGCAGGACAGCCACAGGGCATAAACTGCTTCGTAATCGTCGGTTCTCATTGTCCGGATGTGCATAAATGGATCTTTCTGTCGGCTGTTCATTTCAATGCAGCCCAGTTGGTTTTGTCTGTGGTCAGTGGGGTAATGGAAATACAGCGATCATGAAGCACGGCATTGGTATCCAGCTGCGGATCTTCCGTAGGCTGCCAGATATTCTGACCGTTGGAACGAATCATGTTGCCATCCCAGATAAAATCATCCGAGAAAAAGCGTCCGCCCTGATGCGTCATGCGGATTTCACCGGAAGGCTCCTCCGGAATGTTTACGTTCCACACATCGGATTTGCTCAGCAGATTGTTTTGCATGATGTAATCCCATGCAGTATCCAGATGCTTCTGCGCGCCTTCAAAGGTATCAAAGCCAGTGGAAAAAGCCACGCCTTTGGTTTGCTGCATGCCAGCTTCCAGAGCCGCACCGACCGTGCCGGAATAGATGATTTCACGTCCCAGATTGTAGCCGCAGTTGATGCCGGAAAAGACGATATCAAAGTTCTCCTGCATGGCGACCAGCGCAATACGCACACAGTCAGCCGGGGTGGAATCCACCGAATAGGCGCGAAGACCGGTGGGATGCTCCACGCGTTTTACTTCGAAAGCCTTGTGGATTTCGATGCTGTGCGCCTTACCGCTCTGCTGTACCTTTGGCGCAACGATCACCACTTCGCCAAGTTTTTTGGCCCACTCGGCAAGGAGCGTGATGCCTTCGCTGAAAATGCCGTCGTCATTGGTGATGCAGATTTTCATAGCCAACCCTCGTGCGTTGCCTTGTAATCACGGATGTGTTCATCAGCATCGGCGATCAGCGCCTGCATTTCATCCGCAGAGTACACAGTCGCGCCGCTGGCGCAGGCATGGCCGCCGCCGTGATACTTTTCGGCAATGGTGTTGATGGAGGCAAAGCGCGA
This sequence comes from Clostridia bacterium, assembly GCA_017547285.1. Classification (GTDB taxonomy): domain Bacteria; phylum Bacillota; class Clostridia; order Christensenellales; family Aristaeellaceae; genus Limiplasma. The sequence goes on from JAFYQB010000113.1 coordinate 94,972, forward strand.
ACGCAGGCGCACGCGGATCTCGCCTTCCGGCGTATCGATGAACGCCAGCCAGCACAGCACGCCTTTGATATCGCTCAGACTTGAAATGGAGGTGCAGGCCGTTTCAAAGGTGAGGCCGAAACGCTTTTGCATATCCATATCCACATGAATCCATGCCACGCCGCCCGGCGTAAGCTGCATGTTTTCATAAATGGCGGCTTTGAACTTGAGTTCGTCAAAGGTGCGCAGGTACAGGTGGGAATACAGCGTTTCAGTATCCACGCCGCTGTCCAGAATCAATCCGGCCAAACGCATGGTATCGCCGGTAACGCCTTCGTACATGAAACGGCCGGAGTCCGTAACCATGCCGGTGTACAGGCATTCGGCAGCACGCTTGCTGAGGACGAGCCTGTCCTGAAACGCCTCATAGAAAGCGGCGATCATTTCACAGGCGGAGGAACGCCAGTCTTCCACCCAGTTGATGTGGCCGTAGGGGTCGCGTTCAATGTGGTGATCGATCTTGATGATTTCCTGACAAAGCGCGTATTTCTGATTGGAAATGCGTTCGCGGTTGCCTACGTCGATCACTATGCCGAGGGCATTTGCATACGCCTCATCGGATACAGGCGCATCATCCGCTCCCAGAAAAGAAAGGTAATCGCTGTGCTCGTCATCCACCAGATAGACGCTCTTTTCCGGCCACGTGCGGCGGATGATCTCCTGCAGGCCCTTGGTTGCACCCACGCAGTCGCCGTCAATGCGGATGTGGCGGAACAGCATGATGGTTTCCGCTGCCTTGATGCGGTCAAAAATGGTTTGTAAAACGGGATTCATTTGTTTGCTCCTTTGGTCAGTTCGTCAAGATCGTTAAGCATCAGCATGGCCGTTTCGCGGTCGGGCAAGGTTGCGCCGCTGGCCTTGGCATGTCCGCCGCCGCCATACTTGACGGCAATGGGGTTGATATTATACTGGCTGGAGCGCAGCTCGCACAGCACGCCGCGTTCGGTTTCGGTAAAGTTGGCCCAGATATCCACGCCCTGAATATCGCTCATCACGCCGACCATGCCGCGTGAGACGGTAAACTCGTCCGCTCCGGTGGCGTCCAGCTCTTCCCGTGTAGTATAGATATACGCCACGCGGCAGGGCGTGAAACGGATTTTAAGTGTGTACTTTGCTCGGAGGAGCAGTTGATCAAAGTCGCTGGCGTAGAGCTGGCGGTAGATTTCGTTGGTATCCACCCCGTGTTCCAGCAGGAAGGCGGCGCAGCGCATGGTCTGCGGGCTGGTGGAATCGTATCGGAAACGCCCGGAATCGGTGACCATGCCGGTATAGAGCGCGGTCGCCGCCGCACTGTTCATGCGCAGACCCATTTCCATACAGAAAGCGGTAATCAGACCGCAGCAGCTTTCATAGCTGCTGTCCACCAGCTCCACCGGCGCAATTTGACCGATGAAAAGGTGATGGTCAATGCGGCACAGTGCTTTGGCCTGCTGATAGCGGGAATCGCTGATCAGATGCGGCGCGGAGGTATCCAGAATGATGCACAGCGCGGTGGGAAAGATTTCATCCGCTACTTCGTCCATCACGCTGTCTGCCATAAAGGCATAGCGGCCTGCGGCGTCGCCGGTCATGTATACGGTTTTTCCGGGAAAGTTTTCAAGAATGATCTGTTTAAGACCCGTCTGGCTGCCCAGCGCATCGCCGTCCGGATTGGTATGCCGGTGGATGATGATGGGATCGTTTTCGCGGATCAGGGACAGGAGGTTTTTCATGGAGCAGCACCTCGCAGATGATGACAGTATGTTTTTTCAGTATCGCACAGGGAAAAAGGATTTGTCAAGAAGCATGGAAGCGTAGCTGTAAATTCAATTTATGATTGCGAATTATGGAAAGGTAGAATATAATAAAATAGCATTTTTCCGCGCAATCAAACAAAAGAGGTGTCTGTATGAAGAACACTGTCAAAATGCTTCTGTGTCTGATGATCTGCCTTATGCTGTTTACCAGTGCCTTTGGCGCAGAGTGCGCCGGCAGGCTGGTGGATCACGAAGAACTGCTGCGTTACCCTTCCTATGCCTGTGATCAGGAAACGGGCAAGTGGACCGTGCATGCCTATCAGGCGGATGCGCTGATGGACCGTTTCTGGGAATACGGCATGCGTTCGAGCCAGCGGATGATCGCGTTCCATCTGGCGGCGGAGGGCGACGTGCGCACCGGCGTATGGACGCCTGTTCTGCGCATTTATCATATCGACGGCGGTATGATCCGCGCCCGCGCTGTGAGCATTCTGGTGGACGGACAGCGCTTTGATCTGGCTGCATCCTCCGAAAGCGTAACGCACAGCCGTCATACGGCGGAGCGCATCACCGTGCCGCTGAACAGGCAGGGCATGCAGGTGGCCGCCGCTATGGAGAATGCCGAAAATGTGATGATCCGTCTGATCGGCAATGAAGAGTATACCGTTTCGGTCAACCGCAGCGCAACGGCGGAGCGTCAGGGTGTGGAGGGCGCATCGCTGGGCGTGATGCCTCATGGATTGGCCCTGCTGCGTGAACTGGGCGTGGAAAACTATGACCTTTGGGATCTGAGCGCTGCGGCCTGGGAAAAGGAATACGGATATCTGCCCGCTGTCACCCAGGGTTCGGTGGAGAATATGCTGTGTGAAAAGCGGCTGACGGATAAAATGGGTATGGTACTGCCCGACGCCAGCGGCGACGCCGCCGTGGCTGCGCAGGAAAAGCTGATCGAATTCGGCTTCCTGAACGGTACCGCCTACTGGAAAATGACCGATGCGGCGGAGGAAGCGGTGCTGCGTGCGCAGAAGTATCTGGGCCGTGTACCCACCGGCTGTGTGGATGCTGCGCTGCTGGAGGCTCTGGCGGAAGGCAGCGCTGTTGAAAACACCCCGGCTCCCGCTATGCAGCCCGTTGGCGAAACGGCGGAAGTGAGCCTGGAACGCTACTGGTTTGCCGGCGGCGTAAGCGCATCCGCCAATGTGGAAACGCTTCGCACCACTGCCAACAGCGATAATGTGTTCCTGGCTGCCGACGGCTTCATCCGCAACATGAGCGCACAGGAGCTTCATCTGTTCATGCAGATGGAAGCGAACGTTGTTTATAATGGCAAATACGCCTATGAAGCGGAACTGGCGGTGGAAACAAGCGGCGGCACAGAGCTGGATACCCGTCTGCTGCCCATGGCGCAGGCCCGTCTGCTTGCCTATGCCGAAATTCCTGCCGCGCTGGCTGAGGATGCCAACGCACAATGGAGCGTTGTGTTTGAACTGGAAGGCGAAAGCCTGACCATCGACCTTGAGTGAGGCTGGGTATGCGCTGGAAAACATTGATTGTATGCCTGCTGTCGGCTTGTCTGCTCACTTCGTGCACATTGCTGCCCCAGGAGGAGACCATTCGCACCGCGCCGCTGGTTCGTACCTATACAAGGCCCGAATACCACACCGTGCAGGTGGAGCGCGGCGATCTGATCAATCGGGTCAAGGTCAGCTGCAGCTATGTGCCTGTGCAGACGGCCAGCCTGTCTTTTCAGCTGGATGACGAATTCATTGACCGCTGCATGGTACAAGCAGGAGACACGGTTGCGGAAGGCCAGCTGCTGGCGCAGCTGCAGCTGGGCAATCTGGAAGCGCAGATTGCGGCAGCGGAAAACGACATTGCTGTGCTTGAACTACAGATAGCCTATGAGCAAAACCGGTATGATCTGGATTTGCAGAGGCTGGAGATCACCACGGAACAGATGGATGCGCCGGAACGGGAAAAGGTCTGGCATCAGGCGGAAGAAAACTTTTTGCAGTTGATGAAGTCGCTGCAGGATTCGCTTACCTACAAGCAGCTTACGCTGAAGGGGCTGCAGAAAAAGCTGGATCAAAGACAGATCCGTGCGCCTTTCGGCGGAACCGTTACCCGCGTGGCTGATTTTGAGGAGGGCGAAAAGAGCGAATTCGGCGTTGGCGTAATAACGGTGGTGGATTCCACACGTTCTATTTTCCGCGCTTCTACGGAACATTGGAATCGCTTTGAACCGGGTGACAGCCACATGGTAACGGTCAAAAAGGAAAACTATGAAGCCGTTGTTGTCAGCGCGCAGGAGCTGGGCCTGCCAGAACCGGTACGGGAGGAAGGCAAAAAGAGCTATGTGTACTTTGCTCTTACACAGCCCAGCTTTGAACTGAAGGACGGCGATACCGGCACATTGGAGATCGTGCTGGATGAGCGGCTGAATACGCTGTATGTGCCTGCAAAGGCCGTTACGCTGGCGAACGAAAAACCGATTGTGTATTACCTGCGTGAGGATGGCATGAAGGCCTACAAGTATGTGGAGCCGGGCATGACCATCAACGCCCTTACAGAGATCCTCAGCGGTCTGGAAGAGGGCGAAAGCGTGGTCATCAAGTAAGGAGGGAGCCCATGAAAAAATGGATTTGCATATGGCTGTTCCTGGCTTTGTGCGCTCCCTGCGCACTGGCTCAGGAAGCGCCCGAACTGCTTGAACCGGCGGGCGTGCAGATGAACGCCGTCGAAGCGTTCATTGGCGATATTTCCAGTATTGCGGTGCACCCTGCTTCGGTGGTGCCTTACGTGGAGGAGTTTTTCTTTGAGCAGGAGGGCGTGATCGAGGAAATGCATGTCATCATCGGTCAGCAGGTAAAGGCCGGCGATCCGCTCATCACGCTGGATACCGAATCCGAAACCGAGCGCGTTCAAACGCTGCACCGCCAGCTGGAGGAACTGGAAACCAATACCGCTTATGAGCAGGAACTGGCCGAAATTGATCTGGCCATTCTGAATGCAGAACTGCGCCAGCTGAACCGAAAAGGCGACGCGACTGCCGCAGCGCTCAAGGAACTGGATATTCAGCAGAAAAAGCTGGATTTGGAACTGGCAGCCGATTTGCGTGCTCTGGAAAAGGAAAAACTGACCGGCGAACTGGAACGGCTGGAAACTGAAATTCAGAAAAACGTGCTGTATGCGCCTTTTGACGGCCGTGTGGCCTATATGAGCAGCGAATGGCGGCACGGCGATTATGTAGGCGCCTTCACTCCGCTCATTTACCTGGCGGATGACAGCAGGCTGCTTGTAGAATCCGATTATATTTCCAACACCACGCTGGACTTTGCACACGCCGTATATGCGCAGGTTGGTTCAAAGCAGTACGCCATGACGGCTACGCCCGTGGATGAAAAGAAATATATGGCGCAGGTGCTGGCCGGCGTCAAGCTGCGCCGCCAGTTTACGTTTGACGAACCGACGGAAGAACTGGAAGCAGGCCAGTATGCGGTCATCTGTGTGGAAAGCAATTACCGCCCGGATGCGCTGCTGGTGCCTACCAATACCCTTTACACTGCGGACCGTACCCGTTATCTGTATGTGATGGAGAATGGCGTGCGCGTACGCCGTGAAGTGACCGTGGGCGTTACCACCGACTGGTATACCCAGATCATAGAAGGGCTGCAGGAAGGAGAGCTGGTTTATGTTAAGGAATAAGCTGTGCCTTTTGCTGGCTCTGTGCCTGTTTGTGCCTTCTGCTCTGGCGGAAAGCCCCAGCATCATTTCGAATGAAATGATTCAGACCGAAACCGTCAACTATTCCAAAACCGCAGTGGTGGAAGTAGGAGAATACAAGCGCGATTACAACGCTACGGCATCGGAGTACTATCCCAATACCTATGAGCTGGCGGCGGAGATTGATAATGCCAGTTTTCTCAAGTATCATGTTGCGCGCAGCCAGCAGGTGAAAAAAGGCGACATTCTGGCGACCTTTACCATTGAAGTGGACGAGGCTGCCACAGCCTCTGCAAAGCTCTCGCTGGAGCGCGCGCAGGAGGATTACCTGAGCAATTCAGCGAAGAAGCGTGAGGAAATATCCGAAATGCTCAGAGAGCAGTCATCCATCCGTGACGCCTGCGAGCGCGAGGTGATGACGCTTCGTATCCGTCGTGCCCAGGTAGCCTATGAGCAGTACTGCTATCAGCAGGAGTGCGCCATCGCCCGTATGACGGAAGAGGCAGCGGAACTGGAAGAGGCCAACAGCAGCTGCTACCTGTATGCGCCTTACGATGGTGTGATTACCCATGTTGCCTACAAGCGCGAGGGCGAGAAGATCTATGCCAATGAAACGCTCATCACCATGTACCGTGAGGATGGCATGCTTCTGCGCATCAGCAATGACCAGCTCTATTTCCGCTATGGCATGCCTGTTTCAGTAACCATCGGGCCCAAAAATAATCCGGAAGTGTTTCAGGGCCGTGTGGTGGCGGCAGATAACATTCTGCCTGAAAACCGCCGCCTCGGACATGCCTTCATCCAGCTCGATCCCTTTGAGGGCGAAGCGCCGCGCATGAACCGCATGACGGCGACCGGTACATCCGAATATCTGGGAAATGTGATGGTTATTCCGCGGCGGGCCGTGACCCTGGATGCCGGCAAAAACTACGTGGAATGCCTGGTCAACGGAAATTTGCAGAAACACTTTATCAACATCGGTCTTTCCAACATGTCCAATGTGTGGGTGCTGCAGGGGTTGGATGTGGGCGATACCATTATTCTGGACTGATCGGAGGAAGCCATGCTCAGATTTGTCATTCGCAAAATGCTCAGCAAAAAGTGGATGATCCTGTCGCTGCTGATTGGCAACATCCTGCTGATCAGCATTGCTGCGGGCAATCCCATGTATACCCATGCGGTATTTCAGCGAACCATTACCAAAAATCTGGAAAATTATCTGAATACCAAAAACGCCTATCCGGGCCTGATCAACTTCAAAATCAAAAGTCAGACGGATGAACTGGCCAAAGTGCGCGAGCATATGGCTGTTGTGGATGGAATGCCGGAAGCTTTCGGAGTGGACGCGCTGCATACCATCACGCACTACAGTACCATCAAATCCTCTGCTGACCTGGAAGTGGTTCGCGATGATGCGGATGATCAGCGCCTGACCATTGCCTGCCTGAGTGATCTGGAACAGCATATTGATCTGGTGGCGGGGCGCATGTTCAGCGCGGAACCGGATGAAAACGGTGTGTATGACGCCATCCTCAGCGAAAAAGCGATCATCAACCAGAATCTGATGCTGGATGATGTGCTGACCTTTTCCCGGATTGTGGATGAGAAGGAAGAACCGCTCAAGGTGCGCGTAGCCGGCGTATTTACCAACAGTTCGGATGAGGATATCTACTGGGTGCGCACACCCAGCTCCTACCACGATACGCTCTTCATTGCGCAGGAAGCCTTCGAACAGCGTTTCCTGAGCACGGAGGAACTGCCGTGGCTGATCAACGCAAACTGGTATGTGCTTTTGGATTATACCGCCATGCGCGGTGAAAACGTGCCGCAGATGCTGGCTGTAGCCGATGGATACCGTCACCGGTTCAACGGCAATGCCGTGCGTGCCTACAACGATAACTTCTCGGATGTTTTTACCGCCTATATGACCACGACCCAGAAAGTACAGGTGACCCTGTGGGTTCTGCAGGTGCCGATCTTTATGCTGCTGGCCGCGTTCATCTTTATGGTGTCCCGCCAGATGCTGGAGATTGAGCAGAGCGAAATTGCTGTCATCAAAAGCCGCGGCGCGGGCAAAATGCAGATTTTTGGCATCTACCTGATCCAGAGCCTGCTGGTGTCTGCCATTGCATTTGCGGCCGGTATTCCGCTGGGCATGTATTTGTGTCAGGTGCTGGGTTCGGCCAACGCTTTCCTGGAGTTTGTGCGCCGCAGCGCCCTGCCTATGGAAGTAACCACCGAGGCGCTGATCTACGCCGGAGCGGCGTCGCTGCTTTCCATCTGTGCCATGGTGCTGCCTGCGCTGCGTTATTCCCGTACCGGAATTGTGAACGCAAAAAGGCAGAAGCACCGCAAAGCCACGCCGCTGTGGCAGAAACTGGGGCTGGATCTGATCGCACTGCTGGTGGCGCTGTATGGTCTGTACAGCTTCAACGGCCAGAAGGAGATCCTGTCCGCCCGCGTGCTGGAAGGCGCTTCGCTGGATCCGCTGCTGTTTTTGTCCAGTTCGCTGTTCATGATCGGCTGCGGCCTGCTGGCAGTGCGTGTTGTGCCGCTGCTGGTATGGCTGGTGTACCGTCTGTTCCGCCGCTGGTGGAGCCCGGCCATGTATGCTTCTTTCCTGCATGTGCTTCGCACTCGCAGCAGTCAGAGCTTCATTATGGTGTTCCTGATCATGACCATTGCGCTGGGTGTGTTCAATGCGCAGGCGGCGCGTACCATCAACCAGAATGCCGAGGACAATCTGTACTATACCATCGGTGCGGATGTGGTGCTGCAGGAAAAGTGGGACAGCACCGAAAGCACAGACACGGAGGGAAGCGCCGCTTCTGCCAGTGAAGTCATCTACTACGAACCGGACTTCGGCCGCTTTGAGGGGCTGGAAGAGGCGGAAGCCGTTACGCGTGTGTATGTGAACCAGAGCGCGAATGTTTCGGTCAGTGGAGGCGGAACCATCAAAAACATTCAGCTGATGGGCATTCACACCAGAGAGTTCGGTTCGGTGGCGTGGTACAAGGACAGCCTGAGTGATGTGCACTGGTACCATTACCTGAACGCCATGGCGCAGAACAGCCGTGCGGTGCTGGTTTCCCGCAACTTTGCCGATAAGCATGGCTACGAGCTGGGCGATTCCATCACCTACCGCACCAACAACAGCGACAGCATGCGCGGCGTGATCTACGGCTTTGTGGATTATTTCCCCGGCTGGGTGCCTGTGACCTATGCCAAGGGATCCAACGGTCTGTATGAGGAAAAGGAAAATTACCTGATTGTTGCGCACCTCTCGCAGCTTCAGTCTTCCATGGGCGTTATGCCATACCAGGTGTGGATCCGGAACAGGGATTCCAGCTCCTACCTCTACGACTTTGCCGAAAACAACAGCAAGGGTTTTTCAACGTTCCGCGACGCCAAAGCAGAACTGATCGAAAAAAAGAACGATCCCATTCTGCAGGGTACCAACGGTATTCTGACGGTCGGCTTCATAGTGGTGCTTCTGCTGTGCTCGGTAGGCTTTCTGATTTTCTGGATCCTGTCCATCCAGTCCCGCTCGCTGCTGTTTGGTATCTTCCGCGCCATGGGCATGACCATGCGTGAGGTGTTTACCATGCTGATCAATGAGCAGGTGTTCATTTCCGGATTGTCCATTGCCGTCGGCGCACTGGTGGGACATCTGACAGCCAGGTTCTATATGCCGCTTATCCAGTTGGCTTATGCTGCCAGCGATAATGCGCTGCAGCTGGAATTGATCAGCCATTCCACGGACACAGTCCGGCTCTTTGGCGTGATCGGTGCAGTGATGCTTGTTTGTATGTTGATTCTTGGCATGCTGATCTCGCGCATGAAGGTCACGCAGGCGCTGAAACTGGGGGAGGACTGAGCGATGAACGATATCTTTCTTTCGGTAAAGGACGTCAAACGCAGTTTTCCTACCGCCAGCGGCGAATTCTGGGCGCTCAAGGGCGTCAGCGCAGAAATTCCGCGCGGCAAGCTCACCATTCTCAAGGGCCGTTCCGGCAGCGGCAAAACCACGCTGCTCAATATTCTGGGTGCACTGGACAAGCCTACGGAAGGCGATGTGCTGTTTGATGGAAAAAGCATTGTTTCCATGAGCGAGCACAAACGTGCACAACTCAGACGCAGAGAAGTTGGCTTTGTTTTCCAGTCTGTTGCACTGATTCCCATGATGAATGCGCTGGAAAACGTGCAGTATGCCCTTCGCATGGCACGCAGCAGGGAAAAACAGCTTGATCGGGCGATGGAATGCCTGAAAATGGTGGGTCTGGGCGCGCGCGTGCAGCATATGCCGCAGGAACTTTCCGGCGGCGAGCAGCAGCGCGTGGCCATTGCCCGCGCCATTGCGCACCGCCCCAAGATCATCTTTGCAGATGAACCTACCGGCGAGCTGGATACCGTCACCGGTCTGCAGGTGGTCAAAATCTTCAAGGAGCTTTGCGAGCGGGAGGGCGTGACCATTGTCATGACAACGCATGACACGGGGCTGATGGAGATCGGCGACGCAGTCATCGAGCTGGAGGACGGTGAGAGAATCAATGGATAATCATACCGCCATGATCGAATGCGAAAATCTGGTCAAGATTTATAAGACCAAGGACATTGAGGTGCTTGCGCTGCAGGGCCTGGAATTGCGCGTGGAGACCGGCGAAATGATGGCCATCATTGGCAACAGCGGCAGCGGCAAATCCACCTTCCTCAACATGATCGGCGGCCTGGACCGCCCGTCTGCCGGCCGATTGATCGTGGATGGCAAGGATCTGTTCAAGCTCAATGATCAGCAGCTGGTAGACTACAAGCGCCGTACGGTCGGCTTTGTGTGGCAGAACAACGCCCGCAACCTGATGCCCTATCTGACGGCATGGCAGAATGTGCAGATGCCCATGCTGTTTGAAAAAAACGTAAAAAAGAAGAAGCAGCGAGCGCTGGAGCTTCTTGAACTGGTGGGTTTGGCTCACAAAAAACATTCCAGGCTTACTCAGATGTCCGGCGGCGAGCAGCAGCGCGTAGCAGTCGCCATCTCATTGGCCAATAACCCGAAACTGCTTCTGGCGGACGAGCCCACCGGCTCTGTGGATGCCAAAACCGGCGCGTATATTCTGGATGTGTTCAGAATCATCAACCGCGATCTGGGCCTGACCACGATCATTGTTACCCACGATCCGCTGCTGGCCAAAAAGGTGAACCGTGTGGTGGCGATCCGAGACGGTAAAATCGCCAGCGAACGCATCATGAAGCAGAGCTATCTGACCCGTCTGGAAGACATTGACGCCTTCACCCAAACAGAGGAAGTGCAGGATGAATACGCCGTGCTGGACCGTGCCAATCGCCTGCAGATTCCCAAGGAAATGCTGGAAAAGATCGGCCACAGCGGCAACCGCCTGAAGGTAAGTATGCAGGACGGAAAGATCATTCTGGAATCCCCCGACGAATAACCAGGGCTCTGTCCCTGACCCGCGTTCTGACCGCGCAAAGCGCGGTCAGGGGCGGGTCTTTTTGTACTGGAAGCTGCTGCTAAGGCCATAGCGTTTTGGGTTTGTTTATGCTATAATTTTCAGTAAGCGAGGTGAGAAAAGTGAAGCTGAACCCGGAAATGCTGGAGGATACTTCGGTGCATTACTATATTCCTGCGCCAAAAGAATTACAGAATGTGCTGTATTATCCCATCAGCGTGGGATATTTTGATTGCAAGCCCAGCTATGCGGTGCACCGCAACATTCACAACAGTTATCTGCTGATTGTGATGATGGCGGGCGCACTCAATTATCAGACCCGCCGTCAGCGCGGAACCATCCGCGTGGGGCAGGCGCTGCTGCTGGATTGCAATCTGCCGCACAGCTATCAGGCGCAGGGGCCTTGCAGCTTCACCTTTATCCACTTTGACGGCGCTCAGAGCCGTGAAATTTTTGAGCACATCAACCGTTCCAGCGGCAGCGTCATCCGCCTGACGGACAGCACCCGCATGCATGAACTGGTGGGGGAACTGCTGGGGTACATGAAGGACGACCGCCGTGTAAACGAGGCGCAAACGTCTTCCATGCTTTACGGTATTCTGATGGTGCTCATGCAGTCCAGCGGCGTAAGCGGCGAGGGCAACATCGGCAACAGCATGGTGGATCAGGCCATTGATTATATTCAGAGCCATCTGGCAGAACCGCTCACCGTGGAATCCATCGCCGCCAATGCGGGGTACAGCCCCAGCTATTTTTCGCATGTGTTCCAGAAGGAAACGGGATTGTCACCCTACCGTTTTGTGGTGCGCAGCCGAATGGATCAGGCCATGCAGCTTTTGCAGACCACGCGCCTGCCGGTTCAGGATATCGCCTTTCAGGTAGGGTTTAACAGCGTTGCCAACTTCAGTTATGCCTTCCGAAAGGAAAAAGGCATGTCGCCCCACGAATGCCGCAGGCAGCGCCTGTGAAGGAAAACCCAAAATATCGGATTTATATTTTACAAAACGGAAAAAAGCAGGAAATCGATATTCCGGCATATCTTTTTGATAACCGTTTGTGGGCGCAGATGGTATACTTTTATCGTAAGAATGTCAAAAACCGGTCGAGGCCGGATACCATGTTTGGGAATGCAGAGGAGGATTTTTCAATGGAACTGTATGCTCAGATTTCTGAAAAGCTGCAGAAGGGCAAAGCCAAGGACGTGAAGGCGCTGGTGCAGGAAGCCATCGACGCCGGTCTGCCCGCTCAGGAGATCCTGGAAAAGGGCCTGATGGACGGCATGAACATCATCGGCGAAAAGTTCAAGAACAACGAAGTTTTTGTTCCTGAAGTGCTGGTAGCCGCCCGTGCTATGAATATGGGTTCCCAGCTGCTTAAGCCTCTGCTGGCTGCCGAAGGCGTCAAGGCTCACGGCCGCGTGTGCATCGGCACCGTACAGGGCGACCTGCATGATATCGGCAAGAACCTGGTCAAGATGATGCTGGAAGGCAAGGGCCTGGAAGTCGTTGACCTGGGCACCGACGTATCCGCCGAAACCTTTGTGAACACCGCCAAGGAACAGAACTGCCAGATCATCTGCTGCTCCGCTCTGCTGACCACCACCATGAGCGTAATGGCTGATGTTGTAAAGACCGCCGAGGCTGCCGGCATCCGCGATCAGGTCAAGATCATGATCGGCGGCGCACCTGTTTCCGAGGAATACTGCAAGCAGATCGGCGCAGACGCTTACACGGCTGACGCTGCCTCTGCTGCCGACAAGGCTGTTGAATTCTGCGCCTGATTTTTTGGAGGACTGCATGGATATTCGTGCAATGCTCTGGCAGGAAGCGCGCTCTGAAAAGAAGCGCGCTCTGCCCATCCTGTCCTTCCCGGCTTCTCAGAAGCTGGGCGTAACGGTGGAAGAACTGGTCAAATCCGCCCCTCTGCAGGCGGAAGCCATGGCGCTGATCGCCCGTGAAACCAACACGCTGGCTGCGATCAGCCTGATGGATCTTTCGGTGGAAGCAGAAGCTTTTGGCGCGAAAGTGCGCTTTAGTGCGGATGAAATCCCCGCCGTTGTTGGCCAGGTGGTCAGCGATGAGGAGGAAGCGGAAGCACTGGAAGTTCCCGGTCTGGATGCGGGACGTATCGGCATTTTTGTGGATGCGGTCAGACTGGCCCGCGAAAAGATGACCGACAAGCCGTTGTTGGCCGGTATGATTGGCCCCTATTCGCTGGCAGGCCGCCTGATGGACGTGACCGAAATCATGTACACCTGTTACGATGAGCCGGAAACGGTTCACAAGGTGCTGGAAAAGGCCACAAAGTTCCTGATTGCCTACGGCGAAGCCATGAAACAGGCTGGCGCGGATGGCATCATGATGGCTGAACCGCTGGCGGGCATTCTGAGTCCCGATATGGCGGAAGAATTCTCCATGCCCTATGTAAAGCAGATCGTCGAAGCTTTGCAGACGGACGATTTTGCCGTGATCTATCATAACTGCGGCAATTCTGTGATCAATATGCTGGACGGCATTTTTGCGCAGGGCGCCGCTGCCTATCACTTCGGCAACGCGGTGGATATGGAAGCTGTGATGAAGGCTGCGCCGGAAACCGAACTGTGCATGGGCAATATCGATCCCGCTGCGCAGTTTGCCAACGGCACGCCCGAAAGTATGACCGCCGCTGTGGCCGATCTGATGGCACGCTGCGGCAGCTATCGCAACTTTGTGCCTTCCTCCGGATGCGATATTCCTGCGCATTCCCGCTGGGAGAATATTGAAGCCTTTTTCAAGGCGCTGTAATCATACTCAACGCCCGTCGGCTTTTCGGCGGGCTCTTTTTGCACAAACAGGGAGGAAATAGCATGAACGAACAGCTGATCGAACGGGCGCTCGAAATGGGCGCTGCCAAGGCTGAGATCATCTCTGTTGATCAGATCATTACCTCTGCCGAGTTTCGCGAGGCGTGCCGCAAGAATCTGTGCGGCGCGTGGGGCAGGTGCTGGATGTGCCCTCCGGATGTGGGCGATATTGAACCGTTGATGGCAGAAATCCGCAAGTACAAGCAGGCGCTGTGGTATCAGACCATTGGTGAGCTGGAGGATAGCTTCGACATCGAAGGCATGGGCGAAGCCAAGAAAAAGCATATCAAGCTTTCTTATCAACTGGAAGAAGAACTGAAACCGATGGTGGGCGCGCATCTGCATCTTACCTGCGGCGGCTGCGGACTTTGCGAGCGCTGCGCCCGTATCGATAATCAGCCCTGCCGTTTCCCGGAGAAGGCGATGGCCTCCCTGGAAGCTTACGGCGTGGACGTGTACCAGACCACCAAATCCACCACGCTCAAGTATATCAACGGTCAGAATACCGTTACGTATTTCAGCGCGCTGCTGTTTGATCAAAAAGGAGAATGACATGCCTGTTTTAACGGTGCATCAGGGCTTTCAGAAAACCGAATGGACGGCTGAGGCGGGTACGCCCATCAGCCGCATTCTGGCAGAAAACGGCATTCTTGTGCCTCAGCCCTGCGGCGGCCGCGGCGTGTGCGGCAAATGCGCGGCTTTGATGGAAGGCGGACTTTCCGCCCCTACGCCGGAAGAACGAAAAGCAGGCACAAGACTGATCTGTCAGGCAGTGCTGCTGGGGGACGCTTCCATTACCATTCCGCAGACACAGCCCATGGATCAAATTGAAACCGGCGGCGTGGAGGTCATGCCCGAACAGCCGCTTGGTACGGGTGTGGGCGCAGCGGTGGATATTGGCACGACAACACTGGCGCTGCGTCTGTTTGATTTGCAGACAGGTCAGTGCCTTGGCGTAAGCAGCATGGCGAATCCGCAGATTGCTGTGGCAGCGGATGTGATTGGGCGCATCGGCGCGGCGATGGACGGCAGGCTGGAACACCTGCGCAGCATGATTGTTTCGGCCATTGAAACGCTCATTGCTCAGTCGGCAGCGCAGGCTGGGTTTGAACCTGCAAAGGTTCAAACGCTGGCGGCGACTGGCAATACCACCATGCTCTATCTGCTGACAGGCAGAAATCCGGAGCCGCTTTCCCATTCGCCGTTTGAGGCGGATTGTCTGTTCGATGAAACAGTTCAGCTTGGCAGTCGAAAAGCCTGGCTGCCGCCCTGCCTGCATGCCTTTGTGGGTGCGGATATCACCTGCGCGGTTTTGGCCAGCGGCATGATGAAAAAGGACGATATTGCTCTGCTGTGTGATGTGGGCACCAACGGCGAGATCGCGCTTTGGAAGGACGGCGTTCTGTACGTTGCCTCCACTGCCGCTGGTCCGGCTTTTGAGGGTGCAGGCATCACCTGCGGCTGCGGCAGCATTCCGGGTGCGATCGACCGCGTGGCGGTCAAGGACGGTGCGCTGGAGGTATCCACCATCCGTCATCAGCCGGCTGTTGGCCTGTGCGGTTCAGGTCTTGTGGATGCAGTTGCTGCGATGCTGGAACTGGAGTGGGTGGATGAAACCGGTGCGATGGATGACGACGAAGTAACGCTCAGGGACAGCGTTGTGCTCACTCAGGCGGATATCCGTGCTGTTCAGCTGGCCAAAGCGGCCATTGCGGCAGGCATCGAGTGCCTGCTGCGCACGGCAGGGGTGAAGCATGAACAGGTGCAGAAGGTTTATCTGGCAGGCGGCTTTGGCAGTCACCTTAACCTGAACAATGCTGCAAGGATAGGCCTGCTGCCGGAAAGCCTGATTCCCAGAACCGAGGTGATCGGCAACGCTGCGCTGAACGGCACGGTGATGACGCTTCTGCGCGGCGAAAACCTGCAGGAACTGCGCCGGATCGCTGCATGCGCCAAACATGTGGATCTTGGCGGCAACCCTGTATTCAACGAGCAGTATGTGGAAATGATGTTCTTCCCGGAAGTTTAATTTGTTTACGGTACGTTTACACTTCCCATGTGGAAAAAACAGCCGGACTGTGCTATACTATGTTAGTAAGCAGTCCGGCTGCTTTATTTTGCGCGTATTTCAGGAGGCTTTTATGGCGGCGCCTAAGTTCCCGATCACCAAGGATCGCATTCGCAATCATTTTCACTATTTCTGGTGGCAATACGCTTTGTTGGCTGTTGCCGGTATTTTCGGCTGGAATCTGCTCTTTACCATGACTCATTACCGTCCGCCGGAAAATCTGAAAGTGGAATGGTACTACCAGGGCCCTTCCACCACCAATACAGTGGGTATGGGTCAGGCGCTGCTGGACGAAATTCAGCCCGAACTGTTCCCCGAAATGGAGGAAGTTACCTTCAATCTTGTCGGTACGGATGAAATGTACGGCGACATGCAGCTGATGGTATGGATGGCTGCTGGTCAGGGCGATGTGTATATGCTGCAGAAGGACAGCTTCCGAGCCTATGCAAACGAGAATACACTGCTGGATTTGCAGCCCTACGTGGATGACGGTACGCTGAATGTAGAGGGTATCGACCTGAGCGCAGGTATTGCAACGAATCCTGAAACGGGCTACAAAGGCCTGTTCGCCATTCCGGCTGATGCGCTGGAAGGCATGTGGGATTATGACATGAAACCCACCGGCGCGCTGATCTGCCTGCCCCTTGGCAGCGGCAACGTGGATAATGCGCTGCTTTTGCTGGATTATCTGCTGGATAACTGGAAGTAAATCAAAAGAGAAGGCTTTTGCCTTCTCTCAGGCCGTCGAAAAAGCTCGCTGACGCGATCTTTTCCGCCGAAGAATGCACCGTTTGCCTACTCGCCTGACGGCTCGCCGGGCGGCAAACGGTGTAAGGACAGCCTTGCTGCGCAAGGCTTCCGAAGCTGACGCACATGTCGTCAGCTTCAGAACAAGAGTCGGAGG
>JAFYQB010000114.1 GCA_017547285.1 Clostridia bacterium
ATGAAGCATTTCTTCAGCAGCGAAGCGGCTTCATGCCCGAAGGGCGTTTCATTCACAAAAAGCCTCTGACTACTGTCAGAGGCTTTTTGTGTGGTGCGGGTATTCTTACAGGATCTACCCGGAAGCTCTTATCAATCAACGCTTTGCGATGACCAGCAATCAGCCTTTACGCTTGCTTTTCCTTTGCTGTACGGAGCGACGCTGCCAGCATGACTCTAAGGCTTGCACAGGCAGCATCCAACGAACGGAATTCTTCTTCGCTGATGTACCCTGTTTTGAAAAGCAATTCCAGCCAATAGCCGGTTTCATTTGCTTCTTTCAGTGCAATTTGCAGTTTGGAGATAAAATCCGCTTTCCCATGCGCATACTGCGCTTCACGGATGTTTGCGCCGATGGAGGTTCCGCTGCGGCCAATCTGGTTGGAAACGATGGATTCCTTTTTGAGTTTCAGTTCCTTGACGAGGTTGATGATGGAAACAGCAAAATCCATCGATTGTGTGGATAAAGGGTCATTGCGCATGAGCACACCTCGGTAGAAGGTTAATGAAGACGCTGCTTCGCAGCTAATGAAGGGCGGCTGTGCCGCCAATGAAGTACCTCGCTGCGCTCGAATGAAGCGAAGCGCCCGCTAACTGAAATTCCTTCATTCCTTCATTAGCGAAGCGGCTTCATGCCCGAAGGGCGCTTCATTCACAAAAAGCTCTTTGCTGATGCAAAGAGCTTTTTGTGTGGTGCGGGAAACAGGACTTGAACCTGCATGTCCGTGAGAACACATGAACCTGAATCATGCGCGTCTGCCAATTCCGCCATTCCCGCGAATGCGAAATGTATTATAGCACACTGTTTTTCATTTGTAAATGCCTTATGCGTATTTTTTTGTACTTTCCTTTCGCGTACTGGACAAGCGCCCCGGCGATTTGCTATACTGATATCAACATTTTCGCTCCGGAATCACAAACAAAGGAGGATCCTTTCATGCCTGTTCTTGATATGCCTCTTGAGAAACTGCTTACCTATCAGGGCGTCAACGAATGTCCCGCGGATCTGGACGCTTTCTGGGACCGCGGTATTGCCGAAATGGAAGCGCTGGGCACCGGCTGTGAGCTGGATTTGAAACTGGATCTGCCGAATGCGCTGGTGTATGACCTGTGGTACACCGGTGTGGGCGGCGCGCGCATTCACGGCTATTTTGCCCGTCCCCGTCACATGGAAAAGCCCTTGCCTGCGGTGGTGCGCTTCCACGGCTACAGCGGCGACCGCGGCAGTATGATGAGCACGCTGAGCTGGACTGCCGCCGGCATGTGCGTGGCCGCCATCGACTGCCGCGGTCAGGGCGGTTTGAGCGAGGATAACGGCCAGGTGCTGGGCAACACCCTGCACGGCCACATCATCCGCGGCCTGGACAATGAAGATCCCCGCAAGCTGTACTACTACGGCGTGTTCCTGGACTGCGCCCAGCTGGCGCGCATCGTGATGGCCATGGACTGCGTGGATGAAACCCGCGTTGGCGCCTGCGGCGGCTCCCAGGGCGGCGCGCTTACGCTGGCCTGCGCTGCGCTGACCCCCAGCCTCAAGCTGGCCGCGCCGCAGTATCCCTTCCTTTCCGATTATCGCCGCGTATGGGATATGGATCTGGACAAGGACGCTTACAGCGAGCTCAAAGAATATTTCCGTCATTTTGATCCCCTGCACAAGCGCGAAAAGGAGATCTTTACCAGACTGGGCTACATCGACGTACACAACATGGCGCACCGCATCAAGGCGAAGGTACGCATGTACACGGGCCTGCAGGATAACATCTGCCCGCCCAGCACCCAGTTCGCAGCCTACAACCGCATCACATCCGAAAAGGAATACCAGATCTATCCCGATTTCGGCCACGAATACCTCAACGGCCATGAAGATGACCTGCTGAACTACATGATGCAGCTGTAAAGCGGAAAGGAAGATTGCTGTGCGCTTTCATATCAGCCCTGAACGCGAACTGCACAAGCGCGATCCCATGCTCTACGGTCACTTTCTGGAGCATTTCCACCGTCAGGTATACGGCGGCGTGTTCGATCCCGGATCGCCGCTTGCGGATGAAGATGGTTTCCGCAAGGATGTGCTGGAGGCGCTGCGCAAAATCCAGACCCCCATCATTCGCTGGCCGGGCGGCTGCTTCGTATCCAGCTACAACTGGAAAAAAGGCGTAGGCCCCAACCGCCAGCCGGTATTTGACAAGGCATGGCGCGTGGAGGATCCCAACACCTTTGGCACGGATGAGTTCATCAAGCTCTGCCGCAAGCTGAACTGCGAGCCCTACATCTGCACCAACGCAGGCACCGGTACCGCCGAGGAAATGAGCGACTGGGTGGAATACTGCAATCTGGAAACCGAGGGCGAATATGCCCGCATGCGTATTGCCAACGGTTTCAGGGAGCCCCACAAAGTCAGGTACTGGAGCATCGGCAACGAAAACTACGGCCACTGGGAGATCGGCGCAAAGGGCACCCTTGAATGGGCCCGTCTGGCGGCCGAGTCCACCAAAATGATCCAGCACGTGGACCCCACCACCAGTCTGACCGCCGCCGCGCTGGTGGACCTGGACTGGAATATCAGCCTGCTGCGCAGCTGCGCCCAGCGGCTGGACTGGATCTCCATCCATGCTTACTGGGACGCCATCCACCACACCAACGATCTGGCGCCCTACGGCCGCTGCATGTCCTATACAGCCGAGACCGAAACCGCCATCCGCCGCGTGCGCGGTCTGCTGACTGCCATGGGGCTGGAAAACAGGATCCGCATCGCCTTTGACGAATGGAATCTGCGCGGCTGGTATCACCCCAACATCCACACCGCCTATCAGGGCCGCACGAAGGAAGAATACCTCTACCCGCGCGATGACAACGACCGCAACAGCAGCTACACCATGGCGGACGCGGTATTCTCCGCCTGTTTCCTGAACACGCTGCTGCGCAATGCGGATATCGTGGGCATGGCAAACTTTGCCCCCATGGTCAACACCCGCGGCGGCATCTTTACCTACCCGGAGGGCATTGTTCTTCGCACCACCTATCACGTGTTCGACATGTATGTGAACCTGATGGGCGATACGCTGCTGGATTGCTGGGCGCAGGATGTGGAGCCCTACGTTACCCCCGGTCTGGAAGGCGAAGTGGTGGTGGACATGGTGGACTGCGCCGCCACCCGGGATTCCAGAACCGGAGCCATTGCCATTGCCTGCGTGAACAAGCACGAGACCGACGCCAAAGAGATCGCGCTGCACCTGCCTGTCCGCGGCTGCGTGACCGTGACCTCGCTGATCGGCGAATCGGCGGATGATTACAACGATATCGGGCGCGACCATGTGCATCCCGTGTGCAACAGTTCCGCCATCATTGAACAAACCGATGACATGCTCCGTCTGCGGCTGCCCGCGCACTCTGTGAGCGTGGTACAAATTCAATAACCATTCAAAGAGGAACAGAACCATGATTCGACAGGCCGCATTCGGCGAACGCACCAGGCTGCTCAAGGGAGCGCTTCACTGCCACACCACCCGTTCCGACGGCGAAATGACCCCCGAAGAAACCATCGCCATGCACGAGCACTACGGCTATGATTTTATGGCCATCACCGACCACCGCAAGTACAATTTCAAGAACTACCTGCCCGGCAGCAAAATGACCATCATCCCCGGCATGGAAAACGACCGCAACATTGCCGATGACCGCCCCGTGCACACCTTCCACTCCGTATGGCTTGGCCGTGAAAAGCCCAACAACCCCTACGAGCAGGATCAGGTGATCGAAAAGGCCAGCGTGAAGGACCAGTTTGAGTTCCAGAAGGTGCTGGATGAGGGCCACGCCAACGGTCAGCTGACGGTGATGTGCCATCCCCAGTGGAGCGGCACCTTCGTACGCGAGTTTGACCAGCTGAAGGGCAACTTTGCCATGGAGCTGTGGAACACCGGCTGCGCCATCGACAACGGCGTGGACGTCAACAACGGCTGGCTCTGGGACGAGCTGCTCATGCAGGGCCAGAAGATTTACGGCATTGCCGTGGACGACGGCCATGAGGCCATCTACCACTGCCAGGGCTGGGTGATGGTGAACGCCGAAAACAACGTGGATTCCATCCTTGATGCGCTCAAGAACGGCGCCTTCTATTCCTCCACCGGCCCCGAAATTTTCGACTTCTGGATCGACGACGACAATGTGGCGCACGTCAAGTGCTCCGCCGCCCGCTATGTACGCTTCCACTGCGCCGCCAGCATTACCAAAAACATTCACGGCGAAAAGGGTCTGCCCATTGTGGAAGCCTCCATGCCCGTGAAGAATTGCTTCCCCTACCTGCGCGTGGAAGTGACCGATATGGCCGGCCGCGTTGCATGGAGCAACCCGATCTTTCTCACCAGGGGGTGACCCCCAGGACCCCGAACCGCCTGCGGCGGGGAACTTCATAAAAGCAAACGCTCCTTCCCCAGCATATGCAGGAAGGAGCGTTTCGTTCAGTTTTTCAGCCCTTCGGCTTTGTTCCAGCGCTTCCATACCGGGATGGCAAACGCACCGCCAACCACAATGTAGATGATCACCAGCGAGATGCGCTGGATCAGGCTGACCACCACGCCGTTGTGGAACACATCGCCCATCAGGCTGCCGGACACGCCCATCACCAGCTGGGCGATGCCGATGTTGCCCGGCACGATGGCCACCAGGTTCATCAGGCGGCTGATGCTGTTGTAGAACAGCGCCTTGTATACCGTTACCTGCATGCCGATGCCGCGGAAGCAGGCCATGTACAGGAACAGATGCAGAATATTGTTCACCGTCAGGCAGCCCAGCAATTTCCACAAAAGCTTCCGGTTGCCCAGCAGCGCGTTAAAGCCGCTCACGATCTTGACCACCACTTTGTACCTGCGCAGGAACGCCGGCATGCGGTTTTCAAACCAGCGGGCAATGACCAGAAACACGCCCACCGCCGCCGACATGCCAAACCACAAAAGCCACAGGACGGCCGGCCACTGGCCCTCGATCAGACCTGTGCACAGCAGCGCCGCAAACAGCTGCAAAAGCGCAAACATCACGCCGAATATCACATTACCCGCAGCCACGCTGGCGCTTTTGGTGTAGGCAAAGCCCTTGGTGCGGCGGTAATAGGCGGCGGTAAACAAAAGATCCGCGCGCATGGGCAAAACCAGCGCCATGGCGTTGGCCACAAACACCACACCCATCCAGTCGATCAGCGAAAGGTCGATCCCGTAGGTATCAAGGATCATTTTATGGTAGACCGCATTCATGGTGCACGCGCCCAGCGCCAGCGCCAGGATCAGCGCCACCGTCTGCCAGCTGAAGGTAAGCAGCTGCGCAAGATCGGCGCGTTTTTCATACAGGTACCAGCCCAGCAGCGCGATCATGACCACAAACAGCGCCGTGGACAGCCATTTTTTCCAGTTCTTCAAAATATTAAGCCTCCGTTTTTCCCTGAGCACGCCGTGCTACATCGTTGTTGTCGATTGCGCCGCGATACACCACAAAACGCTGATACAGGTATTCCAGCACAAAATTCAGGATCATCGTACCTGCCAGCACCAGAAAATCATTCCATCCCGCTTTGGTCAGCGCATCGCCCCACCAGGTAGAAACCGGCGTAAACACCAGATAGAACAGCCCCACCAGCAGCATGCTGCGGGCAACATTCGCGTCGGAACGAAAGGTATAGCGGCGGTTGAACGTAAAATTCCACAAAACGCTCAGGATCAGCGCAGTCAGGTAGCTGGGCCAGTACGGAAGATGGAACGCCGTTTCCAGCACAGCAAACGAAGCCACCTGAATGATGCCCGCGCTTGCGGAAAAAAGCGTGAATTTGATGATCTGCCAAAGGTTCTCTTTTTTCACAGCAGAGCCTCCTTCGATAACCTTTTGGATAAAACCAACGATTTATGATACCATATTTTCCTCGGGACGGGCAAGCAAAAGTGCAGATCGTTGCAAAACGGACCATTTGACATTCCTTCCGTCGCGGGGCTATAATAAACACAGCATAAAAAAATACAGGCAGCGCTTGCCGCAGAAAGCCGGCAGAGAGTACCGGCGGAAAGGTCGCCAAAGTGGACTTGTTTCAAAAGATTTTCGGCGTAAAGGATCATGAGGGGAAACCCATCGACACCCCCAAGCTGAAGGAATTGTACAAAAGCACACTGAACATTGCATGGCCCTCCACGGTGGAGGGCGCGCTCACCGCCATCATTGGCTCGGTGGACACCATGATGGTGGGCACGCTGGGCGCGGCCGCCATTGCGGCGGTGGGTCTGACCGGCCAGCCGCGCATGATCATGTACGTGTTTGCGCAGGCCATGTGCGTGGGCACCACGGCGCTTTGCGCGCGCCGCAAGGGCGCCGGCGACCAGAAATCCGCCAACCAGTGTTTGAATCAGTCGCTGGCAATTGTGACCGTGATGGGCATTCTGATGACGCTCATTGGCTACTTCGGCGCGGAATGGCTGATGAAGCTGGGCGGCGCCAACGAGGAAACCATGGCACTGAGCGTGGCCTACTTCCGTATTCTCAGCTTCAGCTTCCTGCCCAACTGCTGGAACATGTGCATCTGTGCCGCCATGCGCGCGATCGGTAAAACGCGCATCACCATGGTTACCAACATGACCGCCAATTTGGTGAACGTGGTTCTCAACTACATTCTCATCAACGGCAAGCTGGGCTTCCCCGCGCTGGGCGTATACGGCGCAGCCATCGCTACGGTATGCGGCATCATCGTGGCCACCTGCATTTCCATTTCCGTGATCCTGCGCAAGCACGGTTACTACCGCCTGTCCCTGCCGCGCTTTGACCGCGTAACACTGGATGGTTTGACCAAAGTGGGCGGCAGTTCCATGACCGAATCCGTGTGCCTGCGTCTGGGCTTCCTGATCCTTGCCCGCCTGATCGCCGGCATCGGCACCAATGCGTTCGCCGCCTACCAGATCGTGATGCAGGTGACCTCGCTTTCCTTCACGCTGGGCGACGGCGTGGCCACGGGCGGCACATCGCTGGTCGGCCAGAGCCTTGGCGCCAGGCGCAAAGACCTTGCCATGGCGCATGCCAACGCGGCTTACCGAATCGGCCTGTTCGTATCCTTCGGGCTGATGCTGATCATCTTCATTTTCCGCCGCCAGATCGCGCTTCTGTTTACCACGGATGAAACCATCATTCTGGGCGTAACCGCCAGCCTGTACGTGGTGATCTGCGCCATGGCCTGGCAGAACGGCCGCGTGATCCTTTCCGGCGCGCTGCGCGGCGCGGGCGACGTCAAATTCGTAGCCATGTGCGCGCTTTTGAGCGTAACCATCCTGCGTCCGGCGCTGACGTGGTTCTTCTGCTATCCCGTCAGCAGCTGGTTCCCGGATACGCAGATTGCGGTCATGTCCCCGTGGATCGCCTTTGCCATCGACGCGGTGGTGCGCGACCGTATGCTGGCGTACCGGCTCAAGCAGGGCAAGTGGCTGGATATCAAGCTGAGCTGACGAGGTGCGCTCCATGCTGAAAACGCTTCAGAACGGTCCGTTTCCCGCCATGCTGTGGCAGGGAAACGATGGATTTATCCTTTCAGACGGCCAGCGCATGATCGCCACCGATCTGGATCTGACGCTGAACGAACGCCTGCTGCCGCCCACGGTGGCTCTGGATGAACTGGCGCAAACGCTGGACTGGCTGATGATCACCCACGGGCATGAGGATCATTTCAGCACGGCAACCGTTCGGCATTTGCTCAAAGGAAACCGCTGCCGGTTCATCATTCCCGAAAGCTGCCGCGAAAAGGCAGCGGCGATTCCCGGGCTGAAGGCGCGAACCGTTTTTGTCCGCCCGGGCGACAGGCCGGCCCCGGACGGCATCCCGCTGGAATGTCTGCGCGCCGTGCACGGGCATATCGGCGGAACGGTGTACAGCGGCGCAAGCATGCTGGACTGCGGATACCGCTTCACCTTCGGCGGGCTGAACTTTTATCAGCCGGGGGATACGGTGCTTTTGGAAGAACATTTGGAGATGCACGGTGTGGATGTGCTGTTCATTTCTCCCACGGAGCATAATCTGGGTGTGGAAAACGCTGTGCGGCTGATCCGCATGCTTACCCCTAAAAAGATCATTTTGCAGCATCACTCCACGTACCGCGAACAGCCTGATAATCTGTTCTGGGCGCATGGTTATGTGCCGGAACTGCTTGCCGCGCTGAATGATGAGGAACGGGTATGCTGCATGGTGCCAGATCAGAATACCGTGATCCAACTGTAACAGGACGGGGCTGATGCCAGACATTGCGCATCAGCCCCGTGCTTATTCAGCTCTATTTCAGTTGGCCCCAATAGCAGATGGTTTTTACCGTGGTTTTCAGTTCGCCGTCTCTGGCATACTGATGAAACAAACGGTCAACATCCGCAAGAAACGGAGCATAGTCCTTGGAGCCTTTTTCTGGCGCAAAGGAGGTGGACAGCATGCCTCCGCGCATTTCTTCCATGGACTGCAGAAAGCTGTTGTCAAAGGTTTGAAAATGATAGCCGTTTGCGCCGAAAAGATTTTCGGCGCGTTTTTCATAGGAAATATGCGATGCCTTCTGGCCTTTTTTTCCTCGATAGGTTTGTTTGATCCTTTGCAGTTCCTCGTCAAACAAATTGCCCTCAAAGACATTCCACAGCAGAAATACGTATCCGTCCTTTGTCAGAATTCTGCGCATTTCCCGGTAGGTTCTCTCATTATCAAACCAGTGAAACGCCTCTGCGGCAGTAATGATATCAACGCTTGCATCAGCCAGCGTTGTCTGCTCCGCCGAGGCCGGAACCGATTCAAAGCGGGGAAAGCCGCCCAGTTTTTCCTCCGCATAGCGCCGCATCTGCTTGTTGGGTTCGATGGCATACAGCCTTTTGGCGCGGTCAGCCAGCAGCTCGGAAAGCTTGCCGGTTCCGCTTCCCAGATCGGCAATAACGGGATTGGGGCATATGGAAAAGATCAGATTGACAGCCGCCTTGGGATAAGCGGGGCGGTAATCACGATAGTTTTGGGCCTGAGAGGCAAACAATCCGCAGTCAAAACGGGTTTTATTGATCTTTTTGATGATGGCTTCGGATGTGAAGTGGTCATACACATCGTTTTCATCCATATAATAACCATTCAGCAGGCATTGAATCACCGCTTCGGACAACAGAAATTCTCTGCCCGCAGCATGGTTCAGATGATTTTCAATGGGGATATTCATCTTGCTGCTGATTCCTTCCACAGCGCCTTTATAAAACAGCGATTCCTCGCCAAAATAGATTTTCATTTGCTCGATGGCGTATATGCCGTCTTTCAGATTGGCGACGTTCACTCTTCGGTTTTGGCGTGTTGTTAAAAAGCCGCTGCTCAGGATCCGGTCGGTTGTTGTATCCAGAATGGACGCCAGATCAAGCCAGATGGAAGCATCCGGCAGATTTTCGCCGTTTTCCCATTTGGATACAGCCTGAAACGTAACGGAAAGCGCTTCCGCCAATTCCCGCTGGGATAAGCCTTTTTGTTTGCGAAGCGTTTGAATATAATTGCCGATGTTTTGAATGTTCATTCTGATGCACCCCCAAAACAGATTCCATCATCATCATACCTCAGCGCACGCAAAAGCCAATAACCCAAAGCTTGATTTTGTTCTATCTGCCGTTGAATCAGGGCAAAAAAATATCGCCGGGGATGATTTCCTCAGCGATATTTTTTCATTCTGTTTTCATCAGAAACTGGAAATGCCGTGGCTGTTCACCAGCGCATCCAGCTTTTTGCCTGCTTTGCACAGGGGACATTCGCGGGCGGGAACGCTCATATAGCCGTCCAGCTGATCCTTGGTGTAAATGCTCTGCACAGGGAAGCCCTCGCATTCTTCCACACAGGCAAAGATGCCGCAAACGCCTACGGGGATGCCGCCGTAGTAGCGGATAGCCTCGATGGCGGACTGCACGGTGTAGCCCGTGGCCACGGACGCAGCCAGCACCAGCACGTGCTTGCCCACGATCATGGGCGCGTTGTTATCGCGGAAGATGAGCTGGCTGCCGGAAGTATGCTCGGGGGTCACCACATAAATGGTGCGGTGGGCGTTCATGTTGGCGTAGCCCGCGCGGGTGAGCTCGCTGGCCATGCACGCGCCGATCACTTCGGTGCCGTCCAGGCACAGAATGGTATCGATAATCGTAGCGGCCTTGAACTTGCTGCACAGAATCGCCGCAGCCTCGCGGGCCTCGGACAGACGGTGCTTGGTAAAGGTCATGTCGATGTAATAATTCAGGTGGCTGTGGCTGGTGGCAAAGTGACCCTGCGCAACGCGGAGGGGTACATTACCGGTCTGATGAGGGAATTCGATGAGCTTGATGGCCATAGCAGTCACTCCTGTTTCATTGATGGTCGGATATACAGTCCTGCATACTGTTTGGATGGTACAACAATTATGCACGGTTTCAGCAGTTGTGTCAAGATGTTTTGTCAAATCAGGACAAATAAAAACCCGACAGGAAAACTATTTTTTCGCCAAACAGGATTCTTCCTGATTTTGTTATTCTTCCGTCTGCCGCTCTATTCTGCCCAATGACTCACTCTGAGGTACCAATCGGCACACCAAGCTGCTTCTGGAGAAGTCCCTTCGCTTTTCGCAGCTGTTTCAGCCGAAAACCATTTTCCGCCATATCACACACCTCGTTCTTCACTCATGGAGATATCGAGACTTTTTATTTGATGGAATATATCATATTTACATGTAGATTTTGTAATATTTCCATGCTATAATACGGATAACTTATTGCTCTGTGAACACGCGATGAATCGCAGCATCAACAGAGTAATCATCAGGCAATCCCATTACAAAACAAAAAAGGAAGTGGCCCACATGAAAAAGGTTCTTGCACTGTTTTTCGCCTGTCTTCTTCTCATCAGCGTTTCCGTTGCTGAAGAGGCAAACGTAGAAATGTCTCCCTCCAAACTGGTAGGCACCTGGTACGCGGAAACCATCACCAGCACCAATGACGTGTACCGCGCCACCGGCGACGTGCGCTTCGAGATCGGCCGCGACAAGACCGCGCAGCTCATTCTGAACGACCGTCAGTTCAACTACACCTGGAGCCTGAGCAGCGACAGAAAAGACCTCACCCTGAAAACGGAAGAAAACACCATCTTCAACCCCTCCGGCTACATGACTGCCGAGGGCAAGCTGGTTCTGGACGGCGTGAAGGACGGCACCACCAATTCCTTCATTGGTGAACTGAGCATGGACTATCACTTCACCAAGGAAAACAACACCACCATCCTGCCTGCCATGGGCGTGGCCAGCGTGGAAGACGAACTGTACGGCACCTACACCGCGCTGTACTCCATGGAGGGCTATAACGCCCTGATCATTCCCGAAGGCGCCGTGTCCGCGCGCATCGATTTTGCCGAGGTCGAGCTGACCATCGACGGCAAGAGCCAGATGTATGTGACCGATTTCTCCGACGGCATGATCCGCTTCGCCCTGACCGGCACCAATTATGGCCCGCACAACGCTCTGGGCATTGACGTTGCCTTCTGCAACCTGAACATCATGCCCACCAGCGATCCCGCCATGATCGCCGTGACCGTGCTGGACGACGCAGGCAACTGCGGCGCTACCTACTACCTGGCCAAGACCGCAGAATAATCTTCATACATGAAAAGCCCCCTCGCAAGAGGGGGCTTTTCATATGGGTAAAGGGCGAAAGCCTTACAGTTCCGGCTCGTCCATCAGCACAGCCTTGCCGAACTTGCCTTCCGTTTCCACAATGCGCAGGAAGTTCTTGCCCTCCTTGAGCAGCGGCGCGGGAATGTACAGGCGCTTCTGCGGGCCGATCTCCCAGTAGCGGCCAAGGGTGAAGCCGTTGAGGAAAATGGTAGCCTTGCCGCAATCCGGCAGTTCCAGGAAGGTATCGGCGGGTTCATCCACCATAAAGGTCAGGTCATGCACCGCAGGCTGACCGGCAGCGGCGGGCGCGCCATCCAGCTTGAGATAGTTCATAGCAGGCTCGTCCAGACAGACGATATCCCAGCCGTAGCGCTGGTGGCGGTTGATGACCACCGCCTGATCAATGCCCTTGCGCTGCAATTCCAGCTTGTAGGAATAGTTCACGCGGCCCATGTTCTCCATCAGGATCTCCAGCTTTGCGCCGGGCTTGACGGGGATGGGCGTTTCAAACACGTGGGCGTTATCCAGTTCGCGGTCGTACAGGGTCAGAATGCACTCGCCGTCCAGATAGATCTTGGCGCGGTCGGCCGCCTTGACCAGCTGGATCTCGCGCAGTTCGCGCTCATTGACCAGCGTGGTGCGGTACAGGGTGTAGCCGTAGGCCTGATCCAGCCGTTCCATGCTCACAGGGTTCACGCGGCGGAAGGCCGGCAGCTGGCCGGCTGCATCCAGCAGGTTCACGCTGCCTGTTTCAACGGCTTCGCCATAGGCCCTGCGCAGAATGGGCGCAAGCTCAGGCTGGGGCAGCGGCTCGGCGCGGCGCTCCTGAACGGCCTTCTGGAACAGGCGATACTTTTCGGTCACGCGGCCATCCTCGGAAAGAGGCGCGTCATAGTCGTAGCTGGTCACGTCCGGGGTGATGAAGCCATAGTCGTTGGCGCCGTTCATCAGACCAAAGCTGGTGCCGCCGTGGAACATGTAGATATTCACATGGCCCATATCCAGCATGGTGGCAAACTCTTTGGCGCAGTCCTCCGCGCTGGTGGTGGAGTGGCCGCCATTGCCCCAGTGGTCAAACCAGCCGCACCAGAATTCCATGCACATCAGCGGCTTGATGCCGTACTCGGAAAGCACGCCGAAGCGTTCCACCGTGTGGCTGCCGAAGTTGCCGGTCTGGAACACGCCGTCCACCTTGCCGCAGGTCAGCATATCATGCTCGGGGCCGTCGCTGGTGACCAGCGGCACATTCACGCCGCGCTCGATCAAACCGTCGCGCAGGGCGGCCAGATATTCCTTGTCATCGCCATAGGAGCCGTATTCATTTTCCACCTGCATCATCAGCACATTGCCGCCATGGGTGACCTGCAGGGGCACAAGGCGCGGGATGAGCTCGTCATAATAATCCATCACATGCTGAAGGTAACGGGGATCGCTGCAGCGGAAGCGGATGCCGTCCTCCTTGAGCAGCCAGGCAGGCAGACCGCCGAACTCCCATTCGGCGCAGATATAGGGCGCGGGACGCAGAATGGCATACAGGCCCACTTCCTGCGCCAGGCGCACGAAGCCGGCAACATCGGCCATGCCGTCAAACACGAGCTGGCCTTTCCTGGGTTCGTGGAAATTCCACGGGATATAGGTTTCTACCGTGTTGCAGCCCATGGCCTTGAGCTTGAGCAGGCGGTCGCGCCAGTACTGAGGTACCACGCGGAAATAGTGAATGGAGCCGGAGATGACCTGAAAAGGCTTGCCGTCCAAATAAAAGTTATCCCTGATTTCAAATACAGACATGGTATGCCTCCGTTGTATCTGCGGATTTGCCGCACTTTGCTATATTCTTATTTCTGTGCAAATCAAAGCTTCCCTTCTTTTCACGGACATATTTCTTTGGCATGCCATTTTTTTGAAGGGCGGTGTATTGACAGGCTGAACCCGGTTTGACTATAATCATTTTGATATACAACATTTGACATTGCGTATACCATTTACATCTGTTTTGGGAGATAGACATGAGCAGCACGATCGGCAATGCCGTTTATGAAGAACTCTGGATCCGGGAACTGATGGCCTATGCAAACCAGAGCCATATCCTGCAAACATGGGAGCCCGTTTGTTATCTGGACAAAGGGCAGTTTTCGCGTATCTTCAGAATCCGGCACAGAAAAACCGGCATGCCCGGCGCGCTCAAATTTGTACCCAATCCCGTGGAATTATCCGACTGCGATACCGAAGGCAGCGCCAAGGATGAATTTCACCGGTCGCGCTTTGAATCCAGCAAATTTGAAGCGGAGATCATGAGCCGCTTTCACGGCGAAAGAAACATTGTTCAATATCTGGAAACGCCCGAATTCCTGCGCCGCACATTCCGCAACGACCGCGGCGAGGAAGTGGTTCATTATGCCGTTCTCATCTGCATGCCTCTGTACCGCAATTCCAAGGACTGGCTCCCGCTTGCTACCGAGCATCCCGACGTGCGGATCCGGCTGGGTCTGGATATTACCCAGGCGCTGATGCGCTTTGAGGAAAAAGGCGTTTTTCACCGCGATATCAAGCCGGGCAACATCATGCTGGACAGCGCAGGCAACTTTGTGCTGGGCGATGTTGGCGAAGCCAAGCTGGAAAGCGATATGACCACCATGGGTTTCCACGGCACCAGGCCCTATATGGCGCCCGAGGTGCTGCGCCTGGAAATGGAACACGGCAAAATGCGCAGCGACCACCGGTCCGATATCTATTCGCTGGGCATTGTGCTCTACCGCCTGTACAACCGCCACCAGTTCCCGTTCCTGACGGGAGAGGGATCGCTGACCGAAGACGCTTCCCGCAGCTATACGCTGTATGAAAAGCGCACCCGTTCCGAAGGCCAGATCCTGTATCTGACCGACAGCGAACGTGCGCGCCGCCTGCGCTACGACGGCCTCAAGCTTCCTCCGCCTTCGGATGCCGACGCCCGGCTGTCCCAGATCATCCTTAAAGCCTGCGCTTACCACCGCAAGGACCGCTACCAGAGCGCCGCGGAACTGTACGCCGCGCTGATGGAGTACATCAATGCCCCCCTCAGCCCTTCCCAGCCGCCTGCCGATCCCAGCCGCGAAAAAAACATCAAACGGCTGTTTATTCTGATCGCTGCATTGCTGGTCACCATCATTTTCACCTGCACGCTGGTGCTGCTGCAGAGCGATCCCGCCCCTGTGCCGCCTGTCGAACCGGTGATCACCGCTACGGCCACGCCGCTGCCGCCTTCGCAGCCGCCCACGCCAACACCCGTTCCCGCAACGCCTACCCCGACGCCTTCGCCGACCCCCACGCCTACCCCAACGCCTACGCCATCCCCCACGCCTTCGCCTACGCCGACTCCCACTCCGACGCCTACGCCATCTCCCACGCCCTCGCCCACCCCGACGCCGGAAGTTCCCAGCGTTTCCACAATCGACGGCCTGACCTTCAAGCTGTTTGACCGTTCCGAAGGCTGGACGCTGTACATGTACTCCGGAATCTCTCCTGTTGTTTCGGTTCCCGCTGAAGTGGACGGCATTCCGGTGGGCGTGATCGGCGAATTCGCCTTCCTTACCATTGAAGATTCGGATTACGGCCGCGCCGTCGAGGTCACCCTGCCCTCCACCGTACACACCATTGACGAATATGCTTTCTACGATTGTACTTCGCTGCAGGTGCTCAACCTGCCGGACAGTGTGAAAACGATCGGCGAATCCGCCTTTGCGGGCTGTACCGGCCTGAGCTATCTGGAGCTTCCCTCCAGCGTGACCTTCATTGCCCCGGATGCGTTTACCCATACTGACTCGCTGGATCCGCTGGGCACCATCTTCCGCGTTGAAGCAGGCACCTACGCCGAAAGCTATGCCAGACAAAACGATCTGCGTTACATTACCCCCGATAAGTACAATCAGTACAGCGCCTATTCCAGCGGCGCGCAGGTGTGCTGGATCGAGAATGCAGATCTGGATGCCGGTATGTCCGTGTGGGAAGCCACGCGTTCCAGCTACAAAACGATCAGCAAAGCCAAATTCGCCGAAATGCTGGAAGGCTATACCCTGTACTTCCGTCCGGAGATCACCTACGGCTCCTCCACGCCCGATCATACCGTTACCCGCGATTTCATTCTGCAAAGCCCCAGCGGCCGCGTTGCCGCCTACCGCCGGCAGGAGGATTTCCTGGAAGGCATGGGCGGAAAAGGCTGGTGGCGCTGGTGCTACTCTCTGGACGGCCTGATCTGGAACCTGTACCAGCAGGATGTACCTGCTGAAGCCGGTACCTACACTGCCTATTTCTACCTCAACGGTCAGATCGCCGGTTCCGCAACCTTCGCCCTGACGGACTGACGAACAAAAAAAGGAGCGGCATTGCCGCTCCTTTCAGCTTGTCGATAAACCCATTAGGAGGTGTCGGAGGGCCGCAGACCCGCAACCTCAATCGTCGCAGACGTTACTGCCGTAACGTCTGCTCGTTTCGGTTGACTCCTCCGGTTTGCTAACGGCTACGCCGTTGTGCCCACTGGGCACCCGCTCACCTCCGTCCC
>JAFYQB010000115.1 GCA_017547285.1 Clostridia bacterium
GG
Organism: Clostridia bacterium; assembly: GCA_017547285.1. GTDB lineage: Bacteria > Bacillota > Clostridia > Christensenellales > Aristaeellaceae > Limiplasma. The sequence goes on from JAFYQB010000115.1 coordinate 3, forward strand.
CACGCCGCCAGCGTTCGTCCTGAGCCAGGATCAAACTCTTATGTTTAATCCGTTAAGCTTCTCTATCAAGAGTAGCATAAACTCAAGTTATTGACTGTCGTTTGCGTTTCTTATATTCTGTATCGTTTTCAAGGTTCGGCGCTCTCTCAAGTGGTGTTCCGCTCGAGCGAGCTTGTATATAATATCACCCCTAAAGGGATTTGTCAACACCTTTTTTGAAAAAAATTTCAGTTTTTTTACGAAATATTTCAATTTGTTAACAAAAGCCGTTTCCTGACCGTTTTGTCCAGTTTTTGTACAGTCTGTGGTTTGAATTGTTCCAAAAAGGCCATCCGGCATTTCACAATTCCGGATGGCCTTCAAAAGTTTTTCAAAAATTATTTGCGTAAATTTCTGCCCAAAGTCAGCAGAAGATCGGTGGGATAGTCGGTATGCTGCTTCGCAGGGGACGCCATGATCTGCTCAAATTCTGCATCCGAGATCCCCAATCTTTCCTTTACAATACGGATATACGCCGAAAGAAGTTGTTCATCACACACGGGTTTTTCCAATTCCGCCAGTGCTTCCTCCCGGCTCATCTGGCCGGAAACAACCATGCTGGACAGATGCGAGGTGCGCTTATCCACCCCGAACTTTTTCGGGAACCAGTACAGCTGGATAAACGCCGTCAGGATATTTTCCAGATGTTTGGAGCCATAATACTGGAAACCGCAGAAATCCGCCAGCTCCCTGAACGCCTGATCACGCTCATAGGGCACCAGATTAAGCGGCGCAACCGTCTGCACGCCCAGCAGTTTCTTTTCCAGGATCACGCGGTAGCGGGAGATGAGCTTGAGCTTGCGGATGGATTTGCGCCCGAAACGGCGGTGGATGGCGCGGATATTCACCGTATCATAGGGCGTATAGGTGTTGCCGCGCTGCAGGATGCTTTCCAGTGCAAAGTTCGCGCCGGTCAGGAAATACCTGATCTGATGCTCACGCATATAGCTGTACAGGCAGGCGAAGAGCACATTATCCTGTGGCGTGGCCAGATTGGGCACACCCGCCAGCATATAGGCGCGGGTCAGGTCGTTGAACTGCTCGGCATCCGGGGTGATGGTGACCAGATCGATCTTTGCGGCCTTGCAGAGTTTTTGGATATTGTTTTTGGAAATGTCGGTATCAAAGCCGTCATCCACATGTACGCCAAGAATGCGCAGGCCCCACTTGCTGCCCAGATAGGCCAGATAGCTGGAATCCAGACCGCCGGAGATGCCCATAATGCAATCATACTTTTTGCCTTTTCCAGCCTCGCGGATCCGCGCAAGCAGCGCACTCAGCTTTTCCTGCCCCTGTTCATTGGGGAACCACACGTTTCCGGCATCCGCCAGCGCTTTGGTACAGTAGTTGCATACGCCGTTTTCATCAAAGGTGATGGTCTGATCGGCACGGTCATCCATCACACAGCGGGTACAGCGCTTCATTGGTCATTCCTCCCCATCGGGAACTTTTCTCTCAGAATATCGCAGATCTTTTCCGCCGCGTGGCCGTCGCCGAAGGGCTGATAGGCCGGGTCGATAACCTGCTCCGCGGACAGTTTCTGCAGAATATCTTCCTTATTGGCTTTGGCCAGCTGGTTGCGGTTGCCCACCATGGTTTCCGGCCACACCACGTAATCCAGCACAAACACGCATTGCACGCCGGCATAGAAGGCCTCGCACTGCAGTCCGCCGGAATCCGTGACGATCTTTTTGGCATGCTTGGTCAGCTGCACACTGTCGCCGTAGCCCACGGGCTGGGTGAGGATGATATTGCTGAAATTTTCTTTTTGGCAGATGCGTTCCGCACGCTCGCGGTTGCGGGGGTGCACAGGGTAGATGGCGGGTGCATCCAGGCTGTTCATGGCGGAGAGGATCTCCGTGAGCGGCTCATCGGAATAGGTGTTTTCCTGCCGGTGGCAGGTCATATAATAGAAGGAATCCGGCACGGAAACCTTTTTCCCGTCCAGTCCGATGATATTCGGGCTGCCCCACGGGCGGCCGGCGAAGTGCAGGAAGGAATCATACATGATGTTGCCCACCGTGTACGCCTTATCGCCCAGGCCCTCAGCCACCAGTTTTTCACGCGCGTCCTCCGTGGCGGTAAACAGCAGGGAGGAGCAGTGGTCAGTGAGCTTGCGGTTCACTTCCTCCGGGTTGTCCAGCGTGCCCAGACGGTTGCCCGCCTCCACATGCAGAACCGGAATGCGCAGTTTGGCCGCAGCCAGCGCGGTGGCAAGGGTGGAGTTGGTATCGCCGTACACCAGCAGCGCGTCCGGCTGTTCCTTCATTAAAATATCTTCGATGCCGGTAAGCATGCGGGCGGTCATCTGCGCATGGCTGCCGCCGGAAATGCCCAGATTGTAATCCGGCTCGGGAATTTCCATCTCGCGGAAGAACACAGCGGACATGTTGTCATCAAAATGCTGGCCGGTATGCACCAGAATTTCCTGATGCTCCCTGCGCAGCGCACGGGAACCCGCCGCCGCTTTGATGAACTGCGGCCTCGCGCCCACAACGGTTACAATTTTCACTGGCGAATCCCTCCGTCCACAGCGTTGAAGATGCGTTCAAATTCCATTTCCCACGACATGTGCTTTCTGGCATACTCGCGCATGCTCTGCGCAGCGTTCTGTTCCGCGCGCACGCGCTTTGCAAAAGTCACGATTTCTTCCATATCAATGGGCGTATCGTTGTTGGGCACCTGCACAGCATGGGGATGACCCTTTTCGATGGTGGGATCCTCGCCCGCATACACGAACGGCAGGCCGCGCGCCATATACTCGCGTCCCTTCATCACCGTTCCCAGTTCCAGACCGATGCGGTACAATCCCAGCGAGCTTACGCCCAGATCCATGCGATTGATCAGCTCGTCCAGCTCATCGCCGTACACGCCGCCGTGGAAGATGACGTTTTCCATGCCCTCCGCCAGCTGTTTCCATTTGGCCAGCGAGCCGTCGCCGTCGTTTCCGGCAAAGTGGAGGATGATCTTCTCACGGCCCTTGTAGTTTTGCAGTGCGGTGATCATGCGGTCGTAGCCGTGCCAGTCGCACATGCTGGCCAAAAGCAGCATGTGGATGCCATCCTCCTGCGGCTGATAGCTGCGCAGGCTGATGGCGGTCACATCGATGCCGTTGTTGATGTTCATGGCGGGCTTTCCGGCAAAGGTGCCCTTTGCATCCACGCCGATGATGGTGAAAAAGTCCATTTTTCGCTGCGCCAGCTGCGCATAGGCATTGCAGACTTTCAGCCCCACACGTCTTACAAAACTGGGCTGATCGCTTCCGTCATCATTGCCTTTGCCCAGATAGGTGGGAATCTCCTGAATGATGGTGATCCCCTTCTTCTTTGCCAGCCCGACAAAGCGTACCGCCGGCGGGAAGGTGGGCAGAAAGCGGATATAGAGCTTATCAAACTTCTGCATGCCGACGGCTCTGATGGCCGCGCGGTACATATCGATGAAATACAGGGTATGATAATACTTTTCCCTGGGCAGTTTCTGCGTGGTATTCATCACATGGCGCTTTTCGCCGGTGTTCACGCACACCAGATGGAAGGCCTCGCCGTTCCATTCCAGATACCACGCCTCATAGCCCAGCTGAATGCAGGCGTTCATCTGCCCGTTGAACTTGCGGATGAGCGTTTCCGGCACGCAGGTGGGGTATTTCATCAGAAAGAAAATGCTTTTCATTGGTTATTCAGCTTCCTTCAGCAGGTTCTGCCACACATACCAGTCGCGGCCGTCGGTTTCCATAATAATCTCGCCCTCGGCGCTGTACAGCGGGGTGATGCCGCGTTCTTCCATCTGGCCCTTGATCATGCCCACGCCGTCTTCATAATTGGTGATGACGCAGAACTCAGGAGCCACCGCATCCATAAAGCCGGCCTGTACGGGCGTGATGCCGTGGTGAGGCACCTTCATGATATCAGCCTTGAGCACCTCCGGCTCCAGCGCGCCGGCATAATATTCCTGCGAAAGACCCGTGATATCCGCCGTCAGCCAGATGGACGCCTCGCCGAACTGCACGCGTTCGATCATGGAACGGGCGTTGGCGTTGGGGATATCCCAGTAGCGGAACACCTGAATGGACGCTCCGCCCAAAGTGATCACATCGCCCTTGTAAAGACGGTGCACGGTAATGCCCTTCTTCTGAGCCATTTCCACGGTGCGCTTTTCAAACTTGTCGCCCTGCACCATCACATTGGAGTAGGGATGCATGTACTCGTCGGCGGTGTAGTCATTCTTCATCAGATGGTACAGGCCGTTGATGTGGTCGTCATGATAATGGGTGTTCAGCAGATATTTGAAATGTTTGATGCCGCGTGCATCCAGCGCGCCGGTCAGCTGGTGGTACAGCGCGCTCGGGCCGCCGTCCACCATCATGGCTTCGCCGCCGCATTCCAGAAGGAGGGCGTCGCCTTCACCCACGGGAATGGCCGTCACACGAAGCACATCCTCCGTCCAGCCTTCGGCGGGCGGCCTGCCCATATAGACTTTTGCACAGGCCGTGCCGCACAGCATCATCATAAGCATCAGAACCGCCAGAAACTTTTTCATTGGTTATGCTTCCCCTCTCTGGTATTCGGTACGCGCTTTTACATGCGCCTGTTCCATGGCCATATCGCGGTGGGTCACGCCGGTTTTGTAACCCATTTCGCCCAATCTGGCGCTGATGGCCTCGGCAATGGCCACACTGCGGTGGCAACCGCCCGTGCAGCCGATGGCGATGACCAGCCGGTGCTTGCCTTCGGCGATGTAGTTGGGCAGCAGAAAGCCCAGCATGTCCGTTACCTTGTTCATAAACTCCTGCGTAACGGGATGATTCATCACAAAGTCGCGCACATCCTCATCCTGCCCCGTATGCTGGCGCAGCTCCGGAATATAGAAGGGATTGGTCAGGAAACGCACGTCAAACAGCAGATCCGCCTCGCGCGGGATGCCGCGCTTGAAGCCAAAGCTGAGCACCTCCACCTTGAGGGAGGGCTGCTCGTCCGCGCTGAGTACGATCTCGCGCAGGATCTTCTGCAGGGCGCGGGGTTTCAGATTGCTGGTATCCACCAGATGCGTGGCCGTTTCGCGCAGGGGCATCAGCCTTTCGCGCTCCTCGCGGATGGCCTCCTCCAGCGTAAGCCCGTCCGCGCTCAGGGGATGCTCGCGGCGGGTTTCCTTATAACGGTTCACCAGCACCTCGTCGCCGGCCTCGATGAACAGCGTATCAATGGCATAGCCCACCGTGCGCGCTTCATCGATCATGCGGGTAACGGCCTTGGCGTCAAAAAACTCGCCGGAACGGATATCCGCCGCAATGGCCACCACCGGATTTTTCACATTCCGGCAAGCTTCCATAAACGGCACCAGCATCATGGGCGGCAAATTGTCCACGCACAGCGCGCCCAGGTCCTCCAGATAGCGGATGGCCACCGTTTTGCCCGCGCCGCTCATGCCTGTTACGATCAGAAACTGCATACACATACCTCTTTTGTTCACACCGTCTGTAAGCGGTTATGCACCGGTAACCGGCGCATCCTCGCCGATGATCCTTACCTCCGGCTCCAGCGTTACGCCGGTCTTTTCCAGAACGATCTTCTGCACCTGCGCGATCAGGGCCAGATAATCCGCCGCCGTGCCCTGCTGGTCGTTGACCAGGAAGCCAGCGTGCAGCGTGCTCACGCTTGCGCCGCCCACGCGCAGCCCCTTGAGGCCGCACTGGTCGATGAGCGTTCCCGCAAAATATCCCTCCGGCCTTTTGAAGGTGGAGCCGCAGCTGGGCAGCGTGACCGGCTGCTTTTCGCGCCTGCGCGCGTTGAATTCGCGCATGGCGGTGCGGATGGTATCCTCATCGCCCTTTTCCAGCGCGACCGTCACGCTGGTCACGGCAATCGGCCTGCCCGTATCGATCAGCACGCTGTGCCGATAGCCGAACTGCATTTCCTCGTGCGTATAGCTCACATTGCGGCCGTCGGCTTCACAGGCAGTCACATGCGTGACCACGTCCTTCATTTCGCCGCCGTATGCGCCGGCGTTCATGTACACCGCGCCGCCCACCGTGCCGGGAATGCCTGCGGCAAATTCCAAACCCTTCAGCCCGGCGTCCGCCGCAGCGTTGCTGAGCTTGGTAAGCGTTGCGCCGCCCTGCGCCGTGAGCGCAAAGCGCCCGTCCGGCAGGGGGATGGGATCGCTGATGCGGCTGAAGCCATCGCCGATATGAATGACCAGACCGCGAATGCCGCCGTCCCGGACCAGCAGATTGCTGCCGTTGCCCAGCAGCGTGACCGGTACTTCCAGCGCATGGGCCGCCATCAGCGCAGCACGGATCTCCTCCGCACTGCCCGCCTCGCAGAGCACCTCCGCCGGACCGCCCAGCCGAAGCGTTGTATAGCGGCTCATGGGCGCAAATTCCATGATCTGCTTTTTGGGAATGCTTTCCCCAAGCGTTTTCAAAAGCTGCTCGCGCACATTGACGTTCATGCCGCGTCCTCCCCCGGATGCAAAAATACATACATGAAAATTGTACCGTACTTCATGCATCCTGTCAAACACAAAGCACAGGCGCTAACAGCATATGCAAAAACAGGAAGCGCTATCCCGCGCAGCCCCAAAAAAGAAAAAATAGCGTATAATATTGTCAATTTTACCGTCCGCCGGTATAATAGAAACGTGTATGCCCATTTTGACGCTGCACGGAAAGGAAGAAGCCCATGTTCAATGCAAAACGCTGGCTCGCCCTGCTTTTGGCGATGCTGATGCTGCTCACGCCCGTATTCTCGCTTGCGGAAGAAACCGCCGAAGGGGAAGCGCCCATCACCCATACCGCCAAAGCCACCACCACTCTCAAGGTACGCCGCGCGCCGGACGATACCGCCCTGGGCTTTGACAGCATTCCGCGCGACAGCCTTGTGTACATCATCGACTACAGCAGCGTATGGTGCAAGGTGCGTACCAACCGTGTGGAAGGCTACATCAAAACCAAGTACCTGACGGATCTGGTGGTCATCGATCCCAACGCCGTTGCCCAAAAGGAAGCCGCCAAAGAGGCAGAGGCCGTTCTGGTGGGCGAGCTGCAGCCGGGCTTTACCATGAACGAAAGCAATTTCGCAGAAAAGTATTACGCCCACACCGTACGCGACCGTGTGGTGATGCACACCGAGCCCAACGAGCTTGCCGACCGCGTGCGCTACATCAACATTTATGAGCAGGTGGTAGTGGGCGAGATCAGCGGCGACTGGAGCTTTGTGCGCTACAACGGCATGCACTACGGTTACGTGCGCACCGATTACCTGTTCAAGTGGGACCGCATCGATCCCTATGCCGGCCCCATCCCCGGTCTGACCGTGTGGCCCAACCTGGCCTTTGTAAACCACACCACCACCATCCGCGACCTGAACACCAACGAGGAGCTGTTCGTCATCAATCCGGGCTCCGCCATCACCGTCGGCGAGAAGGATGAATTCGGCCGCTATCCGCTGCCCATCGACCGCACCATCGGCTATGTGATGGAAGACGAAGTGTGCTATGTGATGCCCGTTGCCGACTGGGAAACCGCCCAGCCCGGCGACCTGATCGCCACCATGAGCACCTACTTCGGCGTGGGCAAAACCACGCTGCAGATTCAGGGCCGCAACTGGAACATCCACCTTTCTTCGGATTTCATCAGCGGCACGGTGCTGCAGCCCGGCGAAAAGTACAACATGAACCAGACCATTGCCCCCTACCAGAAGGCCACGGGCTACAAGTCCGCGCCCATCATGAGCGACGAGGCCACCGAGGGCTACGGCGGCGGCACCTGCCAGGTGAACACCACCTTCTATGTATGCACCATTCAGATCCCGCTGCTGGTCACGCACCGCAGGGTGCATGCCGAGGTGGGCATGGGCTACATTCCCAAGGGCTTTGACGCAGCCGTGGGCGGCGGCGCCATCAACCTGATGATGGAAAATACCCTGCCCTACGCCATCCGCTATCAGTTCATGAACAGCGACGGCGTGCTGACCTGCTGCATTTTCCGTGAGTCTTAAAAACGCATAGCAAAATCCCGTCTGAAAATCAGACGGGATTTTGATTATTGCAGGAAACCGTTCACGATCTGTTCTTCGGCCTCTTCTTCGGTCAGGCCCAGCGTCATCAGCTTGATCAGCTGTTCTCCGGCAATTTTGCCGATGGCGGCCTCATGGATGAGGCTGGCGTCGATGCAGGTGGCGGTCAGCTGGGGGCTGGCAATGACGGAGGCGGAATCCATCAGGATGGAATCGCACTCGGTATGGCCGGTGCAGGGCGCGTTGCCGTTGAGAATGGACACAAATTTCTGGTGGCTCTGGTCACGGGCCACGGTACGGCTCACGATATCGCAGTGGCAGCCTTCGCCGTTCATATCGGCCACAAAATCGCTGACGGCGCGCTGGGTGCCGGTGGTCATCACCTTTTCATGCACAATCAGCGTTGCGCCCGCATCCAGCGTGGCGGTGGTTTTGCGTACGGTGTCATCCACGCCGGAAATCTGCGTGTTTTCCATTTCCACCACCGCGCCTTCGCACAGGTGCACAATGGTGGTGGGATTCATCAGCCGCTTGCCGCGGCCTTCGCCCTCGCCGTAATGCTTTTCGATATAGCGCACTTTGGAGCCCTTGCCGATGTTGAAGGAGTGAATGCCGTCGTGTGCGCTGTCCTCGTCGCCGCAGTTGTGAATGCCGCAGCCTGCCATGATGATGATATCGCAGTCCTCGCCGATGATGAAATCGTTGTACACGCTTTCCTTCACGCCGGATTCGCTGATGACCACGGGAATATGGATGGTTTCGTTTTTGGTGCCGGGCTTGATAAGGATGTTGATGCCGGGCTTGTCCGTTTTGGGGATGATCTGCACATTGGGATTGGAGGAACGCGCGGCGGTTTTGCCGTTCAGGCGGATGTTGAACGCGCCGGTCGCGGGCAGTTCATCCAGTTCCGCCACCTGATGCAGAAGACCCATGGCGATCTTGTCAAGCATTGGTCTTCACCTCCATCTTTTCGGTCAGCACGCGGCAGGCGGTTTCGTCCACGGTGCTGAGCAGGCCGGGCAGAATTTCCTCGCGGGTGCCGTACTTTTCCACACGTCCTTCGCGCAGATAGGCAATGTGGTCGGCAATATTCAGAATACGCTCCTGATGGCTGATGATGAGGATGCGGCCATCGGTGTTTTCGCGCATGTTTTCAAATACGCGGATCAGGCTCTGGAAGCTCCACAGATCGATGCCGGCCTCGGGCTCGTCAAAAATGTTGAGCTTCGTGCCGCGTGCCAGCGTCATGGCGATCTCGATGCGCTTCATTTCGCCGCCGGACAGGCTGTCGTTGAGTTCGCGGTCCAGATAGTCGCGCGCGCACAGGCCCACCTCGCTCAGCACCCTGCAGGCCATGCTCATGTCATGGGTGCGGCCCGTAGCGATATCCAAAAGATCCTTTACGCGCAGGCCCTTGAAGCGCACCGGCTGCTGAAACGCATAGCTGATTCCGTGGTTGGCGCGTTCGGTGATGGAAAGATTCGTAATGTCCTCGCCGTCCAGCAGGATCTGGCCGCTGGTGGGCTTGACAATACCGGCGATCACCTTGGCCAGCGTGGATTTGCCGCCGCCGTTGGGGCCGGTCAGGGCGATCACGTGACCATCCAGCGTCAGGTTGATATCCTGCAGGATCTCCCTGCCGCCGTCCACTTCAAAGGAAATATGTTTGAGTTCAAGCATGGTTTTTCACCTTATTTAGAGCGTTTTCGATGACACACGCCCGTTTTCATCCGCAAACGCAGACTTTGTTATCTTACCACCTTACACGGATTGGGGCAAGAGGCAAAAGCAGCAGCCTGCTTGGAAGGATGGATGGCCTGCTCATGCGGCGCTTTCACCTCATCAGTCACCTACGGTGACAGCTTCCCCTCGAGGGGAAGCCAGCGCTTTCCCTGCAAGTACAACTGCAGCATCAAAAAAAGACCCGCCCCGCCGCCCCAGCGGGCGGCGGCAACGGGATTCTGAAGGGATGAAATTTCTTCAGCGGAGGGCGGCGGGAGGCGGAGCCTCCCGCCCGGGTGCAGGACGGCGCCCTGCACACTCCGTCCTTGCTTACGCGTTCTTCATGAAAGCGGTATAAGCCTTCACAGCTTCGTACAGGTCGGCCTTGGAGATGACTTCCAGAGGAGCGTGCATGCTCAGCACAGCCACGCCGCTGTCGATGACTTCCATGCCGTAGAGGGCGCAGATGTAGGCGATGGTTCCGCCGCCGCCCTGATCCACCTTGCCCAGTTCGGCAGTCTGCCAGCAGATGTTGTTGTCATCCATGATCTTGCGCAGACGGCCAATGTATTCGGCGTTGGCGTCGTTGGAGCCGCCCTTGCCGCCGCGGCCGGTGAACTTGTTGTAGCAAACGCCGCGGCCCAGAATGGCAGCGTTCTTCTTTTCGAAAGCGCCGGCGTACAGGGGATCAAAACCAGCGGATACGTCGCAGCTGAGCATGCGGCAGGCAGCCAGCGCGCGGCGCAGGTTCAGTTCGGAGTACACGGGGCTGGTCAGGTTGAGCAGCTCGGCCATGGCGTTCTCAAAGTACTTGGCCTGCATGCCGGTCGCGCCCACGGAGCCGATCTCTTCCTTGTCAGCCAGCAGGCAGCAGCAGGTGTAGTCAGGGGTCTCGGTCAGGCTGAGGATGGCTTCCAGAGAAGCGAAGGAACATACGCGGTCATCGTGGCCGTAGCCCAGGATCATGCTGCGATCCAGACCGTAGTCGCGTGCCTTGTCGGCGGGCACAACTTCGATCTCGGCAGAGAGCATGTCTTCCTCTTCGATGTCGTACTTTTCCTTGAGGATGGACAGGAGCATCGCCTTCACAGGCTCCTTCTCCTCGCCTTCCAGAGGACGGCCGGCCAGCATGATGTCGAGGCCTTCGCCGGTGATGACTTCGCTGGCCTTCTTGCCCATCTGCTCGGCAGACAGGTGGATGAGCAGGTCGCTGATGCCCACAACGGGATCATCCGCATCTTCGCCAATCACAACGTCCACAACGGTGCCGTCCTTCTTGGCCACCACGCCGTGCAGCGCGAGGGCGCGGGCGACCCACTGATACTTCTTGATGCCGCCGTAGTAGTGGGTATCGGCGTAGGCAAAATCGGTATCTTCATAGAAGGGATTCTGCTTGATATCGATGCGGGGGCTGTCGATGTGAGCGCCCACGATGTTGATGCCTTCGGTCAGGGGCGCCTTGCCCAGGTGGAACAGCATGATGGCCTTGCCCATGCAGTTCACATACACCTTCGCGCCGGGCTGAAGGGGCGTGCCGGTCTTGATGGCGTCGTTCAGGTTGGTGTAGCCGTTGGCTTCCGCGATGGCCACGGTCTCGGTCACACATTCGCGCTCGGTCTTGCCGTTGTCCAGATAAGCGCGGTACTTTTTGCTGATGGCTTCCAGCTCAGCGAGCTGAGCCTCGTTATACGTTTTCCATGCATTGGGTCGTTCCATAGTGAAAACGCCTCCGTTTCATTATTTTACATGTGGTCACAGTGTACCACCATTTGCCTGTTTATTCAATACTTCCCGCCAGAAGGCCCGAAGCAAATGCAAACATCAGGTTGAAGCCGCCGCATGCGCCGTCCACATCCAGCACTTCGCCCGCCGCATACAGGCCGGGGATAAGGCGGCTCTGCATGGTGGCAGGATCAAATTCCGCTGTCTTCACGCCGCCTGCCGTGACCTGTGCGCTTTCAAACCCGCGCACCCCCGTGACCGGAACCGCAAAATCCGCGATCAGCTGCGCAAGCGTTTCCAAAGAGCCGCCGCTTCGGCGCATCAAAGCCGCAGTCAAAGCAGGCGAAGCCGCTCCCAGCAAAAGCATGCGCCGGTCGCGGGTTTCAGCACGCTGCCGCAGCCACGCAAGCACATCCATATCAGGTTTTCCGGTAACAGCCGTGCGCAGATCCATGTGCAGAACGCAGCCTTCAGAGGCAAAACGTGAAAGCGCCATGGCGGCGATGCCGCTCACGCCGTCCTCGGCAAAGAGGGCTTCGCCCTCGCTTTGGTGCAGCTGTTTTCCACACGCATCGCACAAAGTGAGCTTTGCACGCACGCGCTGGCCGCTCAACCCTTCCACAGCCTTTTGATCGGTCAGCAGCGCGGAAAGCGCAGGGTGCACCGGAACCATGCTGTGCCCCAAATCCGTCAGCAGTCCGTAGGACGTACCGTCCGTGCCATGCACAGGCGCCGCCGCGCCGCCAACGGTCACGATCACGCGGTCGCAGTCAAAGCAGACCGTTTCTTCCCCAATAGCCTCGCCGGGCTTGACTCGCCCGCTTTTGAGGGTAATATCCGGCGCATAAACCGTCCTGAGCGCATGCACGCGAAACCCTTTTTCGATCCTGACGGCTCGGGTGTTGACTACCGTTTCCACGCCCAGCCGGTCCGCCTGCCATTTGAGCGCGTCCACCGCCGATGCCGCCAGATAGCTGGAGGGATACATGCGGCCTTCATCCTCATGCACCAGCGGAATGCCCGCATCCTCCAGAAATGCCGCGATGCGCTCATAGGGCATATGTTCCAGCGTTTTCGCCGCAAAAGCCGTGTCGCCAAAGTACTGCCCCGGGCCGCAGTTGAGCAGATTGCCGCGCCCGTTGCCGGTCACGCCCAGCTTTTTCAGCATTTTACGGCCGCGTTCCAAAACCGTCACGCGATGACCGCGCCGTGCTGCCGCAATAGCTGCCGCCATGCCTGCCGCGCCGCCGCCAATGATCACAACACGCATCACAAATGCCTCGTTTCGTCAATCATCTGCTGCTCACGCACAAGGGCTGCACGCAGTTCGGGATCTTCGCACAATTTTTCGCCCGCCTGCTTTACAGCCTCCACAAAGGCGCCGCTCATGGCGCGCAGGCCGCCCTGTTCGCACAGCGGGCAGATCCACCACGCGCGCGGATCGATCTCCGCCTCCACATGGCCGTCCGCCTTCACGCTCATGCGCAGCGGGAAGATGCGGCAGGCCAGCGGGCGATGTTCGCGCACGCATTTGCCTTCGCACACCAGACGCTTGCCGCCCTCGTACAGCGTATCGTCATCTGCCAGATGGAACGGAAATCCTTCGATCTCATTCTGATACAGTTCCGCTTCGTGCGGGAACAAAAGCATGCCGTTTTCGCCCTCCTCCTCGGGATCGGGCTGGCAGCACGCGCCGCCGCAGATGCGGCCGCAGTTGGTTTTCAGCGGGGTCAGATCGCGCAGCAGTTCGCGCGCCTCCTTCAAAATATCAACAGGAGCAGGCATGGGGGATGCCTCCTTTCAGTTTCTGCAAAACAACAGCCTGATCCGGCTGTTTGCCAGACCATTATACCATACCAGCCCATTCAAAAAACTTTTTTCGAAACTTTTTTCAAAACCTATTGACAAACGGCCATTCGCGATTTATTATGTTAGCGTGTTAGCGCGCTAAAGCGCCAACAACAGAAAAAGGAGGAAAAACCGATGAAGAAACTGTTCACTGTTGCCCTGATCCTGATGATGCTTGTGTGCGGTTTCGCTCACGCTGAAGATACTTCCATTTCCTACATTCAGGAAAAAGGCACCTTTATCCTCGGTCTGGACGATTCCTTCCCGCCCATGGGCTTCCGCGATGAAAACAACGAGATCGTTGGCTTCGATATCGACGTGGCCAAGGTCGTAGCCGAAAAGCTGGGTGTGGAATTCCAGGCACAGCCCATTGACTGGGCCGCCAAGGAACTGGAACTGAACGCCAAGAACATTGACTGCATCTGGAACGGCATGTCCATCACCCCTGAGCGTGAGGAATCCATGGCCATGACCTTCCCCTACCTGAACAACCAGATGATCTTCTACGTCAAGGCCGACAGCGGCATCGCCACGCTGGAAGACCTGGCCGGCAAGACCATTGCTGTGCAGAACGGCTCCTACGCCGAAGAACTGCTGAACGGCGATTTTACCGATCTGGCTGCCACCTTTACCGAAGTGCTGGGCTACGACGAATACCTGACCGCTCTGATGGACTTGCAGACCGGCGGCTGCGAGGCCGTGCTGGTGGACCTGGTTGTAGGCGAATACAAGGTAAGCGGCATGGGTGCTGACGATCTGGTCGCCGGTCCCGCTCTGGCGGACGACAACTACGGCATCGGCTTCCGCAAGGAAGACGCCGCTCTGCGCGACAAGGTGCAGGAGATCCTGATCGAAATGAAGAACGACGGTTCTTTGGCCGAGATCTGCAAGAAGTGGTTCACCGACGACATCACCGTGGTGCCTGCTCAGTAAATCAGGGGAAAGCCCCTGAAACCCCTCAGAGGTTTGACGCCGGGGCGTGGATAAGCGCCCCGGCTTGCTTGGCGCTATGGGAGATGCGCATGGTAGGCGTATCTCGCCTTCCCCTTGAGGGGAAGCTGTCACGAAAGGTGACTGATGAGGTGGATGCGTATGGTACGCAGCCCCTCCGCACGCTTCCCCTTGAGGGGAAGCTGTCACCGAAGGTGACTGATGAGGTGGGGACGCTGCAAGCAGCTTTAGAATTGCGTATGGTACGCGTACCTTTGTTTGTTGAGCGGGCAAGCGGCCCGCTCCGCTAGGGCCAAAGGACAGGGGGACCCCGCACCGGTCCCCCAAGTCCTCTGGACTCCCTTGCCCCC
>JAFYQB010000116.1 GCA_017547285.1 Clostridia bacterium
GAACCACAACGCCCTTCACGGGTTTGTCGATCTGCTTCATTACGTAAAGCTCACGCTTCAGTTCAAACGCAGTCGTTTTCCACAGGCGGATGAACAGGATGGCGCCTTCGGATTCTTTGGCGGTAATCAGGCCTTCCTCATCCTTTGCCAGCCTATCGGTAACGCAGAGGTCGTTCATCTGAGAAGCGAGCCAATTCATGACCTCCACTGCTTTGGCATCCTGACTGTCGCCGCACAAAACGGTTTTGCCAGTGCAAAGGGCTTTGAGTGCGTTCAGCAAATACTCCTTGCTGTTATCAGGAAGCTTTCCGTTGCCAAACAGCTTGTCGATGAAATCCTGCTTGCGGTTCCCGGTGGTCTGGAGGCAGGCGATGGTATACAGGCCATAGTCAATGACTTCATGTGCGGTCTTGATATGATCATCCAGCAGGAACAGGATAACGTAGCACCCGCAGGCGATAAAACAGAGCGCCGCGCCAAACAGGATCGCGAACTTGATCATCTGCTTGATCGGAGAAAACTCAATTTCTTCAGGATGATACGTCCAGGTATAGAACAGCATATCATTGTCGTTGAGTTCTTTTTCCAGGGCAATGATTTCGTTTTCGTATTCTTTCAATGCGTTCACAGCAGATTCCTGCGTGGAACGCACGCCGTTATCGTAACCAGACTGATGGCTCTCGTCCAACACTTCGTAAGAAAACTGGCTGTACTGATTCTGCAGCGCATCCAGCAGGACAACTGCGTGCCTGTCAAGGACAGAAAGCAAAGCTTCGCCGGTTTTTTCATTGGCAGCCAAAGCGCTGATGGAGAGTTTTGCATACTGCGCTCCAAGACCAAACTGGCTCCATACGGTAGAAGAATGTACCGTGGAGAAGGAAAGGTCCGCCAGTTCTTTAATGATACGCTGTTCGCAATCAAAACCGCCCGCAGCAATCAGTTCATCCAATACAGTGCTATCTGACAGGATACTATTAAAACGTTCCGAAATCAGGTTGACATGGTTGATCGGCAGTGTCAGGTAATAAGAACGATGGGTTCTGTATACCTGATTGGGATCCATCTGCAATACAATGGATTCTTCATTCTTTTCCAGCTGCAGTTCATACAGTTCCTGAACACGGTTATACTGAAGGATCTTTTCCATGTTCAGCTTTTCAATATCATCAGCAGAAAAATCATCCAGCGTTTTTTGACCGATCATCAAAGAGAAGCCGCATCCGAGCATCATACCGATCAGCAGGAAAAGAAAAATTTGCTTCCAGCGTTTCAAAACATAGTAAAACATTTGCTTTAGATCGAGCGTTTTTTCGTCTTCAGCGTAATTCATGCAATTCTCCATTCTGTATACAGTATAAGCATTCATGTAAATGAATGCATTCTATTTTATCATAGTTTTGCATTGCTGTAAATGTACGCTTCCGGATATTTCCTGTTGTCTCGCGAACAGGAGAGGCAGCTGAAGGACGAAGCTTCTTCTTCCACGGAATACGCATGACGGCTATGCTGTTTACAGGCACGTACATGCAGGCAAATCAAAACCCCCGCTGCAAGCTGCAGCGGGGTGAATGATTCATTTAGAGAACCTGGGCTACTTCGGTGCACATGAGCAGGAATGCGCCTGCGCCGTGCAGATCGTTTACGCTGGTGGGACGGGCGTAGTAGTGCGCCAGATCGCCAACGCCGGTACCGATGCAGATGTTGCCGATCAGGATGCCGTTATCATCGTATTCCATGCGGGCGGTCACGCCTTCGTAGCCCTTGCGGGCCACTTCGAGGTACTTTTCATCCATCAGACCCATGCGTACGGCACGGCAGATGGCGGCGGTGTAGAGGCAGGTGCAGGAGCTTTCCAGCCAGTTGCGGGGATCATTGCCCTTGTCTACCACCTGATGCCACAGACCGGTCTTTTCATCCTGATAGGGAATGAGCGCCTTGAGCAGATCCAGTGCAATGCGGATGATCTCCTGACGGCCGGGATGATCTTCGGGCATAAAGTTGATATCATCCAGCAGTGCAACCGGCACCCAGCCCATCGCGCGGCCCCAGAATTCGGGGGAACGGCCGGTTTCCTTGTCCGCCCAGTCAACCTGACGCTCGTAATCGTAGGCGTGATACATCAGGCCGGTCTTTTCGTCGCGGGTCTTTGCTTCCATCAGCTTTGCCTGCTGGGTGATCTGATCAAAGAAGAAGGGCTTGTTGAAGGTCTTACCGTACTCGGCACAGAAGGGACCGGCCATGTACAGACCGTCCAGCCACATCTGGTTGCGATACCAGGCCTTGTGCCAGAAGCCGCCCTCGGGCGTGGTGGGGAAATGCTCCATGAAGTAGGCCACGGTATCCAGCGCAGCCTTGTAGCGAAGATCGCCGGTGCGCTCATACAGCGGGAACAGGTGGATGGCGGGCTGCAGGTCGTCCAGCTGGCCGGGGTTGAAATTCTTGATGTTGCCAACCTCGTCCAGGTTGCTGTCTACCCATGCCTTGATGAAATCAAAATACTTTTCATCCTTGGTCAGCAGATAGGTGCGGTACATGCCGGAGAGAAACACGCCCTGATGATAGTGGAAATGACCTACAGGAGGCAGTTTTTCGGCATCAAATTTGCGCATCATGGTTTCGCAGGCAAGGGTGGCAAAGCCCAGCGGGCTGGAAGGTTTCTGGTACATGGGGGAATGACCTCCTTTTGTTTGATAAACTGCGCGGAAAATCTGCTTTCATTATATCGCAAAAGACGGCCGTTGGCAATTATTTTACCCTCAGATATGTTCCTTGAGCAGGCGGAACAGTTCTGGGTCGTTCATTTCAAAGGCTTTGTCCAGCAAGCAATGCTGTACATCCTCGTCCATTTCCTCAATCGCTTCCGCCAGCTGGGTGTACATTTTGCCCTTGAGCAAAAACTGTGCAAAATCGAACTGGAGGTTTGCATCCATTTCGCCCGTGTATTCGCAGAACAGATCAAGCAGTCTGGCGTCGCCGGTTTCCGTCAACTCGTTCAAAAGCATGCGGTAAGTATCGTCATCCAGTTCGTCAAAGCATTCTGCCAGCAGGTCGTAATACCCCTTTTCAATGGCCGTGCGGATCATATGCATACGGGGGCTTTCGCGTTTGGGTGCTGCAGACTTCTTTTCCAGTGCGTTCAACTTTTGCTGGATTTTGGCATGAATTTTGTCCTGATTCTTTCTGGAAAAGTCCCCAGGATGATCTTCGTCCGGTTCCGTTGGGATCCCCAGCTTACCCATGACCATCTGATCCACTACACGGGTACTGGCAAAGGGCATCAGCATCTGCACCGCATGCGGCGGCAGGGGCGCTTCCATGCTCAGAACCATGTCATCCACTACTTTGGTCGGCAGAAAAGGCGCGAGGCTGGCAACCACTTCCGGGCTTTCTGTTTTGAACGAATGAGCGCTCACATAGTCTGCAAGCGTGCGCGTGGAAACAAATGGAGCAATGGAGAGCAATGCACTGGCATCCATTTGAGCATTCTTTGCACAGGAGAGAAACAGGTGATCGGCTACTTTGGTACTGACAAAGGGCAGCATATTCATTACGGACGAAAAATCCAGTTCGCCAAGTTCATCAGCCGGAATGGCCGCTGGCTCTCCTTCTGTGCTTTCCTGCGCTGAGGCAGTTTCCTCGGCAGAAACGTTTTCTTCGATTGCTTCAGGTTCTTTGGGCAGTTTGCCAGTCAGCAAATCCTCCATGGTGGTTCCAAACAGTTTTGCCAGAGCAAGCAGTGTTTCGGTATCGGGCAGAGCCAGTCCTTTCTCCCATTTGGATACGGCCTGATGGGTCACGTTCATCAATCCGGCCAACCCCTGCTGGCTCAGGTTCATGCGCTGGCGGCAGGCGGCGATGGCCGCGCCGGTTCTGGTGGTGTCGATAGGCATATGAGCGTGTTCCTTCCTGTGGTTCATTCAGCGGCCGCTGTGGTTTGAGCATAACGCAAAATGAGCGGAATGGCAAGAGAAGCAAAGTTGAATGTGTTTTGCAACCTGCGGTTGCAACTGCAGATTGCCGCTGCGTGATGCGCTAAAGGGCGTTTTTCTCCGCGCAGTCTGCAATTTGAGGATTCAAAGATGCTTTGCAGGAAAATTTGATGGAAACACAGGGCTTTTTCTTTGCTTAGTTCTGTGGTATGCTGTGCTGGACGCATCACCCAAAGGAGGAAACAGCATGGCAGTACCATTTCCATCCGCATTGATCCGTTATGAGCGGCTCAAACGCAACTGGAGTCAGGAGGGGCTGTGCGAAGGCATATGTTCAGTCAGCTACCTGAGCAAAATTGAACAGGGCAAGGCGGAAGCGGGCGAAGAGATTCTGTCCGCGCTGATCCGGAGACTGGAATTGGAGTGGCATGGGGGAGAAGAAGCGCAGGAAGCCCGCAAACTGCTGGATGATTTGGAGGAAGCGTGTTTCTCGCTGAATATTGAAGAACGTGAAAGACTGCGTGAACAGCTGAAACAAAAACGCGATGTTTATCTGAACGGGCCGCACATGTTGGATGTGCTGCTGCTGGAACGTTTGGGCTGGGGAAATGAACCGGCAGATGTGCGGGAGCTTTGTACATTTGAGGAGTGCTTTACCCAAAAGCAGCGAGCCATATGGCTCATGGTGCAGAAACGTTTTGAGGAAGCCATCCAACTGCTGCCAATCGCTGATACCTATATGGAAAGTGGATACATGGCTTACTACAACGGCCAGTATACGCATGCCATGGAACGTTTGCTGCGGGCGTGCTCGCTGGCGGCGGAGGAAGGCCGGGCGCGCGTCCTTTTATATGCACGTATGCTTCTGGGCAACTGCTACAGCGATCAGGGCGATTACGATGCCATGAACCGGCATTATCAGGCCGCGCTGCGTCTGGCAACGGATCTGGGAGATGAAGGTGCGATGGAATCCATCCGCTATAACATTGTTGCCACGCAGGTGCAGCTTGGAATGTACGAAAAGGCGTATCAGGCTTATACGGCTATGGATTCCGCTTATCCGAGGCTGCTGCATAAGCTGGCGGTTTGTCAGGAACAGATCGGTCTGAAGGAAGAAGCGCTTCAAACCCTTGACCGCGTGGATGCGCTGACGCGTGAAAGTGACATGCCGGAAGATCAATGGGCAAAGCGCATGTGCGAGCTTGTACGGTACAGGCTGGAGCATCCCGACTATCTGAAGGAAGCTGCTTATGGTGAGCTGCTTTTGACCATGTATCAGGATATGCAGAAGGGACTTCCCAATGGTTATGCGCTGTTTCATCAGCGATGGGTGGAGGAGTGGTACGTTGCCACCCGCCAGTACAAACAGGCGTATGAATTGAAAAAGAAAAACGAATTTTCCAAGTAAGAAATTTTAAAGCAAAATAAGACGGTTGTTTTGGGAAATGTTTCTCAAAACAACCGTCTTTTATTCGCTTTAAGAAAATGGTATCATTGATCCATCAAAAGGAGGAACGATACCATATGAACAAAAAGCTTTGGACGAGGGATTACACGCTATTTATGCTTGCTACGCTCATGGGTTCGATAGGAGCAGTAGCGTCGGGTTTCGCGTTGTCTTTTCTGGTGTTTGATGAAACAGGCAGCACGCTGGCTTCGGCGATCATTCTGGCCATTCAGTTGGTGCCTGTGTTTATTGTGCCGCTGGTGGCCGCTCCCATCATGGATCGTTTTCCGCGCAAGCCGTTTCTGATTGCAGGTGATGCAATCAATGGCGTGATGTATGCAGCAGCCGGTGTTTCGCTTATCTTCTTCGATTTTCATTACATTGGTTATCTGATTTTTTCGCTGCTGCTGAGTACACTGGGTACTTTTGACGGAATGGCCTACAATGCGCTTTATCCCAATCTGATCCCCGAAGGCTGCGAACAGAAGGGATATGCCGTAAGCGGAACGCTGTACCCGATGGTAACCGTTATCATGACGCCGGTGGCTGCTGTTTTGTATGAATCGGTGGGCGTGGGAATGCTTTTGCTTTTGCAGGGCGGATTATCCATTGCAGCAGCCATTACGGAAAGCTTCGTAAAGGTGGAAGAAACAGACCGAACGCATGGCGAGAAATTTTCCTTCCAGATGTGGTGGAATGATATTCGAGCGGCCGTTGCTTACCTGCGCGGTGAAGATGGTCTGAAGGCCATTTACAATTATATGTCCATCACCAATGCGGTGGGCAATGGATATAATCCGCTGCTGGTTGCGTTCTTCCGTACTGCGCCGGGTTTTACTGCGGTTATGTATTCTGCATTTTCTGTTGCGGAGTTTGCAGGCCGTACATTGGGAGGAATCTTCCATTACAAAAAGGAGATCCCGCGCGAAAAAAGGTTTGGTTTCGCATTTGGCGTCTATCAGCTGTACAATGTGATGGATGCGATTCTTTTGTGGGTTCCTTATCCGTTCATGCTGGTGAACCGGGCACTTTGCGGTTTTCTGGGAATCAATAGCGCATCGCTGCGTTCGGCGGCTGTTCAACGGTACATTCCGGATGAACACAGGGCCAAGCTGAATGCCTTTCTGGATATGGAGTGCGCCCTGTTTTGTTCGCTGTTTACCGTTTTGATCGGCGCGATGGGTGAAGTGATGGACTACCGCTGGTGCATCACGCTGAGTTCGTTGTTTGTATGTGTGGTTCTTTGGTTGACTATCTGGCGCAAACGCAGCAATGTGCGCAGTATCTACCAGCAAGAGTGGGAAAAGAAAACTGAACAGGCATAACAAAAGAAGTCCCGCACGAACGGGACTTCTTTATGTTATACAATCTTTTTGATTACGGGAATCCGGCGCAAAATCATGGCTGCGATCAGGCATAGCACGAATACGGCTATCTCCCATACCACCACCGCAGGGAAAGCAGTAAGGGCATTGCACAGCGGGAGGAACAGTCGGCTTTCCGTCTGTGCGATCACCCACTGCTGCAGCAGGTAGATGCCAAAGGAGCAGCTGCCCAATTCGATCCATGCGCGCTGTGTGCATTCGCTCAGTGAACGGTCAAACAGACAGCGTGCAAGCAGGAAGGCGGATATTGCGCCGATGACCACCAGCAGCGAGGGCTGCATGCGATTATCCATAAATGCCCAGTATTTGCCTGTACCATTCATTTGCGTGAACTGTGCGTGCAGCAGTACTGCGCTCAGTGTAACAGAGAATGCCAAACCGATCAGCCACGGCATGGTATGCAGGGGCTTGGAACGCTTGCGCAGCTGCCAGCCCGCGAAGAACAGGCCGATCATGGTGGTGAAACCGGGCACATCAAAGTACTCGGGCAGTGCCAGTGCAGGCGCAAAGTGCGCAAGGAATGGCCAGCCAGCGCCCAAACCAAGGGAAAGACCGATCAGATACCAGACGTCCCGGTCGCTCATTGCGCGGGCAAGCCGCTGCAAAAGCGGCAGCGCCAGCATCAATCCGGCGTAGAAATACAGATACCAGAACGAATCGGCAATTTCGAGCGTCCATACCTTGTGCACAAACACATCCAACTGGAAAATGCGCGGCCACAGGCCATAATTCACCCATGCGTCATGCACAAAATACAGGTAGGAAAATCCCAGCAGCGCAGCAATGATCCGTCCAAAACGGGCAAGACATTTGCCATAGCTGTCCTCACGGCCCAAAAGCACAGCGCCGGAAATCATGACAAACAGCGGAACGGCGATCTTGCACAGCGCGTACCACGCGATGGAAAGCCACCAAGTACCATTGGCAGGCGTTAAGGCTTGAAACACATCGCTGTTGGTATGGTTGACGATGACCAGAAACGCCGCAAACGTACGCAGTCCATCCAGCCAGATCTCACGCTTTTTCATGCTTATGCCTCGGTGGGGTGGTTGGCGCGCCATGCCTTTGCACGCTCAATACTGTTTTTGACAGCTTCCGGCGCGGGGCCGCCGCGCAGCTTGCGGCGCTCCACACAGGCTTCCAGAGAGATAGCCTCGTATACATCCTCTTCAAAAGAGGGATGGGCAGCACGCAGCTCGTCCAGGCTCAGATCAGTCAGAGCGCGGTTTTCACGCACGCACTTGCCTACCAGAGAACCGCTCACATGGTGCGCGTCGCGGAAGGGCAGCCCCTTGCCCACCAGATAGTCAGCAAGGTCTGTAGCGTTGGTAAAGCCCAGACCCGCGCTTTCGTACATGGTTTCCTTGCGGAAGGAGGTAGTGCGCAGCATTTCGGTGAACGTGGGCAGGCAATTGATCAGGGTGTCGTAAGCGTCGAAGAAGGCTTCCTTGTCCTCCTGCATATCCTTGTTATAGGCAAGAGGCAGTCCCTTCATCACAGTCAGCAACGCCATCAGGTCGCCGTATACGCGGCCGGTTTTGCCGCGGGTCAGCTCGCAGGCGTCGGGGTTCTTCTTCTGGGGCATGATGCTGGAACCGGTGGCAAAGCCATCATCCATCACAGCGGTGCCGAACTCATTGGTGCTCCACAGGATCAGTTCCTCGCAGAAGCGGCTGAGGTGCATCATGCAGATGGAAGCGGCAGACAGGAAGCTGAGCAGGAAGTCACGGTCGCTCACGCCGTCCAGCGCGTTATCGGTCACTTCGCTGAAGCCCAGCAGTTCGGCCACGCGCTCACGGTTGAGGGGATAGGTGGTACCGGCCAAAGCGCCGCTGCCAAGGGGCATTACGTCGGCTTCTTCATAGGCATGCTCAAAGCGGGTCACGTCGCGCATGAACATCTGCGCATAGGCCATCAGGTGGAAAGAAAGCGTGATGGGCTGCGCCTTCTGCAGGTGGGTGTAACCGGCCATAATGGTGCCGGTGTGTTCCTCGGACAGGCTGATGATCACATCCAGCAGCTTGAGCAGCAGTTCGCGTACATGCATGTTGGCCTGACGGGCGTACATGCGCACATCCAGCGCCACCTGATCATTGCGGCTGCGACCGGTGTGCAGACGCTTGCCGGCATCGCCGATGCGCTCGGTGAGCAGCGCTTCCACAAACATATGCACGTCTTCGGCGGTCATGTCGATGACCAGCTTGCCGGCGCGGTATTCAGCAAGAATGGTGTTAAGCCCCGCTACGATGGATTCGGCGTCTTCCCTGCTGATGATGCCCTGTTCGCCAAGCATGGTGGCATGGGCAATGGAGCCGGTCACATCGCATTCCAGCATGCGCTGGTCAAAGGGAATGGAGGACTGAAAATCGTCCAGAAGTGCGTTGGTGGGCTTTTCAAAACGCCCGGCCCAGAGTTTCGCCATTTTGTATTTCCTTCTCTCTGTCTGTTTGTTGTTACACAGCCTGAACCAGCTGGATTTCCTGCACATAGCGTTCGTCAGCCTTGAGCACGGTGGCTTTCCAGCCGCCGAACTCGAAACTGTCGCCCGCCTGCGTGATGGTTTCGGTCTTTTCCATGACCCAGCCGGAAACGGTGCTGGCTTCAGTTTCATCCTCGATACCCAGCTTTTCAAACATTTCTTCGGGGCTGGCGGAACCCAGCACGGTGCAGGTGCGGCCGTTATCGGAAAAACGGAAGGGCTCTTCCACCTCGTCGTGCTCGTCCCAGATTTCGCCGACCAGCTCTTCCAGAATGTCCTCCATGGTCACGATGCCCTCGGTGCCGCCGTACTCATCGGCCACAACGGCCATCTGGATCTGGTTCTTCTGCAAAAGCTTAAGCGTATCGCTGATCTTGGCACTGATGGGAACATAGACGGGCTTTTTCATGATATCGCCCAGCTTGAAGGAGTTGCCCTTGCGCAGGCGGTTGTGGAAGTCCTTCTGGTGGATAACGCCCACAATGCGGTCAAGCGTTTCCTCGTACACAGGCAGGCGGCTGTAGCCGGTCTGTTCAAAGCGGTCTGCGGCTTCAGTGGGAGTGGAGCTGAGCTCCACGCCTTCCACGCGTACGCGGGGGGTGAGGATATCGCCCACGTCAAGGTCGTGGAATTCGATGGCGGATTTGAGCAGCTCGGTTTCCTCAGCATCCATGCCGCCTTCCTGCTCGGCTTCCTCCACGATGGTCATCAGCTCGTCGGAGGTAAAGCCGGTGTCTTCTTCAGGCTTGACAAACAGGGAAAGCAGCTTTTTCCACTGGGCAAACAGCCAGTTGATGGGCTTGAGCAGCGTTACCAGCAGACCAAGCACAGGGGCGATGGTCATGGCGAAACGCTCGGGAGATTCTTTGGCAAGGCTCTTGGGGGTGATTTCACCAAAAATCAGGACGATAACGGTGGTTACCGCAGTCGCAATGCCTGCGCCCGAATCGCTGTCGCCGACGAGTCCGATAAAGAACAGCGTGGCAATGGAAGAAAGCGCAATATTGACCACGTTATTGCCCACCAGGATGGTGGACAGCAGCTCGTCATAGCGTTCCGCCAGCGCAAGCGTGTTTTCAGCGCGTTTGTCGCCGTGATCCGCCATGTTTTTCAGGCGAGTGCGGTTCAGCGAGGAAAAGGCCGTCTCCGTGGATGAGAAAAAGGCAGACAACGCCACAAGAACGACCATCAGAATCACCTGGGAAGCATAACCGGACATGGTTGGGGGTTCCTCCTTTTTGAATGACAACACAAACAGGCCTTCCTTGACCGGCTTAAGACCGGACAGAAGACCTGCAATGTTCGATGGGGAAAGAATGAAACAGCAAACAGACGGTCTTTTGATGACCGCCCTGCCAAACAGGAGTGCAGCTAAAGCCGTTTGTGCCAAAGCACAACGGAGGCTTCAGATTAGCCGGATCGCCGTCCACGGCGAAATCACACTCCTTCTATCCATAATGGGATAGAATCATTTTATCACAAATAAGGAAGAATGTCAAATCATTGAATGCGCCTTGCACAGTTTCTTCAAGACTGTTACAATAACAACTGCAAAGGAGGCATTCCGATATGATGGATTTTGAACAGCTGGTATCCCGTCAGCGTGATTATTTCCTGACCCAGGCGACCAAGCCTTATTCATTTCGCATGCAGCAGCTCCAAAAACTGATGACCTGGATCAATGAAAACGAGCAGGATATTCTGGATGCATTGGAGTGGGATTTGGGCAAGAGCAGCTACGAAGCCTATCTGACCGAGGTAGCTATGGTCAAGCAGGAACTGAAGGACGCCCTTCGCAACCTGAAAAAATGGATGAAGACGCGCCGCGCACGCACGGCCATCGGCCAGCTGCCCGGTACCTGCCGCATGTATAGCGAACCCTACGGCGTAACGCTGATCATGTCGCCGTGGAACTACCCATTCCAGCTGACCGTTGCGCCCATGATCGGCGCCATCAGCGCAGGCAACTGTGCGGTGGTCAAGCCTTCGGCGTATTCAGCCGCTACCTCCGCCGTAATCAAGCGGATGATTAGTGAATTGTACGAGCCGGAATATCTGGTTGCTGTGGAGGGCGGACGGAATGAAAACGCTGCGCTGCTGGAGCAGCACTTTGACTTTATCTTCTTTACCGGCAGCCCCACCGTTGGCAGGCTGGTGATGGAAAAAGCTTCAGCCCACCTCACGCCGGTCAGCCTGGAACTTGGCGGCAAAAGCCCCGTGATCGTTGATGAAACGGCAGATATCGCTCTCACTGCCAAACGGTTGGCATGGGGCAAGTGCGTTAACGCCGGTCAGACCTGCGTTGCACCGGACTATGTGCTGGTGCACCACAGCCGCGAGGAGGCGTTGATTGAGGCCCTCATTAAGGAAATCCGCGAAATGTACACCAGTGCGCCGTTGATGAATCCCATCCTGCCCAAAATTGTAAACCAGCGTCATTTTGAACGCCTGATTGGTTTGATGCAAAGCGGCGTGGTTGCTCACGGCGGTCAGCTGGATGTGGCTGCCCGAAAGATTGCGCCGACCATTCTGACAGACGTGGACTGGGAAAGTCCCATTATGCAGGAGGAGATCTTCGGCCCGCTGCTTCCCATCCTGCCGTATCGCAAGCTGGAAGAAGCCATCAGCCGTATCCGGCAGCGGCCCAAGCCCCTCGCCCTGTACCTGTTCACCCGGAGCAAAGCGGTGGAAGAGCGAATCATGCGCGAAGTCAGCTTCGGCGGAGGATGTGTCAATGACACCATCCTCCACCTTGCAACGCCCTACATGCCCTTTGGCGGCGTGGGGGAGAGCGGCATGGGCGGCTACCATGGCAAATACAGCTTTGATACCTTTTCCCACACAAAGAGCGTGCTCAAACGCTGGGCCAGGCCGGACATTCCGCTTCGTTATGCGCCGTATGACGGTAAAATGAAGTGGATCAGGAAGCTGATGTAACAGGTGAGCCTCCGGCGGGCCAGGGGAGGCTCTGCCTCCCCTGGCATCC
>JAFYQB010000117.1 GCA_017547285.1 Clostridia bacterium
ATAAACACGCCACTTCTTATCGTGCAGGTCGATGGGCAGGGGCTCTTCCAGCAGGTCCATGTTGGCTTCCCAAAGGCTTTCGATGGTTCCAACATCCTTCCAGTAACCTGCGAAGTCATAGGCGTACATGCGCTGACCTTCGTTAAGCATAGTGGGGATGATGTTTTTGCCGAAGTCGTTGGAGCTCTTGGGATTAACAGCGTCCTCGGACAGATACTTACGCAGCTTTTCCCAGGTGAAAATGTAAACACCCATGGAAGCCTTGTTGCTCTTGGGGTTGGCGGGCTTTTCTTCGAACTCGCTGATAGCGTTGGTTTCGTCAGTATTCATGATGCCGAAGCGGCTGGCCTCTTCCCACGGCACTTCGCGTACGGCGATGGTGCAGTCGGCCTTGTTGGCAATGTGGAACTTCAGCATGGCGTTGTAGTCCATCTTGTAGATATGGTCGCCGCTGAGGATGAGAACATATTCGGGATCAAACTGCTCGATGAACTTGCAGTTCTGATAAATGGCGTTGGCGGTGCCGGAGTACCAGGCGCCATCCTTGCCGGTCTGGTAGGGGGGCAGAACATATACGCCGCCGTGGGCAAGGTCAAGGTCCCAGGGAGAACCGCTGCCGATATAAGCGTTCAGCTCCAGAGGCTGATACTGGGTCAGCACGCCAACGACGTCGATCGCACTGTTGGTGCAGTTGCTGAGCGGGAAGTCAATGATGCGATATTTGCCGCCGAAGGGGATTGCGGGTTTGGCCATGCTGGAGGTCAGGATGCCGAGACGGCTTCCCTGGCCACCGGCCAGCAGCATCGCTACACACTGCTTTTTGTTCATCATGGGGATCATCCACTCCTTCAAATATGATAGGTAAACCGTTAAGTAAGGGTCCGCAATGCAAGATCAGTCGCCTTTTGCCTTTTTAACTGTCTTTTTGGTGCGCGCGGAAGAAGATGAACTGCCTGCAGTCTTTTTGGCTTTCGCTTTTGCAGCGGGACCTACAGCTGCTTTACCGGTTCTGACTGTCACCTTCTTCGCAGGAGGCGGGGGAGGCAGAATCTTATCGTAGGTGAGGTAGACTGTGCTGAGCGGGGGTACGCATACCTCTGCCCAGAAGGGGAAGCCATTGTAATCGCCTTTCTGTGCATGAATCTCATACGCGTTGTACTGGTTGCTTCCGCCAAATTCCGCACGGTCTGTGTTGAACAACTCGTTCAGCGTGCCGCCGTAGGGCAGGGGAATGCGGTAGATAGGCCGGAAAACAGGCGTAAAGTTGGTGATGCACAGAATGGATTTGCCAGCCTTGTCCGTTCGGATAAAAGCAACAGTACTGTTATCTGCATCGTTGGGAGTTACCCACTGGAAGCCATCCCAGGAATTATCCACTTCGTGGAGAGCAGGCAGATCCTTGTACAGGTGATTCAATGTTTTAACGCACTTCTGCAGCGGTGCGTGACGCTCGTAAACCAGCAGGAACCAGTCCAGCTGATCGTCAAATTTCCATTCGATGAAGTGAGCAAACTCGCCACCCATGAACAGAAGTTTCTTGCCGGGATGAGCCATGGTGTAGCCGTACAGAGCGCGCAGTCCGGCAAATTTGTTCCATATGTCGCCGGGATTCTTGTCCAGCATGCTGTGCTTACCGTGAACTACTTCATCGTGTGAGAAGGGCAGGATGTAATTCTCGTTAAAGGCATACATCAGGCTGAAGGTAAGCTTGTCATGGTGGTACTTGCGGTACACAGGATCCAGCTTAATATAAGAAAGTATGTCATTCATCCAACCCATGTTCCACTTGAAACCAAAACCAAGACCGCCAACATAAGTAGGCGCAGTAATCATGGGGAAAGAAGTACTTTCTTCTGCGATCATCATAATACCGGGAGCGTCATGATAAACCGTCTGATTCATGCGGCGCAAGAAATTCAAGCCATCCAGATTTTCACGTCCGCCATATTCATTCGGAAGATACTGACCGGGTTCTTTGCAGAAATCATAGTAGATGATACTGCTGACAGCGTCCACACGGATACCGTCTGCGTGGAACAGGTCGATCCAGAAACATACGCTGGAAAGCAGATAGCTGCATACTTCGCCGCGGGCAAAGTCAAACAGCATGGTACCCCACTGCGGAATTTCACCACGACGCGGATCGGGATGATTGTACAAATCAGTTCCGTCAAATTTATACAGACCAACTTCATCGCGGGGGAAGTGTGCGGGAACCCAGTCGAGAATGACGCCGATACCTGCCTGGTGACAGCGGTCAATGAACTGACGCAGACCGTCCGGCGTTCCATAACGAGAGGTGGCGGAGAAGAAGCCTGTTACCTGATAGCCCCAGCTCATGTCCAATGGGTGCTCCATGACAGGCAGAAGCTCGATGTGGGTATAGCCCATTTCCTGAACATAGGGGATCAGCTCGTCCGCGAGCTCGATATACGTCAGGAAAGTGCCGTCTTCATGACGTTTCCAGGAACCTGCATGAACTTCATAAATGTTAACAGGAGAGGAGTTGGCGTTGAACTGCCGGCGTTTCTCCATCCATTCAGAATCTTTCCACGCGTAGTTGCCCATGTCATAAACACGGCTGCCATTATTGGGACGGGGTTCGGTAAAAAAGGCAAATGGATCCGCTTTCATGCGCCAGACATCATCAGCACCCCACACTGCATATTTGTAGGTGGGAAATCCATCTTCCTTCATGTTTTTCACAAGTTCGGCTTCGGAAACGCGAATTTCCCAAGTGCCGTCGAATTGCTTGACCATTGCGTGTTTACTTTTGTCCCAAAAGTTAAACTCGCCGACAAGTGATACGTGTTTGGCATTGGGCGCCCATACAGCAAAATGCCATTTCTTCACATCGCCTTCATAGCAGGGGTGCGCCCCCAGCATTTCATAGGCACGACGGTTAGTACCCTGATGAAATGTTTCACGCACTTCTGCCGTTGGCGCAGTATAAAGCATCGGATCACTCCTTACCAAGTCTGAAATTGCATACAAAAAACCGATGGTATATTTTGATATTTCTATTGTATGCGCAAGATACTGTTTTCGTCAAGTGTATTTTTGGCTTTTTTTTGTCGCTTTTAAAGTCAAGCATACAAAAAAGCGGCATCTTTGATGATGCCGCGAAACTTTTTTCTCAAGTTCGTATACTGCCTGTAAATACATTCGTATTGTTTAAACCGGTTGCGATGCCATGCAGCTCTCCAGTCGTTTCAGGCCGCAAAGCGGAAAGTCTGCTTACGCTTACTTCATAAGCGACTTTATTTAGCGCAGTACCATCCGGAAGCTGTTTCTGGTATGCGCGGCTTTGAAAACGGCCTACAAGCTGCACTTTATCTCCTGTTTTCAGATTGGCAGCATACCGAGCAGTACGGCCCCAGGTGATACAGGGAATATAGTCGCTTTTGCCATAGGAGCGATTTACAGCCAGCATCAGATCAGCGATCTCTCGGCCGAAGGGTGTAGTGCGATAACTTGGCGGTTTGCAAAGCGCGCCCGTTAACTGAACGCGGTTTGGATTTTCATCGTCCGAATCACAGTCGATCAGTTTCTGCGCAAAAGCGGTGATCAGCAGTCGTCCAGACCCTTCAATCACCTTGTTATAACTTCGCAACTGACCTTCCAGGCACAATTCGCTTCCGTTTGTGATGGGCGAATCCATCAAAAGGCGTTCGCTGAGCGTGATGGGCAAAAAATCTTCAGCACCGCTTAAGCGGGGAACGCGCAGTGTTGTTACATAAAACTGTTCTCCGAAAAGTTCGTGACCGAATTGCAAATTCTGACAAATCTGGCCTTTCAGATGGATGATGTTTCCGGTTTCTTCCATGTTTTTCACCTCGTTTTATTGCTTTGGCTCAGTTGTGGCAACAGGGTGTTGCTTTCCCTGTACATCGATGGTGTAGGGTGGGTCCAGCAAAATCTGGCTGACGGGTATGATAGAGAAACCAAGTCCCTGATAATGCTGAATAACCGTGGGCAGCGCATTTACGATGTCATTGGAATCGTTGTGAAACAAAACAATATCACCGTTGTTAACGCGATAGGTGCATTGCCTGATGATATCCTGCGTACCACGGTCCTTCCAGTCCAGGCTGTCGATGCTCCACTGAACAGCTTCATATCCTTCCGCACGCGATACAGTGATCACACGGTCGTTATATTCTCCATAGGGCGGGCGGAATAAATGCGGACGCTCACCTGTAAGCTTTTCGACTTTGTTGCTCATACTGCTCAGTTCATCCCTGATTTGCTGTTCGCTGAGACTGTTCATGTGAGCGTGTGTATCAGAGTGGTTGCCGATTTCGTGGCCTCTGGCGACAATTTCTTTAAGCATATCGGGATATTTATCTACCCATCCGCCTACCAGAAAGAAAGTGGTTTTCACGTTGTACTGATCCAGTATGTCCAGAATCGATGTGGTTTTATCCGCGCCCCAGGAAGCATCGAAACTGATCGATATTACTTTGTCATTGCGTTCGACGCAGTAAATCGGAAGCTCTCTTTTTTGTGCCACAACTGCTGTTACCTGATGATTCGGACCGAATGTATAGGCAGCGCAAGCGATCAGCAGACATAAGCATAACAGAATGCCGGACAAGTTCCGGCTTTTAGGACCGGCACGTATAAACGCTTCGTTTGACTGTGCCGCAATCGTTCGTCCTTTTGGATGAACGTGAAACGATTTCGCACCCACGGAAATTCCTCCCTTCTTTGCATGGACATATATATGAAAAGGATATACAGCTTATGAAACGAAGTGCAGAAAGCAACAAAGAAAGTGGCTATACGACAAAAAAGCTGTTCCTTTTCAGGAACAGCTTAGGGAGTGTTCATCTGTTAACGAAGTACTTCGGGATTCAGAAGATTCTTTAGAGGCATCCTTTCAAAGACGGCCAGCATTTGTTCGCTGGCGGCTTCTGCCATTTGATTGCGGGTTGCCAGGGTATTGCTGCCGGAATGGGGCGTCAACTGAACGTTCCGCAGTTCGAAGAATGCAGGATTGACACGCGGTTCTCCAGTGTATACATCAAGTGCTGCTCCTGCAATTCTTTTTTCGCGCAGCGCATCAATCAGAGCGTTTTCATCCAGAACCGGCCCTCTTGCTGTGTTGATCAGAAATGCAGATGGCTTCATCAATGCAATCATATCTCTGGAAATCATGCCGTGTGTTTCTGGTGTATGCGGGCAGTGCAGACTGATAAAATCACTTTCTTTCATCAGCGTTTCCAGATCAACATGCAAATCGCCGAGACAGTCGCGTTCTGGCTTCGGAGTACGTGCAGTATAAAGTACACGCATTCCCATCAAACGCCCGAAATCGGCAACTTTACCCCCGATCCGGCCCATGCCGACGATGCCAAGGGTGGCCCCTTGCAGCAAGGTACCCATTCTTCGTCCCATCACAAAAAGTTCTCCGGGATCCATGGTTCGCACAAGGGTATCCAGTTCGCGAATTCTGCGAGCAAGACTCATCATATGGGTTATAGCCAGTTCTGCCGTAGCGGCAGTTACGGTATCAGGAATGTTTACAACTGGAATGCCGTATTCTGTTGCTGCGGAAACATCAATGGAATCATACCCCGCTCCGTAGCAGACGATCAGCTTCAGTTTTTTTCCGGCCGCTACAAATTCGCGGGGGAATGCTGTGCAGGCAAGAACCGCATCCGCATCAGGAAGCAGTTTCAGCATTTCTTCTCTGGTAAAACGTACGCCCGCAGGAGGGATATGGATGGTATGACCCTTTTCGTAGAGTGCGCGGAATCCATCGGCAGGAACGCCGAAACTGATTACAATGGTGGCCATTGATTCACCTGACTTTCATCATTCTTTTTTTCATCATAACAGGAACGGGAAGGAAACGCAAGGATTTCTGCATGGGTAAAGTTCAAACGAAATTTTTGAATTTTTCATAACAAACCTATTGCATAATGGAAAGATTCGTGATAAAATAACTCTTGTTGTGATAACGGACGGTCCTCTTCCCCAGAAAGGCTGTGGGTATGAACGTCTACGAAGGAAGGAGGCCAATGAAATGAGTGAAATCATTCGTTCCATCGAGAAGGCTCAGCTCCGCACCGATCTGCCCAAGTTCAACATCGGTGACACCATTCGCGTTTTCGTGAAGGTTGTGGAAGGCAGCCGCGAGCGTCTTCAGGCTTTTGAAGGCACTGTGATGGCTAAGCGCAATGGCAGCGTTCGTGAAACGTTCACTGTTCGTCGTGTGTCCTACGGCATCGGCGTTGAGCGTACGTTCCCCCTGCACAGCCCCCGCGTTGATCACATCGAGGTGATCCGTCGTGGTAAGGTGCGTCGCGCCAAGCTGTACTACCTGCGCAATCTGCAGGGCAAGGCGGCCAAGATCAAGGAAGCCAAGCGCGTGTAATTCAAACGCAAACCAAGAGCGCCCGAAGATTTTTGGGCGCTCTTTTGGTATATATTCAGTATAAAGTTTTGAATGGAGGGAAAACGATGAAAGGTTACGATGCCGAAGCCGCTAAAGCGTATATTCTGAAGGGGCTGGATCAAAAAGCGTTCCGTTCCATCGCCGACAAACTTCCTGGTATGATCGAAGATTTTATTGCTTATGACCTTCATTTTATGAAAGTTACGGGCGTTGTGGATGCAAATGGAGAACAGGGCGATAATGATTATGATGATGACGAGGCGTTTGAATATATCTATGATGCCTGGCTGTCAGATCATCCTGAAAATGAGGATGAGGATATGCTCGTTGCTGCTCTGCTGAATGAATACATGGATCTCCAATATCGTTTTATGTGCGAACACGATCTTGTCGACATGTAACAGTTTTGCAGCACGTTTGCTCAAGGCAGGAAATTGCTTTTGCCTCGACGAAACAAGAAGCCATAAACCATTCAAAGGAGCTTGAATGAATGAAATGCCCCAACTGCGGAAAGTGGAATCAGGCCAATCTGCCGCATTGCCGGTTTTGCGGCGCTGAGTTTACAGCCGTACAGCAAAATGCACCGGCGTGGCAGTCGGAACTGGAAGATAAGGTAAGAGCGAAAAGCTATATCCGCGTTGATGAAGATGGCGAAATCGAAAATACGATCGATCCGCGCGATAAGCTTGCAGGGGAAATGGCTGAATTGAAAAAAAGAAAGCTGGAAGGCGAACAGAAGCAGCGCCAGCTTCGCCAGGAAGCTGCAAGGCGCGGGATGGCGCCTTCCGGACGTTCCGTTCGCACGACCAGCAACAGAAGCACTTTTTTCTCTGCCTATGATAATCCTGAAGCGGCTTTGCGTCCTGTTGCACCCGAACTGGTAGAAGAAGGGGAAGTCGCGCCGAATGCCAAACAGGTTTTTCCTTCCAAATACCGTACTTCATATGCCTCCCAGCCGGAGGATGAAGTGTATGGATATGGTAATACGCGAAGAATTGTCAATGTGCAGAAGCCGTCAGAGGACGAAAATGTTTATGATGGCTATCATGATACCAGCGCATATCTGCCGGCTTACGCCAATCAGGATGAATATGAAAATTCGCTTCGTATGAGGCATATTAATCCGGGCAGAAAGCCAAGAAGGCACCGCGGCCGCAGAATCGTTCGCTTTCTGGCAATTGCAGGCTGCCTGTTCCTGTCTGCATGGCTGCTTGTAACTTTTGTTCTGCCTGAAGTGCTTTCCGCCGATGAGCAGGAAAAGCGTATCGCAACTGTAACGCCTACCATTCGTGATGACCTTGCAGCTCATACGATTGCCATTCCGGGCGAAGATGGCCAGCGGATCACCATACGTGAACTGCGCACCTCCGCCATTGTAACAGGTGGCTATGCAACATTCGATATACAGGATCACGTGTGGTACGATGATTACGATGATTACCTGCAGGATACCATGACGGTAACGCTTACGCCGTACGTTATTACAGATTCCGGTAAGCAGCAGCCGCTTGAAACCATCCATTACGATATTGATATTCCGCTTTCGCCGATTGAACTGAGCGCTCCTGACGGTACATACAAAGAAGTAAGTACAGCAATGTACAACATTGTTTTTTATGTGCGTTCCGGCAGCAGCGTCATTATCAATGGCGAGGATTACAGCGATCTGGTCAATACGGACGATGGCAAGGTAAGCTATAACGCGACGGTGCAGCCGATTGGCAACAACGACATCAACATCGTTGTCAGGAGCCAGTATTGCCGCGAAAACACCATGAAAATCACGCTTTACCGCGAAAAGCAGGAAATTCCGCTTGACCTGGCCAGCGATATTGGTACAACAAGCAGCGCGGCAAGCGGCATGATGACTGTCCGCGGAACCACGCTGCCCGGTGCGATTGTGAGGGTGTTGTCTCCCTATGTGGATTTGGACATTACCAATACAGATGTAGACGGATCCTTCAGCTTTAATGCGAAGTTCGACAGCATTGGCAACAATACCATCATCATTACGGCTGATTATCCTGGAAAAGCAACCACAAGAGTAGAGCATGTGGTGTACTATGTGCCCAACATTGATATCTATTCGCGCAAGGCATGGGATATAAGCGTCCAGTACACGGATCTGATGGATAATATGTCACTCAGAAAAACCACATCTCAGATCTACGTGTGCAAAGGAACCATTACAGCCATTGATACCACCAAGCCTCAGCGCGCCTACATGAATATCGGCACCGAGGAAAGTCCGAAACTGATTTACGTGGAAAATTCATCCAAAACCACGTGGGAAGCCGGAAAATACTATCGGTTGTATGCCGATGCTTACGGTATGTATGACAGCATTCCGTGGCTGATTACGCGTTATACCTATGACTACTGATTATATGAAAACAGCATTTCTCAGATTGAAAAGGTACCGACAGGTACCTTTTCGCCTGTTTCGAAACTTTTTTCAATGGCAGCCATCAGGTAAACCGGTGCAACCAGTTCCTCATAAGTGTGACTCATAGCGCCATTTCTGACCATGTCGGCAAAACAGGCGCATTCTTTGGCGTAAATATCATCCAGTGAGATTGTTTTATAATGGGTTCCCCTGGGTGTGATTACTGTACCTGCGTAATCATAAACGCCTTCGATAAAATGGTTGGTCACATCAAAATGAGGATAGTGCACAACAGCTGTTACGCCCTTAGCTGTACGGTTTGCCCAAACCCATTCCGGGTTATTTCCGAATACTGTAAGGCAGCACTCGGCCAGATGAGATGCGTAGAACCAGAAGTTGCCGTAGTCATTATTCATACTTACCGGCGCGGTCATGTCGCCGCTTACAAGAGCAGAGCCATGCTCATCAACCACTGCTTTCAGAGCCAGCACAGCATCCGTCAGCTTGACAGAGGAGCCTCCAACCAGAGGAACACCCTGCTCTTTGGCCATTTTTGCCAGTGAAAGAGCCTGCTCCGGATCACTTGTAAACGGTTTGTCAATAAATGCCGGAATACCGCCTTTGATAAACGGAAGGGCATACGGCGCATGATATTTGCCATCGCGGCATGTGATCATAACCGCATCGACAAGTCCAAGCATATCTTCCGGACGTTCAACTATGATATCAATACCGCAGATATCCGCAACCTTTTTGCTGGCTTCGGGATCGATTCCGCCTACGGCTACTACGCGAAAATCTTCAAATAGACCTTTGAAAGCCGGATCCAGCCCATTTAGGATTTTACCAAAAGCCATTGCATGTGAGTTTTCTGTTCCGAGAATGCCTACACGATACATTCCTGCACCCTCTTTCAGAAGCGAATGGGCATAGGATTCTGACGGTGCACTTCTTCAAAAAGGGCCACCATCTGGCGGATCTTTTCGGGCTTGATTATCAGGTCTTCGCCGGCGGTAAGATGATTGTAGATATTGTCATAGTAGAGCTTTACAGCGGTATCGAATGCGCTACCTGTCAAATCTTCTTCAAACTTATACCATTTCAGCTGCTCGCCGCAATAGGCAGGAGTGCCGTCTGGCTTGCAGATAGGCTGGAATGTAAAGTGCTGTTCGGGGGACTCCTCAGCCTTGAAATACTGATAGTTGATATGGCTGAGCGTAGCTTTCAGACTGCCGCGGTCGCCATGGATTATATAGTTGAAATCGCTGTAAGCGTTGGAAGAAGAAATCTCTACGTCTATGACCGGTTTGCCGGGGGCAAGCATCAGGACCTTGGCATAATCTTCTGCATCGCCAAAGCTGTTCACGCGATCCAGACGGCTGTGAATAGCAGGCAGTTCGTCCATATCCAGAATGTCAAGGGCCTGTTCAAGGGGATGAGGACCAGTGTTGCGCAGATGGCCGCCTGCATATCGCTGACTGACCTGCCAGTCCCAGCGCCGCGCATAGCCGCTGAAATGGATGCTGACCTGTACGATACGACCAAGCACACCACTGCCCATAATTTCACGTATGCGGCGATAGTAGGGAGCAAAATGACTCTGCTGGAAAATGCACAGCATTTTTCCGTTGTCCTTTGCCGCACGAATCATGGCGTCGGCTTCCTCAACATGTGCGCAGAATGGTTTTTCAACCACGACGTTAAAGCCGTGATTGAGCAGATCCATTGTTACATGATAGTGCAGATGACTGTAGGAAGCATTCACAACCAGATCAATGTCCTTGCGGTTATAAAGTTCGGTATGACTGGCATATACGTCGCATCCGAATTCCTCTTTTGCGCGTTCACGGCGGTCGGCCAAAGCATCTACAATTGCGACAACGTTGTACAGTTGATTCGCTTCACTCTGGAAGAATGCGCCGTGAATGTTTCGTCCGCTACGGCCCTGTCCAATGATAGCCACATTCAGTTTCTTCATGTCAATCATCCTTTCTGATCAGCAAACTGCTGCAATTTCAAAGTAGCACGGCTGGATTCCAGCACGCTTTGAGTAGTAAATCGTGGATTTCCGCCTTCAATTTCAAGTTTCAGATCGCTCAGATAATTCCCGTATACCGGCGGAGCAGTGATTACTCTGGGCTTAATGTCACCGGTAGTCATAACGGTGATATCGGGATTTCCCAAACGGCATTCAGCAAACCCTTGTGTTCCCCATAAGGTGAAGCGCCAGTAAGCAGGGGTATGAAAACCGACGGGTGCAGGAGCTGCATAACTGACATCAGCCATAAAGCAGGCGCCGTTAGACAGTTCTCCTACGCACTGCGCGCTATCCTTAAAGGCCGGCGCTGCGGTTGCAAAGGCATTCCATTGCCGCGCGTACAGCGTTTTCTGCCATACGCATCCTGTCAGAAAAGTCAAAGCATCTATACCGTGAATGGCAATGTCGTTAAAGGTGCCGCCGTGTTTGCCATTTTCGAAATACCAGGCCGGACGTACACCCCAGTTCAGCGGATGCTGGCCGGTAAAAGCGCCGGATTTGATTTCGCCCAGCAGTCCGTTTGAAATCAGTTCGCTCAGGTGACGCAAGCCGGGATCGTATCGAAGATCCAACATGCAGCTCAACTTCAAGTGCTTCTGCTGAAGAAGGTTTTCGATTTTATTCAGTTCTTCAAGCGAGGTACAAACGGGTTTGTCTGCGATCACATGTTTTCCAGCACTGAGCGCTGCGATGATCAGCTTTCCGCGTGCGCCATAGCAATCGCCAACAGCTATAATATCTACAGCTGTATCGTTTAATAAATCCTCAAAACTCTCGTAGGGAGCGGTGCGAAAGAAGTTTTCGGCCGTTTTGCGTGCTTCCTTGTTTTCTTCCCACCAGCCAACAGGGTGAAAGTCTGCGCTACTCCGCACAAGTTCTGCCAATGTGTAGATGTGATCGTGTCTGAGTCCTGCAAATGCGATGTTCATCGGTAACTCCTTCGATTAAACAAGATGATCATACAAACCAGGGAAGGAAAACATGGCCGTTTCGTAAGCAACGACTGAAGATTATTCCGTCAAGTCGTTTTCTTTCAGAAAAGTGTGATAGAGTTCTTCCAGAATTTCCAGACTTCTTTGCCGAGAATAGCAGCGCTCACGAACCAGAATATCCAGATAGTATTCCATATACTGATCGGTAAACTCTGGGAGCATTAAAAACACAGAGCGATATCCGTTGAAAATGTCATAGTCTGTATCTTTAGCATCAATCGAGACGCCAAGTTTTTCATAGCATACCAGGCTATAACGCTGATCAAGGTTGCTGTCGCTCAACAGAAGGGGAATAAAATAGCGGTTTTCTTTGGCCGCTTTCAGCATGTTGCCGAAAATGATTTTACGTTCCAACGGCGTGAATGGCCTGAAACCTACAAAGTGATCTGTGGTTTCTCCTGTAGAAAGAAAACGCGAACAGCCAGACAGTGTCATTATACGATATGTAGGTTTCTTTTTCTTGTATTGATTCTGATAGCGTTGTTCGTGGATGGAAAGCGTCCGGCTGATGATCCGCAGCGTTTCTTCGTCGGATGAAAAACCTTTATCTCGAAAGGCAGACAACGCAATTTCGGTCGGCGTTTGCTGAAAGCACAAATCTCCTCCGATGTAATAGGTGGCCCGATTCAGCTCATGGCTTAGAAATGTCATACAAAGAGAGGTAAAGTCAAGCTTGTGCGGACTGGTTTCTTTGATTGCAACAGGCTGTGGAGAGGCGTTCGCCAGTATGTTGTTTACGAAAGAAAACAACTGGCAGGAGGCGGGATCTTTAAGCTCAAAAGCAATGCTGTTGCCAACAAAAACAAAGTACATTTCCTGAATTCTGCTATTCATGAACGCTCGAATAAATAGCTGGTTTCCGCCCATGCTGGGAATTCTGGAGCCAATGGAAGATGGTCTGTAGTAAGATGAATAACGCGAATCAAACAGTATGGGCATAACAACGGCTATATATTCTGCCGCCACGTTAATACTGCTGTCACTTTGAATGTAATGGCGCATGGATATATCCCGCTGCGGATTAGCAAACAAAGGAGCGATCGCGGAAAACAGGCCATGATAACAGGAATTGAAGCAGATTAATTCGATTTTGTCAGCTTCTTGCAGCGAATTCAGACGCTCGGATAGCGGTAAGCCACTGTCTGTCAATAATTCAACGGATGTGTGAAAGGCGTGTCCGGCTAGTATTTCGTCGATCGCGTACTGAAAACGGTACCGTTCCACGCCAAGACGACTTATTTCCAGTGAACGCGAAAGCTGTTCGTAATCAGTCTGATCAAATAGCTGGCTTTGAACAAGCTTGTTATACAATCT
This sequence comes from Clostridia bacterium, assembly GCA_017547285.1. Lineage (GTDB taxonomy): Bacteria > Bacillota > Clostridia > Christensenellales > Aristaeellaceae > Limiplasma. Next base: position 13,134 of record JAFYQB010000117.1, read on the forward strand.
TACTCGTTTTACGTGCGATGCATCATCTGCCAAAACATGCTTCAGATCAGCGCGTCCTCCAATGAGAGTGGAAAGATTTCCCGCTGTCAGCCGATGTTTCTGCATCACCTTTACAAGCCGCTGCGAAAAAGTTAAAATTTCGGTCATAAAGGTCCCTCGATATTCTTATGAAAATATACCTTGTTATCTGTATTATAACAGCAAATGACCGGGATGGCAATCTTGTTTGCAACGGCAGGAATTCGATTTTGGTCGGGCGAATTACTTTTATATATTGCAAAATGAAAACGGGGGAATAGTATGGTCGACGGAAATGAAATTCTTGCGCAAGCTAATACATATAAAAACGAAATGATTCAGATGTATCATCATCTTCATCGTTTCCCTGAAGTCGCCCATCATGAAATACAAACCAATCGGTTTATCCGTCAGCAATTGGAAAGTATGAGCATTGCCTATCTCGCGCCGGCAGATAACATCACCATTGCTGTCATTGACAGCGGGATTCCCGGTGCAACCGTAGGCCTTCGCTGCGATACGGATGCTTTACCGGTTCAGGAAGAGACTGGATTACCGTATGCTTCGGAAAACGCTGGAGTAATGCATGCCTGCGGACACGACGCGCACATTGTGAATGGTTTGGGAGCGGCTAAACTGCTGAGTGAAAACCGGGGAAAATGGCAGGGAAAAGTAAAACTCATTTTTCAGCCGGCAGAAGAAGGGGAAGCTGGGGCGCAGGATGTGATCCGTACAGGATTGGTGGATGATGTGGACGTGTTTTTTGGTATTCACGTCTGGAGCCCGTATCCTACGGGTGAAATTCATGTCTCTGCTGTTACAGTAAGTGCAACTGTGGATATGTTCCGCATTGTAATTAAAGGAAAAGGTGGCCACGGCGCCACACCGGAGAAATGCTGTGATGCTGTTGTCGCTGGATCGGCGCTTGTGATGGCGCTCCAAACGGTTGTCTCCAGAAGAATTTCGCCTATGGATCCGGCCCTTTTGACAGTCGGTAGTTTCCACGCAGGAACTGCAGGCAACATCATTGCGCAGGAAGCAGAAATCAAGGGAACTTTCCGTTCGCTGAAGCCGGATGTTAGAAAAGCGATCTACGATCATTTGGTGCAGCTTTCGCACCAGATTGCCCAAAGCTACGGCTGTACGGCGGAGGTGTTCAACCGTTGCCTGAGCGATGCGGTCATCAACGATGAAAAGGCGGTGAGGATCGCTCGAGCAAGCGCCGCTGAACTGGTTGGCGAAGAAAACGTGCATCCTCAGCATTCTATGATGCTCGGAGATGATTTTGCAGACTATGGCGCTATTGCACCCTACTGCTATGGGCAGGTGGGAATTGCGGACGCCAGCAAAGGCACGGATTATGCACACCACAATGGGAAATTCCAGATAGACGAAGATGTGTTGCCTCTTTGCGCAGCATGGATGGCGTTTACCGCAATGAACTACGGATCGAAATGGGGGAAAGATCGTGTCTGATATTCAAATGAAATTGGTTTCTTCACTGGAAAAGGTATTCCTGCAGCATGAGCCTTGTGAGAAAAAAGTGGAAGTACAGGGCTTTCGGAATGAGATAATGGCGTTTCAGGTTGCCTATACGCTGGTAGATCCCGCCGTTTCCAGGACTTATGTTCAACTGGAAGTAGTTTCTCCTGTCAAAGAGCATGTTCACGTACGGCAGGTGGAGCACATGCCGGTGCGCTATACGGTTCCTATTGATGCAGATGACTACTACCTGAGCAAAGAGCCGGGACTGTATCCGGATCTTTTGCGTGAAATTGGCGAGCATACACTAAGAATCCGAAACGGCCAATGGGATACGCTGTGGGTTGAAATTGATCCGGCGGGTCAACTGGCTGCCGGAGAATATCCTGTTACAATACGCCTTAAAACAGAAGACGGTTCCGCGAACGAAGTTACTCAGAACATTACTGTAATGGACGCTCTTCTTCCCGAACAAAAGCTGATCCATACCAAGTGGTTCCACTGTGATTGCATTGCTGATTATTATCAGCAGGATATTTTCAGTGAGGCGCATTGGCAAACCATTGAAAATTTCATGCGTAAGGCGGTTTGCGGAGGAATCAATATGATCCTGACGCCCATTCATACGCCGCCGCTGGATACGCGTGTGGGCGGCGAACGTCCGACAACGCAGCTTGTTGACATATTTGTAGAAAATGGCGCCTATCGCTTTGAAACCGAAAAGCTTCGTCGCTGGATTGACATGTGCCGGACGTGCGGCATGAAGTATTTTGAAATGGCGCATCTCTATACCCAGTGGGGAGCCAGACATGCACCAAAAATCATGGCGACGGTTGATGGGGAATACCGTCAGATTTTTGGCTGGGAGACGGACGCCGTCGGTGAAGAATACCGACGTTTTCTGAATGCATATATTCCGGCGGTCAGAAAAGTTCTTGCAGAAGAAAATGTGGAAGCCGTCTCTGTATGGCATATTTCTGATGAGCCCAATGAAAGCATGCTCGAAGATTACCGTGCTGCACGTGAACAGGTTCTGCCGCTGTTGGATGGATGCTTTATTATGGATGCGCTGAGCAGCTATGAATTCTATCAGCGTGAGGTCGTGGAGCATCCTGTTGTATCCAACAATCATATTGAGAAATTCATTGAAGAAAAGGTTCCTGATTTGTGGACATACTATTGCTGCAGTCAGTATAAGAAAGTTTCCAATATGTTTGTTGCCATGCCGTCTGCACGAAATCGAATTTTGTCGGTACAACTTTTCAAATACAATATCAAAGGTTTCCTGCAGTGGGGATATAACTTCTATAATGCACAGTATTCGGATCACCGCATCAATCCCTACTGGAGTCTGGACGGCGATGGGTTTGTTCCTGCCGGTGATACTTTCCAGGTGTATCCCGGTCCGGATGGTCAGCCCGAGGAAAGCATCCGCATGGCAGTTACCCGTGACGCCATGCAGGATTTGAGGGCGTTTGAACTGCTTGCTTCACTGGAAAGCAGAGAGTATGTGATCTCCCTGATTGATGAAGGACTTGATGAGAAGGTTACATTCTCCTGCTATCCGCAGAGTGATGAATATCTGCAGGAACTGAGAAAGAAAGTTGATCAGGCTATCATGAAGCTGGTTTGCAGATAATAGAAAAAGTTTTCTTTAACTTTTTTGAAAAAACAGTTGACGGTTGGTCGGAATTCTGATATAATCATTTTCGCTGGTTCCGACAAGGAGAGATGGCCGAGCGGTTTAAGGCGCTGGTCTTGAAAACCAGTGATACCGAAAGGTACCGGGGGTTCGAATCCCTCTCTCTCCGCCAGCTTCTTAAACAAAGAAGCAAGGGCAAATAACCGTCCACTATGCAGAAGTACCCAAGTGGCCGAAGGGGCTCCCCTGCTAAGGGAGTAGACTGGGATAACCGGTGCGAGGGTTCAAATCCCTCCTTCTGCGCCAAAAACCTGTGACTTGTTCACAGGTTTTTCTTTTTGCAAAAGTAACATTCTTACTTGAAATGAATGCTCAAACAGGATAAAATAATTCAAACCACATGATATTTGCTTGAGGTGAAAATATGAACTTTATGGAAATCGCTCAGAACCGTCAGTCCTGTAGAAAATATGACTCGTCCCGCGCAGTGGAACAGGAAAAGATCGACGCTGTCATTCAGGCAGGACGTCTTTCTCCGTCTGCATGCAACGGACAGCCTTATCATTTTACAGTTTGTAAAGGCGAAGCTGCTCAACAAGTTGCATTGGCTACAAAAGGGGTTGGTCTGAACCATTTTGTTAATCAGGCACCTGTGATGATCGTGATCTCCGAGGAAGATTATGTGGCTTCTGCTGCTTTGGGGGCGAAACTAAAGGGGAATGACTACCGTTCCATTGACATTGGAATTGCTGCCGCATACCTGACTGCTGAAGCTGCAGCTCAGGGGTTGGGTACTTGTATTTTGGGCTGGTTCGATGATGAAAAAGTACAAGAGATCTGTCATTTGAATAAACCCGTCCGGCTGGTCATTTGCATGGGTTATCCTTCTGCAGACGATAAGCTTCGCCAGAAAAAACGCAAGGATTTGGCGGAACTGCTTTCGGAAGTAGAATAAGAAATCACTTGACGGATAATGCATTGCGTGATATGCTTAATCCGCGTGGTGTGAACGGACCATGCAGCGATATGACTGACGGAAGTGGAGCTTACCACCTGAAGTATCGCGGCGCGTGAGCGCTTTTATGCCGACCGTCTGGGCGCACCGGAATTTTTTTTCGGTGCGCCTTTTTATGTCATCATTCACACAACAAAGGAGGAAGGATCCCATGGAATTCAAAACCGATATTGAAATCGCTCAGAGCTGCGAAATGAAAAACATCCGTGAAATCGCAGCAGCAGCGGGCGTCGATGAAAAGTATCTGGAACTTTACGGAAATTATAAAGCAAAGGTCGATTATAAGCTGCTTAACGAGGATCCCAAGCCCGACGGCAAACTGATTCTTGTTACTGCTATTTCTCCTACGCCTGCCGGTGAGGGAAAAACCACTACGTCTGTTGGCTTGGCCGACGGTCTGCGCAAGATCGGCAAGACGGCTGTTCTCGCGCTTCGCGAGCCTTCTTTGGGTCCTGTTTTTGGCATCAAGGGCGGCGCTGCCGGCGGCGGTTATGCTCAGGTGGTTCCCATGGAGGATATCAACCTGCATTTTACGGGCGATTTCCACGCCATCGGCGCAGCCAACAACCTGCTTGCCGCTATGCTGGATAACCACATTCAGCAAGGAAACGCCCTGGGGATCGATGTTAAGAAAATCACCTGGAAGCGCTGCGTTGATATGAATGACCGTCAGCTGCGCAATATTGTAAACGGTCTGGGCGGTCGTTTGCAGGGTGTGCCCCGCGAAGACGGTTTTGATATTACTGTTGCCAGCGAAATTATGGCGGTGCTCTGCCTTGCTACCAGTATTGCGGACCTCAAGGAAAAGATCAGCAAGCTGATTGTTGGCTACACCTACGATGATAAGCCTGTTACCGCTGCTGATCTCAAGGCAGCCGGCGCTATGACGGCGCTGCTAAAGGATGCGCTTAAACCTAATCTCGTCCAGACGCTTGAGGGTACGCCTGCCTTTATCCACGGCGGTCCTTTCGCCAATATCGCTCATGGCTGCAACTCTATCATGGCCACCCGAATGGCTATGAAGCTGGGTGACTATTGCGTTACGGAGGCTGGTTTTGGTGCTGATTTGGGCGCTGAAAAGTTCCTTGATATCAAGTGCCGCAAAGCGGGTCTTACGCCTTCGGCAGTGGTCGTTGTTGCTACTGTACGCGCTCTTAAACATCACGGCGGCGTTGCTAAAGCTGATCTGAACAACGAGAATCTTGAGGCGTTGGAAAAGGGTCTGCCCAATCTGCTGCGCCATGTGCAGAATGTAACTGAGGTTTTCGGCCTGCCCTGCGTTGTGGCCATCAATCGTTTCCCTGCCGACACGGAAGCTGAATTGGCATTGATCCGTAACAAGTGCAAAGAACTGGGCGTAAATGTTGCGCTTTCCGAAGTGTGGGGCAAAGGCGGAGACGGCGGCGTAGAACTGGCTGAGGAAGTTGTGCGTCTGTGCGAAACCAATGTTCAGAACAACTTCCAGTTCGCTTACGGCGATGATCTCTCTATCGAAGAAAAGCTTCAGGCGATCGTTCAGAAGGTTTACCGCGGTAAGGACGTTATTCTGACGCCTAATGCCAAAAAGCAAGCTCAGCAGTTGACGGAACTTGGTTTTGCCAGCATGCCGATCTGCATGGCCAAGACGCAGTATTCCTTCTCTGATGACCAGACTCTTTTGGGAGCGCCGGAGAACTTCACTGTCACCGTTCGTAATTTGAAGGTTTCTGCAGGCGCTGGTTTTATCGTGGCGCTCACGGGCGATATCATGACCATGCCGGGTCTTCCCAAGGTTCCTGCCGCTGAGAAGATCGATGTGGATGAAAACGGCAAAATTACCGGTCTGTTCTGATTTCATTTTTTGAACCACCAGTCTGTCAGACTGGTGGTTTTTTGTCTGCATTGACAATTTTGTATGACTTGGGCTATAATAAATCAAGGGCAAAATTTCATTAAAAACGAGGGAAACAGATATGAAATATGATGTTTTGATCATCGGTGCGGGCCCTGGCGGTATTTTTTCGGTCTATGAACTGATGAAGCGAAAGCCGTCGCTTCGCGTTGCCGTTGTGGAGGCAGGTCATCCGCTTGAAAAACGCAAGTGCCCGATCGATGGTAAGAAGATTAAATCCTGCATTGGCTGCAAACCCTGTTCCATTATGAATGGTTTTGGCGGCGCAGGCGCTTTCTCCGATGGCAAATACAATATTACCAATCAGTTTGGCGGCACACTTTATGAGTATATCGGCCGCAGCGAAGCGCTTGAGCTGATGCAATATGTGGATGAAATTAACCTTGCTTATGGCGGGGAAGGAACAAAACTTTATTCCACTACAAACAGCGAAATCAAGAAGCTTTGTTTGCAGAACGGACTTCATCTGCTGGATGCTTCCGTGCGCCATTTGGGTACAGATATCAACTATGTTGTTTTGGAAAATCTGTACAACGATCTCAGAGACAAAGCTGATTTTTTCTTTAACACCCACGCTGATAAGGTGTCAAAAATCGATGGCGGTTATCGCGTCACCACCGACAAAGGAAATGTGCTGGAAGCGGAGAAGTGTATCATTTCAGCAGGCCGCAGCGGCAGCAAATGGATGGAATCCGTGTGCTCGTCTCTTCAAATTCCCACCAAGAGCAATCGGGTTGACATCGGTGTGCGCGTTGAATTGCCCGCAGCGGTGTTTTCTCACTTGACGGATGAACTTTATGAAAGCAAAATCGTCTATCGTACAGAGAAGTACGGCGATCTGGTGCGTACGTTCTGCATGAATCCCAAAGGCGCTGTGGTGAATGAAAATACAAACGGCATTGTAACAGTCAATGGCCACAGCTATGAGGATCCCGCTAAGCAGACTGAAAACACCAATTTTGCTCTGCTTGTTGCAAAGCATTTCTCCGAACCGTTTAAAGACAGTAATGGATACGGTGAATCCATTGCCAGGCTCAGTAATATGCTGGGTGGCGGCGTGATTGTGCAGCGCTTTGGCGATTTGATTCAGGGACGTCGCAGCACGCCCAGCAGAATTCAGGATTCCTTTACCATTCCCACACTTGCAGCAACGCCCGGCGATCTGAGCCTTGTCATTCCCAAGCGTATTCTGGATGGCATTATCGAAATGATTTATGCGCTGGATAAAGTGGCGCCCGGCACAGCGAATATTGATACACTTCTCTATGGCGTTGAAGTGAAATTTTACAACATGGAAGTTGCACTTGACGAACATCTGGAAACTTGTCATCCCGGTCTGTTCGTAATCGGCGACTGCAGCGGCATTACTCATTCGCTGTCGCATGCCTCCGCCAGTGGCATTCATGTTGCAAGGTATATTGCATCATAAAATGTTTTAAGGAGGGGATTATCCAATGATTCGCGTGACCATTTACAACGAGTACGTACACGAAAAAAAGGACGAAGCTGTGCGGGCTATTTATCCCGATGGCATTCACATGGCGCTCAAAAAGCATCTGGAAGATGAAGAACTTCAGATCAGCACGGTAACACTGGACGAGTTGCCGGAAGGCTTGAGCGATGAAGTGCTTGAAAACACCGATGTTCTGGTGTGGTGGGGCCATATGGCGCATCAGCATGTTCCCGATGAGGTGGCTGTACGCGTACAGCAGGCTGTTCTCCGCGGAATGGGTATGGTGGTTCTTCATTCCGGCCACCACTCCAAGCCCTTCAAGCTGCTGATGGGCACATCCTGCAATCTGACCTGGCGCGAGAATGGTGATTATGAGCTGGTTTGGGTATGCAATCCTGCTCATCCCATTGCGCAGGGGATTGGCCGCTTTATTAAACTGGAAGCGGAAGAGACTTACGGCGAGCCTTTTGGCGTTCCTGAACCGGATGAGCTCGTCTTTATCGGCAGTTATCAGGGCGGCGAAGTATTCCGTTCTGGATGCTGCTACCGAAAGGAAAACGGCAAGGTATTCTATTTCCAGCCCGGTCATGAAACCGTTCCCACTTATCACCATCCCGAAATTCTCAAAGTTATCAAAAACGCCATCAAGTGGGCCCATCCCATTTATCGCGTGAAAGCGCTTGAATGTCCTCATGTTGGCAAACCGCTGGAAGACTAAATAGGCAAAAAGCCAGTCCTGCATCACGCTGGACTGGCTTTTTTTATTCATCCTTCAGAAGTCGTTGCATCTCAGTTTCATCGATAGATTCTACATCGCGAAGTTTTTTCTCAATTGTTTTGCTTTTGTGAAATGCAGAATCAATGCTGTCTGTCGCCTGTTGAAGTTTTTCCTGCGTTTTATGAAGAAGCGAAGCAAAACTGCCAAAATCGCCTTTAACTGCCCCAAGCAGTTTCCAAACCTCTGCGGATCTTTTTTCAATTGCGAGCGTACGGAAACCCATTTGCAAACTGTTTAAAAGAGCCAAGAGCGTACTGGGACCTGAAATCAGGATGCGGTAGTCGCGTTGAAGGGTTTCTACAACGCTTGCGTGACGTACAACCTCAGCATACAAACTTTCAAGCGGAAGAAACATAACAGCAAAGTCGGTGGTATGGGGAGGAGCAATGTATTTACCGATTCTTTTTGCTTCTGTTTTGATGGCGTTCAGCAACGCTTTCTGAGCGGCTTCAACTGCCTCCTGATCTCCAACCTGAGACGCTTCCGCCAGTCTTGCATAGTCTTCCTGCGGAAATTTGCTGTCGATGGGAAGATAAACCATATTGTTATCTCGTCCGGGAAGGCGAATGGCAAATTCTACGCGTTCGGCTGAGCCGGGGACGACTGCAACGTTTGTATCATATTGATTCTGTGTCAACACCTGTTCCAAAAGTGAACCGAGCTGAATTTCGCCCCATACGCCTCTTGCCTTTACATTTCCCAGCATACGTTTCAAATCGCCAACTCCGCTGGCAAGACTGTGAACTTCGCCAAGGGATTTGTAGACCTGTTCAAGACGTTCACTCACTTGTGTAAAACTGGAACTGAGCCGTTTTTCAAGAGTTTGATTCAGCTTTTCATCCACTGTTGCACGCATTTCTGAAAGTTTTTTTGCGTTTTCATCGCGAAGGAGGCGAAGATTTTCATCCGTTGTTTGTCGAAGCGCCTCCATCCTCCGTTCACTGCTCTGCATATGTTCGTGGATCATGTGCTGAAGGGCATGCTGCCGTTGTTCCATAGCCTGCGCGTTGTCATAGCTTTGCCGTATTACGGCATTTACCTGCTCTGTTTGAGAACGACTCAGTTCCCCGAATGTGGTGATCAAATGCTCGTTCAACTGCTGTAAATTGGCTACCAATTGTTCTCGCAGATAGGCGTCCGAATGTTCCTGAAGATTATTTATTTGCAGGGAAACGTGTTTCACCTGCTCAGAAAGGCTGCGAACCCTTTTGCTGAGTTTTCTGTGCTGAATAAACCGAATAAAGAAAGCGATGATCAGGAGGAGTACAATAAGACATAGGATAAGTGCAGAGAAACCTGCAGAGTTAATATCCTGTAACAAGTCAATTCACCCTCTTTCATATCAAAATACCGCCGTCCGGTGGACGACGGTATCAAATTTACATTTCGCGACGTCCTTCCATTGCTTTGGACAAGGTAATTTCGTCGGCATATTCCAAATCGCTTCCGACTGGTACGCCGTGAGCGATGCGGGTGACCAGCAGTCCCATCGGCTTCAGAAGACGGGCGATATACGCAGCAGTCGCTTCGCCTTCGATATCAGGATTGGTAGCCAGAATAATCTCCTTGATGCTGTCATCCTGCAGTCTCGTCATCAGTTCCTTGATACGAATATCTTCCGGTCCAACGCCGTCCATAGGAGAAAGCGTACCGTGAAGCACGTGATAGGTACCGCGAAAATCACGCATTCTTTCGATCGCAGCAACATCGCGAGGATCACGCACCACGCAAATCTGGCCATTATGGCGGCGCTCATCCGCACAGATTTCGCAAAGCGAATCAGTGGCATAATTGCCGCACTGCTCACAGTAGCGAATGGACTTACGGCCTTGATAAACAGCCGTGGCAAGTTCGCGAACTTCTTCAAGAGGAAGACTGATAATATGATACGCAAGCCTCTGGGCGCTTTTTTGTCCAATACCAGGAAGCCGGGATAACTGCGCAACCATCCGTGCGATCGGTTCTAACTGCTGAGCCATCGTTTAGAACATACCGCCCATGCCGGGAGCAAGCTTGGACATTTCGTTGTTGCGGGTTTCTTCAGCGGTACGAAGCGCTTCATTAACAGCAGCCAGAATCATGTCCTGGAGCATTTCGACATCATCGGGATCCACGCACTCGGGTTTGATTTCCAAAGCTTTCAGTTCGCGCTTGCCGGTAACGGTAACGCTGATCATACCGCCGCCCGCCTGCGCGCTGTACTCGCGCTCATCGAGTTCTTCCTGAGCCTTGGTCATCTGCTCCTGCAGCTTCTGCGCCTGACGCATGAGCTGCTGCATATTGGCGCCTCCGCCAAAACCGCCAAAATGATTGTTGCGTGCCATAAACAAATCCATCCTCTCTGAATGCAAATCAATATTCAAATGCAGGAATGATATACAGCCAACGCGCATGATATCACCCAACTTATTTATCATACCCTGTTTTCTGTAAAAATGCAACTTCTGATTCGCAAAACATATGAGGACACCACTTGTATTTCATCAACTTTTGTTGCTGAATTTGTCGAAAAATGTTACGATAATGACGCATGCTATTGACAGGGTGCTTCGTTTAAATACCGGTTCTTTTACGAGCATTAGGGGGATGACGGATGAAACGATTGATAAGCGTGATTTTGTGTGTCGCATTAGCATTTTCGTTTTTTGCACTAGCTGCGGCTGAAGACTTACCGACTATCATACAGGGAAAGCCAACTGATCAAACTGTACGGGTACGCCTTACGCGTTTGGGCGAAATTGACCGCCTGGATCTTACTTTGAATGCGTCTTATTTGGTTCGTGGAGAACATACAGAAGCGCATTTTCAGCCTGACAGTCAGATTGCTTTTTTGATTGATAACGAAAAGATCTATATGTATTATGAGGCAATGGCCGTCGAAGTGGGCGAACAGGTAACGATAGCCAGAACAGGCAGCGTTTCGGATGCCAGACAAGGATTTTTAGTAACCAATTTTCCAACGATGTACCTGGGCGATCTGGAACTAACCGTTTCGAAAGGCAAATTCGAGCCTGTCCTCAGTATTCACGTAGAAGACTATCTTCTTGGCGTTGTTCCTTATGAAATGGGGGATTCCTTTCCGCTTGAAGCCCTTAAGGTTCAGGCCATTGCAGCTCGAACCTATGCTTTAAAAAGCAAAGGAAAATATGGGCGATATGACCTGCTTGACAACACGAACGACCAGGTCTTCAAGGGCTATCTTGAAGGAAATCCCAAATCAGAGCGAGCTATTCAGGAAACACGGGGAATATGCGGATATTATCAGGGCGAGCTGGCTCAATGCTTTTATTCTGCAAGCAACGGCGGTCAAACCGAACTGGTTCAGACGGTATGGAGTAGCAGAGAGCCGCACGAATATTATGCTTCGGTAGCCGATCCATACGATGTAGAGAATCCGGAAAGTGTTGTGCGTCAGTTCAGGATTCCGAAAAATTTAACCACAGATCAGTACAAACAGGAGATGCTTGGAAAGCTGATTTTTGAATATCTTCCAGCGCATCTGAAACTGTTAACAGACAATCAAACGGCGGATGCGCTTCGAATCGATCGCATACATGCAGTGCACGTCGATCAATCTGCTTCCTCGGGAAGTCTTTTGATGACCAATATGCAGCTTGAAATTGAAATCAGTGTCCGTCAGGATCTTCTGAATGGCGGTTCGTCCTATGCTGATATGGAAGAGGTATATTTGTTTTCGATCGAGGAAAATTCAATATATCCGCTGGATCACACAGAGCAAAACGCAACATCCCTCGTTCCATTTAGTGAAAGGGTCATTGTAAATATTCCTGTTTTTCCGGTCGCGGAAAAGGCGTTTTCCCTAAGCATCAACAGCAACTATTCCAATGAAATCTGGAGTGTCGCTGAAGAAGAAAACGTTTTTGTGATTGAAGCACGGCGCTATGGTCATGGCGTTGGTATGTCTCAGCGCGGAGCACAATGGATGGCTGCTGAATATAACAAAAACTATCAGGAGATATTAGCATTTTACTATCCGGGAATGGACCTGATCCAATTCCCAGAACAACCTCGAAATCATATATATACGGAAGAAGCCTTGCTTGCCACAGCAGGCCCCGCTCCGACACCAACGCCCAGACCAACACTGATGCCTTTGTCGCTGACTCCGAAAAAAGGACAATGGTATGTGGCCGTTACGGAAATTGCAGAGGACAGCTCTTTGAATCTGCGTGCCGAACCGACGTTAAATGCAGAAATATTGATGCGGTTGTACAAGGGGCAACGTTTGCTGGTGCTTGAAAAAGCTTTTGAGGATGGATGGGTCCATGTGATCACGGACTCAGCGGAAGGGTATGTTCTTGAAAAATATCTGACCAGAGAACAGTAATTTAAAAATGAGTTTTTCTTAAGGAAATCGAATTTTGATAAAAAGAGTAAAAAGGCTTGAAAACATTAGCTTTTCAAGCCTTTTTTACATTCTGTTTACATTTTTTCTCTTGCGCTTTTTTTCAAACAATGCTTTAATAATAAATGCCTGCAAGCACGCAGGCATTTTTACCCACGGAAGGGGTTATTGATTTGGAAATTCAATGGTATCCGGGACATATGGCAAAAGCCAAGAGGCTTTTGAGTGAGCAGTTGGGAAAGGTGGATTTGGTCGTAGAACTTTGCGATGCCCGTCTGCCCCTGTCCAGCCGTAATCCTGCGCTGGACGAGTTGATTCGGCATAAACGCCGTGTTTTGCTTGTGTGCAAGGCTGATCTTGCCGAAAATTCCAAGACGCAGCAGTGGCTTGCGTATTTCAAAAAGCAGGGCATCGATGCTATGGCGTACGATAAAAGTCCGCAGAAAACCAAACAGGCTCGCCAGCTGATAGAATACGCGGCGCGTGATCTTCTGGAACGGAATCAGCGCCGAGGTATCCAGAAAACGCTGCGCGCAATGGTGGTCGGCGTGCCGAACGTAGGTAAAAGCACGTTTATTAACCGACTGTACGGAGGCACTATTGCTAAAACCGGCGACCGCCCAGGCGTTACCAAGAGCAATCAGTGGGTGAAGGTGTCGCCTTATCTGGAGGTGCTGGATACGCCCGGTATGCTCTGGCCTAAAATGAATGATCAGCGAGCCGCTACCAGATTGGCCTATATTGGCACAATCAAGGATGCTGTTTATGATCAGTACGAACTTTGTGCTGTTCTGCTGCGCGATCTGCTTAATCTGATGCCGGAACAAACGGCAAACCGCTATAAAATCAAAAATACCGAAGCTGAAAAGTATGAACTGCTGGATGAGGTATGCCGGGGACGCGGCTTCCTGATGCGCGGCGGAGAATATGACTATGACCGTTGCTGCGCTGTTGTGCTGGATGAATTCCGCGAAGGCAAGGTGGGCAAGATCACTCTTGAGGAAGCTCCGAAGCTGGTCGTCCGGGAGGAAGCGGAAAATGGCAAAACCCTCTGAAAAGCGGCTCGCGCATTTCCGCGATATGGTAGCTTATGATCAGGCAATTTTGGGATTCGGCACTTCGCTGGCCGGAATGGATGAGGTAGGACGAGGCCCGCTTTTTGGAAATGTAGTAACAGCATGCGTCATCATGCCTGCAGATCCTCTTTATGAATGGATCGATGACAGCAAAAAACTGAGCGCCAAAAAGCGCGAGGAAATGTATGAGCGTATTATGGAAACGGCGCTCTATGTTGGAATTGGTCAGGCTACCCCGGAAGAAATCGACAAAATGAATATTCTCAATGCAACCAAGCTGGCTATGGAGCGTGCAGCGGAAAAGGCCCCTGCAACCATGTGCATTGTTGATGCAGTCCGGGATCTCTATCTGCCATTTCCTATTATGCCCGTTATCAAGGGCGATTCCACCAGCTATAACGTGGCAGCTGCCAGTATTGTTGCCAAAGTAACGCGCGACAGGCAGATGGCGGAGTACGGGAAACTGTACCCGCAGTATGGCCTGGAACGAAACATGGGGTATGGCACTGCTGAGCATATTGCTGCACTCAAAAAGTATGGCCCTGCGCCTGAACATCGCCGCTCTTTCATCCGAAATTTTATCCAGGAGGATGTCACTGAATGAAACGAGCCCTTGCCGTTTTCTGTGTGGTTTTCTTGTTGGTTGGAATGCTGTGCAGTGTTTCACTGGCAGACGATGTCAACCTGATTGCAAACGGCGGCTTTGAAGAACTTACCGATTCCGGTCTGCCTGCTGAATGGTATGCTACTGCTTACCGGAACCAGACTGGTTATTCGCGTATGGCTGCAACGGAAGAAGCCGCTCATACAGGTCGGTACTCGGCAGTTGTGGAGAACGCCAGTTCAAACGATGCACGCTTCACCTGTACTGTAAAGGTTGAGCCTGAATCCCTCTATCGTTTGAGTGGGTATGTTCTTGTTGACAGTATGGAGGATACCGGAAACGGCGCCAACTTTGGCATCGAAGGGATCTATTCATTTTCTGATTGCCTTTTTGAAACCGACGGCGAATGGCAGTATCTGGAGTGGTACGGTGAAACCGGCGAAAATCAGCACGAAGTGACAATTGGTGTACGTGTTGGCGGTTACAGCGCTGAAAGCACCGGCAAAGCGTATTTTGACGACCTGGTTCTGGAACGGGTAGATTCTTTGCCCCAAAACGTGGTTGCTTCATTGTGGTACAATGCAAATACTGGCTTTTCTGCATCTGAAGAAACAGAAGAAACCAATGAAAAGAGCACTGTTCTTTTTGTCGCCTTGAGCGCCGTGTTCCTTTTGCTGATCTGGATATCCGTTTCTTTGTTTGAAAACAAAGGACAAATCAGCAACACCAGCGCTGTATTTGCATTGTTCCTGCTGATTGCGTTGGTATTGCGTGTTGTTCTTGCCGTACAGATCGAAGGCTACGAAGTGGATATCAACTGCTTCACAGCCTGGAGTCTCCGCATGGCGCAGCTTGGACCTGCAGGTTTTTATGCGCCGGATTACTTCTGCGATTACCCGCCTGGCGCGATGCTTTTGTTGTGGCCAGTTGGTTTGCTGATGAACGCCGTTGGGCTGCATCAAAGTTCAGCAGTTCTTCTGCTGGTCAAACTCCTGCCCATTCTTTGCGATCTCATCGGCAGCTTCTGCCTGTACAGGTATACCAGCCGACGCTGGACAAATTCTGCCGCAATAGCTGCGTCCCTGGTTTATCTGTTCAATCCGGCTGTGCTCGTAAACGGTGCTGCATGGGGGCAGATGGACAGTATTCTTGCGCTGTTCCTTCTGTGGACAACCCTGCACGCGCTTTGTAAACGGTGGAATGCTGCTATTCCGCTGTTTGTGGTTGCTTCATTGATCAAACCACAGGCACTTCTGTTTGCGCCGCTGGGAACTGCTGCGTTTCTGCTCAACCTGATTTCCGTAAAAGAAAAGAAACAGCGCAGTAAGATCATTCGTCAGGCATTTACCGGTTTGGGTACGGCTTTGCTTTGTGCAGTAGCCATTATTGCTCCTTTCTCTGTCAAACAGGAAGCGCCGGTTGGCTGGCTGTTTGAGCTGTATGCGAAAACATTGGGCTCCTATGAATATGCAACGCTTAACACCGCGAATATTCATTATCTCGCTGGAGCAAACTGGATGCCTCTTACCCAGACGCCGTCTGCGGTGCTGGTCATTATTTCAACGCTTGCTTTTTTTACTGCGGCTGGAGCCCTGCTTTGGAAAAAAACGCAGGTTTATTTTACCGGGAATACCCGCAAAGCCAGACTCGCCGCCTGGCTTTTGGGCGGTACTGCGATTTGCTTTGCAGTTCTTTGGTTCTTAAAAGCAGATTACAGTTGGTATGGCTATGTAATGATGGCATTTGCGTATGCGATTGCTTTGATTTGCATGTTCTTTGATGCCAATCCCGATACGCTGCCTTACTGGATGAGCCTTTCGCTTATTGGAATTTATGTATTGGGGATCAAGGTACATGAACGTTACCTGTTTCCTGCGCTTATCCTGCTTCTGATGTGTTATGTTAGTACGCAGGATAAACGTTTGCTCGGAATTTTTGCCGGTTTCAGCGTGACCACTTTTCTCAATACGGCAATCGTTCTTGATAATTCCATCCTTTTTGGTGCAGCTCAGGGGCACCTGAACATAGATACCCTTTTGCTCAATCGACTCTTATGTATTGGCAACATCGCGCTGTATGGCTGCGCTTGTTTTGTCGGAATCAACGGACTTCGCGCAAGCAAATCATTCTGTAAACCAGCCACTGAAGGGTATACGACAAACCGTGCACCGGCTTCCTATCGTCAAATGCTTCTGAATCCCAAAGACGCCCGTTTGCATTTATCTCTGCGTGATTATCTGATCATGGGAATTACCATGATTGCATATGGCGTTCTGGCTTTTTCCAATTTGGGCAGTATGATTGCGCCTCAGACGGCATGGGTGTCTACATCAAAGGACGAAAGCATTGTACTTGAACTGGAAAATTCAACAACATTCAAAGTTCTGTATTATGCAGGCGTAAGCTACAATGATTTTGCCATCGCAGTCAGCGAAGACGGTGAAAACTGGTCTGAAGCCTATCCTTGTGAAATGAGAGAAGGGCTTTGCTATCGCTGGAACTACGCTTTGAACGCATCTGAAGCGAACGGCAAAGTAACCTATCCCTCCAGCAATCCTGGAAACGTTCTGTGGCTCAAAGGCAAATATCTTCGTGTAGATGCTTGCGAGGCTGGGTTGAATCTGTGGGAGCTCGTTATACGCGACGAGATGGGAAACAAGCTGCCTGTTAAGCTGGCAGCGCATAACAATGCGAAGTCTGAACTTCTTTATGAGGCAAAACCGGCTGCGCACCTGATTGACGAGCAGGATTCCTGCCTCGGCGAACCCGGATGGTATAACGGAACATATTTCGATGAAATCTATCATGCACGTACGGCGTACGAGCATCTTCACAGACAGGCTCCGTATGAAACAACGCATCCGCCGCTCGGCAAACTATTGATGTCTGTCGGTATTGCTCTCTTCGGCATGACGCCTTTTGGCTGGCGCTTTGCCGGCACGCTGATCGGAGTTCTGATGCTGCCGGCAATCTATCTTCTCGCCATGCAGCTTACGCATAAACGGAGCGTTGCTTCGGTTGCCATGCTTGCATTGACGTTCGATCTGATGCATTTTACGCAGACAAGAATTGCGACAATTGATTCCTTCCCTGTATTTTTTATCCTTCTGACTTACCTGTTTATGATCCGTTATATGCAGATGGATTTCTTTGCGGTGAGCGATACAGGCCATGCCCGGCTGATGGACAAGGCCTATCTCAGGACGCTTGTTCCTTTGCTTTGCTGCGGAATCTGTATGGGTCTCTCAATTGGGTGCAAGTGGATTGGAATCTATTCCGCCGTCGGACTCGCAATTCTCTTCTTCCTGACGGCATACCGTCAGATTCGTGTTTGGAAAACTGCATGGGAGATGGAGGAGGAAACACCGCGCGTAAAGGCGGCGAGGGAGTTTACCATTCACCGCGTTGCAGTGACATGTGGTTTCTGCGTCATTTTCTTTGTCGTGATTCCATGTCTGATCTACGCAGCAAGCTACATTCCGTATCTGGCGCCTACCGGTCCTGTTACGATTGAGCGAATCATACAGGCTCAGAAAGGCATGCTCAGCTATCACAGTACGCCGGGCCTGGGTATGGATCATCCGTTCCAGTCCCCCTGGTGGCAATGGCCCTTCATTCTGAAGCCCATGTGGTTTGCGCAGGACACGTTTGAGCCCTCGGGTTACGCTTCCACCATTTTGTGTTTTGGCAATCCCTGGGTCTTCTATATTGGCGCGGGCGCAATGATGCTTGTTCTGGTTTGCTGGATCGGCAGCTTTGTCCGGCTGAAAGACAGAAAACTTATCTTCCGGCATGGAAACGGCGATTTGACCTATGCCATTTTGGCTGTTGCCTTCCTTGCGCAATACCTGCCGTGGGTGCTGGTTCCGCGCAGTATGTACATGTATCATTATTTTGCGAGCGTTCCTTTTATCATAATCGCCACGGCGGTCATGATGGAGAAGCAGCTCTCAAGGAATAGACTTGTGTACAGGCTGGGGATTGCTGTCTATATCGCCGGAACGGTGGCTTTCTTTGTCATGTTCTTCCCATACGCTTCCGGATATCTGACAAGCATCCGCTGGCTGGATGCAATGAAATGGTTTTCCAAGCTTTACTATTGATCCTGGTTACAAAAGGACGGTGATATGCGTGCTTGCCAGAACTTATGCATGTGCGCTCAATGGTGTTTCCGGCATCCCGGTTGAAGTGGAAACATTTGTGTCCCCGCAGGGAATGGTAGCATTTGATATTGTTGGGTTACCCAGCGCGGCGGTTAAGGAAAGCCGCGACCGGGTTCGTGCTGCCATTTCTGTTAGCGGTTATCAGTTCCCGTTTGGGCATGTCACCGTCAATCTGGCTCCTGCTGATATTCGGAAGGAAGGCACCTCGTTCGATCTGGCCATCGCGGTTTCGCTGATTGCTGCAAAACAAAAAGAACTGTTTGGTTCTTTGACAGACACGATGCTGCTTGGGGAATTGTCGCTGCAGGGCAAATTGATGCCTGTTCGCGGCGCTCTGAGCATGGCTATCACGGCAGCCGAACACGGAATCAAAAGCATCATTTTGCCCAAACAAAATGCCATGGAATGTGAATGTATTGACAACATTCATATTTATCCAGCGGAAACGCTTTCGCAGGTTTGCGATCATTTGACCGGAAAGGAAGCGCTGCACGAACATCCGCACGCTGCTTTTGAGCAGCTTCAGGCTTCTACCGCCGCCTCCAATGATTTGAAACATGTCAAAGGACAGGGGATTGCGAGAAAAGCGCTGGAAGTAGCTGCTGCAGGCGGTCACAATATGATGATGGTTGGCATCCCCGGAAGCGGAAAAACAATGCTCGCCCGCTGCCTCCCGGGTATTCTGCCTCCTCTTACTTATGAGGAAGCTCTGGAAACAACGCTGATTCACTCTGCTTCGGGCGAGCTTGGCGCCAATCAGCGGCTGATGACGGAACGCCCTTTCCGTTCACCACATCATAATGTATCCATGCCGGCTATGATCGGTGGCGGAAACCGAGCAAAGCCCGGCGAAGTATCTTTGGCGCACAATGGCGTCCTGTTTCTGGATGAGCTGCCTGAATTCCAGCGGCAAACGCTGGAAGCGCTGCGTCAACCGCTGGAAGATGGCTTCGTGAATATTACGCGTGTCAACGAACAACATCGATATCAGAGCCACTGTATGCTGGTTGCTGGTATGAACCCCTGTCCGTGCGGAAATCTTGGCAGCCGGCTGAAACAATGTACTTGCTCCCCGAATGAAATCAAGCGGTATCTGGGCAGGATCAGCGGTCCTTTGCTGGATAGAATTGATATTCAGGTTGAAATGGATGCTGTATCTATTGATGAAATTGAAAATTCACAGGAGCAGGAAGACAGCCAAACCGTTCGGGAGAGAGTGCTTGCGGCTCGTAAATTGCAGCAGAAACGCTATGCTTCACTTGGTTATTACTGCAACGCACAGTTGGATCAGGTTGGAATCGAGCGATTTTGTCAGATGACGCCGGATGCACGTCAACTGCTTCATCAGGCGGTTGAACGATTCCATATTTCAATGCGCACCTATGGACGTATTCGCAAAGTGGCGCGTACCATTGCAGATCTGGCAGGACATCAACTGATTGAAGCTGCCGACATCGCTCAAGCCATCCAATTCCGCAATGTAGACGGACGTTACTGGAGGTAAGCGCATGCTTTTGACGGCTGAAAAAAAGTGTTTCTTGTGGCTCTCCAATGCGGAAGTATCTCCTGGACATTTGCAGAAACTGCTGGAAAACTACCGCTCAGTTGAAGAAATTTGGGAGCAGTTTGACAAAACCAGCGGTCCAGCATTTACGCCTGCTACGCATCAGATTCTGAAAGCTACGCACACACATTCGGCGATTGACGAACTTATAGAAAAGCTGGAACATAAAAATGTCAATCTGCTTTTTCAAAATGACGCCGATTATCCGGCTTTGTTGAATAACATACAGGATCCGCCGTATTTGCTGTATTATGCGGGCAGGCTTTCCTGTCTGCAGCTTCCTTCCGTAGCGCTTGTTGGCACGCGGACGCCTAGCCATTACGGAGCTGAAATGGCTTCTGTCATTGCTCGTGATTTGGCGAATGCAGGAATTTGTGTTATCAGTGGACTGGCACGCGGTATTGATGCAGCAGCTCATCAGGCCGTACTGGAAGCTGGTGGACATACAATCGGTATTCTTGGAAGCGGCATCAATGTTCCCTATCCGCCGGAGCATCGCAACATGCTCCGAAAAATTGCAGGAGGAATTGGACTCATTCTCAGCGAATATCCGTTGAATGCGGCGCCTGTATCTTACCACTTTCCCCATCGCAACCGGCTTATTTCCGGTTTAAGCATGGGCACTGTATTTATTGAAGGAAAAATCCAAAGCGGGGGAATGCACACGGTTCATTCTGCGCTTATGCAGGGACGAGAGGTTTTTGCAATCCCCGGAAAGGTTGGCACCACGGGCAGCGAAGGACCTCACGCCATTTTACGCGAGGGTGCCAGAATCATTACGAGCGCTCAGGACCTCCTTGATGATTTAGGTCTTGCTGAGCATGCCAAAAAAGAGAAAAAATCCAAACGTGTCAAACTGACTTCTACACAGCAAAAAATTGTTTCACAGCTGCGAATTCAGGAACTTACACCTCAGGAAATTGCGGAGACCGCACAGCTTCCGATGGAAGATGTGATTACCGAACTGGGTACGCTGGAAATCATGGGTGTTGTGGCACGCGAGGCTGGAAATCGTTTTCATCTGCCGCTTGCGGCGAAGGAATAGAGGAGGAATAGAAGCATGGCAACCACACAGGCTCGCAAACTGGTTATTGTGGAGTCTCCGGCCAAAGCTAAAACAATTGAAAAATTTTTGGGTAAAGGATATAAGGTGGAGGCTTCTCAGGGCCATGTGAGAGATTTGCCCAAATCTCAGCTTGGCGTAGATGCTGATCATGATTTTGAGGTCAAATATATTACCATTCGCGGCAGAGGCGATATCCTTGCACGTATCAAAAAAGAAGCCAAAGCTGCTTCCCGCGTTTATCTCGCAACTGACCCTGACCGCGAAGGCGAAGCGATTTCCTGGCATTTGGCCAATGCGCTGGATATTGATCCCACCAAGCCCTGCCGCATCGAATTCCACGAAATTACCAAAAAAGCTGTTAAAGAAGCGCTTGAACATCCACGTCCGATCGATATGGATCGTGTGGATGCTCAGCAGGCACGCCGCGCGCTTGACAGACTGGTCGGCTATAAAATCAGTCCGTTGCTTTGGGCCAAGGTTAAGAAAGGCCTTTCCGCCGGCCGCGTACAAAGCGTAGCGACCCGAATGGTGGTTGAACGCGAGCAGGAGATCGATGCATTTATTCCCGAAGAATTCTGGGATGTTACAGCAGCTTTCTCTGCCCTGAATGCAAAAGGCAAAAAAATGACCTGTCAGGCGAAGCTTGTTTCCATCAATGGCGGAAAAGCAGTGATTCAGAATCAGGAGCAGGCTGAAAGTGCGAAAAAGCAGATTTTGAGCGGCAACTTTACCATTCAGACGCTGAAAACGGGCGAAAAACTGAAACGTCCCCAGCCTCCGTTTACTACTTCCAGTCTTCAGCAGGAAGCAAGCCGTAAGCTGAACTTTTCAACAGCCAAAACCATGCAGGTTGTTCAGCAGCTGTATGAAGGCATTGACCTTGGAAAGGCCGGCACGGTAGGTCTTGTTACCTATATCCGTACGGACAGCGTACGCGTTTCCGAAGAAGCCATCCAATCTGTACGCGCTTTTATCGGTGAGCATTTTGGCAATGAGTATTGTCCAGAAGAACCCAACCAGTACAAAGGACGCAAGAATGCGCAGGATGCGCACGAAGCCATCCGGCCTACCTATATGAATCAAACGCCGGATAGTGTAAAGCAGTATCTGACCCGTGAGCAGTATAATCTGTATAAGCTGATTTACCACCGTTTCCTTGCAAGCCAGATGAAACCGGCTGTATTCCAGACGCTTACAATGGATATTGCCGGAAACGAATGCGTGCTTCGCTATTACGGCGAACACATGCTGTTCCCGGGCTATCGCGCCGTGTATGTAGAAAGCACGGACGATGAACAGGAAGAGCCGGAAAGTGTGCTTCCTGTTTTTGAAGAAAATGCTGCCGTTGAGTTTTCAAAAGTGGAAGCCGAGCAGCATTTTACCCAGCCGCCGGCTCGCTACACGGAGGCAAGTCTGGTTCGTACTTTGGAAGAGAAGGGAATCGGTCGTCCCAGCACCTACGCGCCGACAATCACAACAATTATCACCCGCGGATATGTAAGCCGTGAAAAGAAACGGCTGTATCCCACCGAACTTGGCCGTATGATTACGGCCATGATGACGGAATATTTTGGCACCATTGTAGATACGGAATTCACCGCGTCTCTGGAGGATCGTCTGGATACCGTTGAAGAAGGTACAACGCAGTGGAAAGAAATTCTGCGGGAGTTTTATCCGCCTTTTGCTGAAATGCTGGGAGTCGCAGAGGAACAAATTGAAAAAGTTGAAGTCAAGGACGAAATCAGCGATACGCCCTGTGATAAGTGCGGTTCTATGATGGTCTATAAAATGGGGCGTTTCGGCAAGTTCCTTGCCTGTCCCAATTTCCCCGCTTGCAGAAATGCCAAACCGATTCTCCATTATATTGATGCGCCCTGTCCGAAATGCGGGTCTCGTTTGATGGAGAAGAATAGTAAAAAGAATCGTAAGTTCTATGGCTGTGAATGCTATCCGGAATGTGATTTTGTCAGCTGGGAAATGCCCATCACCGAAAAATGCCCCAAATGCGGTACCTATATGGTTGAAAAACGCGGCAAGCGCGGCGAAAAAATCCATCTCTGTGCAAACGAAACCTGCCGGTATAAAACAACCGCCGAACCCGAACGTACGGAAGAAGAATGACCTTCAAGAGGAGGAGTGAAAAAGTGAGCGTTAAAGTTATCGGCGGAGGCCTTGCAGGCTGTGAAGCAGCCTGGCAGCTTGCTATGCGCGGTGTTTCCGTTGATCTGTATGAAATGAAAAAACAAACCAAAACGCCGGCACAGCATTTGGATACGCTGGCAGAGCTGGTTTGCTCCAATAGCCTTCGCAGTGATCGCCTTACAAATGCCGTAGGTCTTTTGAAAGCAGAAATGCGTAAGCTTGATTCGCTGATCATGCGCGTTGCGGATGCAACAGCAGTTCCGGCTGGCGGAGCCCTGGCGGTTGACCGAAACAGTTTTTCTGTAGAAATTGATAAAGCAATCCGCGAACATCCTTTGATTACGCTTCATGAAGAGGAAATAACCGAAATTCCTGACGAAGGAACCGTCATTATTGCTACCGGTCCTCTGACCAGCGACACGCTTTCTGATGCGATCGGCAGCATGGAAGGTTTGTCTACGCTGCATTTTTACGATGCAGCAGCGCCAATCGTCACCGCTGATAGTCTTGATATGGACAAGGTATTCTGTATGTCCCGTTACGAACGCGGATCAGATTATCTGAATTGTCCCATGGATAAAGAAACTTACTTTGATTTTGTTCATGCCTTGCAGACAGCAGAAACGGTGCCTGTACGTGGTTTCGAGGAAAAAGCGGTATTTGAGGGATGTATGCCGATTGAGAGTATGGCCAAACGCGGAAATATGGTGATTGCGTTCGGTCCGCTTAAGCCGGTTGGACTCAAAGATCCCCGCACTGGTAAAGAACCATTCGCTGTTGTACAGCTGCGTCGTGACAACTATTCCGGTTCGTTGTATAACATTGTTGGTTTTCAAACCCGCTTGACATATCCGGAGCAAAAAAGGGTTTTCGGCATGATTCCCGGCCTTGAAAATGCCGAATTCGCTCGTTTGGGTGTTATGCATCGAAATACCTTTCTGAACAGTCCGGGATTTCTGGATGATACGTTCCGAGTAATCAATCAGCCGCGTTTGTATTTTGCGGGCCAGATCACTGGTGTGGAAGGCTATGTAGAAAGTGCGGCAAGCGGTTTGCTGGTTGGTTTGACAGCTGCGTATAGAGAAATGGGCAAAGAACCGCCGCGTTTCAGCGGGAAAACAGCCATCGGTGCTATGGGACGCTATGTAAGTACGCCTAACAAACGTTTCCAGCCCATGAACTGTGCTTTTGGTCTCATTGATCCGCTGGAAGTAAAACCCGGCGAAAAGCGTATTCGCAATAAGCAGCAGCGGTACGAAAAAATATCAGAACGCGCACTTGCTGAAGTAGACGAAATTGTCGATCAAATGAAACGGGCTGAAAATGACCAATAATTGATGGTGACGTTCTACAGGAGGAACGAACGAATGAAACGCATTGCTATTTTCGCTATATGTCTTGCGCTGCTAATGAGTATTGTGCCTGGTTTTTCTCTGGCAAAATCCAAGCAGATGGAGGATAATGTTCCTGTATGGACTGAAGAGGCAGTTCGTCAATATGCACTGGATTATATTGCCGGTACGCAAATGACACGTCTGTGGAACTATTATGATTTGCAGATCAGACGTTATTTGCCTCAGCAAGCCTTTGAAAACTTCCTGATCGATTTGGAATTCCTGACGGGAGATTTTCAAAAACTGGGCAGTTATCGAAGCTTTGAGGAGCCGCAAAATCAATTAAAGACGCATGTTCTGCATCTTTGTATGGAGCAGTTGGATATAGAAATGTATCTGACGCATAAAAACAAAGAAGATGACTGGGAAATCATGGCGCTGGAGTTTGTGGTTGCAGAGGAAGAAGCCCTTCCCGAAAATTTTTGCGGAGCGTTGGAAAACGTATTTGAAGAATCTGCTGTGTTTGTTGGCACGGATGAATACCCGTTGGAAGGCGTTTTGACAATGCCGAATGACGCAAGCCGTCAAAACAGAGTTCCCGCCTGTGTGTTTGTGCATGATTTTGGCCCGTATGATAAAGATCATACTCTTGGCGAAACAAAAATGTTTAAGGATCTTGCTGCCGAACTGGCTGAAATGGGGATTGCTTCTGTACGTTATGATAAGCGCATCTACTCTTATCCGGATGCAAAAATCAACACGCTATGGGACGAGGTTGTTGAAGACGCTCTCTCCGCGGTTGAACTGCTGACGAAAGATGAGCGTGTGGATGAGCAGCGTGTTGTTGTTGTTGGTCTTGGGCTTGGTGCAATGACTGCTCCGCGCATTGCGTCGCAGTCCAACAGCTCTGTTAGGGGAATGATTATGATCGGCGGCGTGCTTGATTCTTTCATCAACGTCGAATACGAACGTTCCGGTCATTACTTGAGTACCCTTTCAGAGGACGAAAGAAGCAACGAACAGTACATTGTTCGCAACTTTAAAAGTATGACCGAAGGCAAAGCCCTTGAACAGAATGTCCTTGGTCGAAACGCTTACTATTACTGGGAGGCAGAGCGTTATCCTCAGGCCAAAACCATTCGTAATCTGGGCATTCCGGTATACATTGTACAGGGCAGACGTGATCCGTTGGTTGATGAAGACGATGGTCGCCGTGCCTACTACGAAACGCTCGGCAATGCACCCACCCGCTCATACGAGACCTTCAGGGGACTTAATCATCTGCTGATGGATGATCTTACTGTAAATATCAACGGCGAACCAGAGTATAAGGTTGAAACGCATGTTGACAAATATGCTGCACGGGTTCTTGGGAACTGGGTGCTGAATCTGTATCGTGAAACTGAATAAGAGGTAATGGTATGAGTATGAAAGGAACAACGATTTGCGCGGTTAAACGCAATGGGCATATTGCAATTGCCGGTGATGGACAGGTTACCATGGGCGAGAATACCATTTTTAAGTCTTCAGCCCGCAAGGTGCGCCGCCTGTATAATGGGCAGGTTGTGGTTGGCTTTGCCGGCTCTGTTGCCGATGCTTTTTCACTCTGCGAACGTTTTGAGGAAAAACTGACGCAGTGCGGAGGCAATCTGGAACGTGCTGCTGTTAATTTGGCACAAGAATGGCGGGGCGATCAAATCGCCCGCAAACTGGAGAGCATGATGATCGTTGCCGACAGGGATTCTTTGCTGGTTCTTAGCGGTACCGGCGAAGTCATTGATCCTGATGACGGCGTTTGCGCTATTGGTTCCGGCGGAAATTATGCTCTGGCTGCTGCTCGTGCGCTGGTTCAGAACACGGAACTTTCTGCTGAAGATATCGCTGTAAAGTCGTTGGAGGTTGCCGCTTCTATCTGTGTCTTTACCAACGACCATATTTCCGTAGAAACGCTCTAAGAGAGGGGAAGTTGTATGAAAGAATTGACCCCCAGAGAGATCACACGTGAACTCGATCGCTATATTATTGGACAGGATGAAGCAAAACGCGCTGTTGCCATCGCGTTGCGAAACCGCTATCGTCGTGCGCAGCTGGATGAAGGCCTGCGTAACGAGATCAGCCCGAAAAACATTCTGATGATCGGACCTACAGGCGTTGGCAAAACAGAAATTGCGCGTCGCCTGGCCAAGCTGGTGCAAGCTCCTTTCATCAAAGTGGAAGCAACCAAATTTACCGAGGTCGGTTATGTTGGACGCGATGTCGAGAGCATTATCCGTGATTTGACTGAGAATGCAATCCGCATGGTTCGTGATGAATATACCAAGCGTGTTGAAACCCGTGCATCTGTGCTGGCCGAAGATCGCCTTGTTTCGCTGCTTGTGCATCCGCCCAAGAAAGGTCCTTCCAATCCGTTTGAATTCCTGATGAACCCGAATAAAAAAGAACCTGAACCCAGCCGTGAAGAACAGGAAAAACTGGCAGTTCGCCGTGAAGATGTTTTGAAGCAGCTTCGCAGCGGTTCTTTGGAAGATCGGGAAATCGAAATTGAAGTGGAAGATTCTTTGCCTGAACTGGAAGTAGGCGGTAATTCCATCAGCATCGGCGATATGATGGGGGGGATGATGCCCAAAAAGACCAAAATTCGTCGCGTAAAGGTGAAAGAAGCACGAAAAATCCTGCTTCAGGAGGAATCCGCTAAACTGATTGACGAGGATCAGGTGAAAGAAGAAGCCATTCAGCGCGCAGAACAACAGGGTATCGTGTTCATCGATGAAATTGACAAGGTCGCTGGCCGCTCTGCGGGCGGCCATGGTCCGGACGTCAGTCGTGAGGGCGTTCAACGCGATATCCTGCCCATTGTTGAAGGCAGCACGGTTAATACCAAATACGGACCTGTACGTACTGATTTCATGCTCTTTATCGCAGCTGGTGCGTTTCATGTAGCCAAAGTAACGGATCTTATTCCCGAACTGCAGGGCCGTTTCCCCGTCCACGTCACGCTGAAGAGTCTTACGCAGGACGATTTCAAAGCGATTCTGACCCAGCCCGAAAACGCGCTGACACGGCAGTATGAGGCACTGCTGGCAGTTGATAAGGTATTCCTGTCGTTTGAAGACAGCGCTATTGACGCTATTGCCCATGCAGCTTATGTGATGAACGAAACCAAGGAAGATATTGGTGCCCGACGTCTCTTTGCTGTATTTGAAAAATTGCTCGAAGATATCAGTTTCAATGCGGGCGGCGATGAAATGCCCAATGTGTATCTGAACATCAATGGAGATTACGTTATTGATCACATTGGTAAAGATGAAGTCAAGCTCGATATGAAACGCTATATCCTGTAAAGGAGACAGCGATATGGATAATCGTTTTGAAAAGGTGTATTCGCAGGGTGTTCTGAACGTTATCGAAATCTGGGTGGATCGTGAAACAGGAGTCAATTATCTGTTTCATGGTTCTGGAAACGCCGGGGGACTCACTGTACTGCTGAATGCAGATGGGAAACCGGTGATCACTCCTGTTCACTGATTCTTAAACGGCCGCGTATTGTGCGCGGTCGTTCTCTATGTTATAATAAACTGTAATCCTTACAGGGAGGAACATAAGATGCGTACAAGAATTACGAATATTATCATGACGCCCGGAGTCACCAATGAGGCTCATATTCCGTTTGTTTATGATGCTGAAATTCTTATTGAGGACAGCCTTATCATTTATGCCGGAAAGCGTGATGAAGCCCCCGTTTTTGAGGCTGATCAAACCATCGATGGAAACGGCGCGCTTGCAATGCCTGGCCTGTGCAACATGCACACGCATACACCCATGACGCTTTTGCGCAGCATAGGCAGCGATCTGCCTCTTGATCGCTGGCTGAATGAAGCCATCTGGCCTGTTGAAAAGCATCTCACAGACGATGCTGTACGTGCTGGCACGGATCTTGGCATTATGGAAATGCTGCGTTATGGCACAACCTCCTTTAATGATATGTATATGAGAATGGATATGGAAGCGGAAGCGGTTCGCGACAGCGGTATGCGTGCGCTTCTTGGCCACGGCGTGGTTGATTTTGATGAAAGCTGCTCCGATTTGCTTCCGAATATTGCGCTGATTGAAAAGTGGAATCACGCAGCGGATGATCGTATCCGTGTTGCGCTGGCACCCCATAGCGAAGGCGCCACCACTCAGAAAGTGATGGAAAAAATTCGTGACGCAGCTGAAACCTATAAAGTTCCTGTCCACGTTCATGTTAGCGAAACCAGGTTGGACTATGAAGGCGGCATTGAACGGCGCGGTCTCACGCCTCCACAGTATCTGGACAAGCTTGGACTGCTGGAGTATCCTGTGCTTGCCGCTCATTGTGTCTGGTTTACCGATGAAGATATTGAACTTTTTGCACGCAAGGGTGCGGTGATCTTGCACAATCCCGTCAGCAATCTGAAACTTGCCAGCGGTGTTGCACCGATTGCCAAGATGCTCAAGGCTGGCTGTAAGGTAACAATCGGCACTGATGGTGTTGCCAGCAATAACAATCTGAACCTTTGGGAAGAAATCAAGCTGATGCCCATGCTGCAAAAGGGTGTAACCTTGGATCCGACCGTTGTGTCTCCTGCGCAAACCATTGCAGCAGCCACCAGCGTTGGTGCCAAAGCGCTGGGTTATGATAACCTGGGTCTTTTGAAGCCCGGCTACCTGGCTGACATCATTTTGATGGACCTGAGTGGTGCTCATATGGCTCCCTGCAATGATTTGGAAAGTAATCTTGTCTATTCTGCGCAGGGAAGCGATGTAGTCATGACCATGGTACATGGCAAAGTCCTGTACCGCAATGGTGAATTTACTACCCTTGATGCTAAACTTGTTACGGAACGAGCATCCAAAGAAGCCGCTCTTCTGCTTGAACGGGCAGAAAAGGCCAAAAATGCGTGACTTGTATGAAAATTCTGGTGATATGCCAGCATTACTGGCCCGAAAATTTTCGCGTAACTGAAATCTGTGAAGCGCTGGCAGAGCGCGGTCATCAAGTGACCGCGCTCGTTGGCTTGCCTAATTATCCAACAGGAATTATTCCAGAAGAGTACAGGCGCTTCCGCAATCGTCACCAGTTTCGAAATGGGGTAGAAATCAAACGCTGTTTTGAGGTTGGACGAAAGCCCGGCAAATTAGGTCTTGCTGTCAATTATGTAAGTTACATGTCTTCTGCCTGTATCAAAGCACTGTCTCACAAGCGCGATTACGACGCTATTTATGCGTTCTCTACTTCGCCTGTGTTAATGAGCCTGCCAGCTGCGCTGCTGCGTTGTTTTACAAAGAAAAAGCTGCTGATTTATGTACTGGATATCTGGCCGGCCTGTCTGGCTGCTATGAATGTATTTGAAGGCTCGCTTTTATATACCATTATGAAGCCGGTTAGCAAATGGATCTATAAAAAAGCTGATATTCTGACCTACTCATCCAAACGGTTTCAGGGATACTTAAAAAATGTACATGATATCGAGGTTCCTAACGAATGGTATATGCCGCAGTTTGCTGATGATGTGTTTTCTTCAACACTTCCTCCAAAGCAAAGTGCAAACGAAAAGCAGCTTGTTTTTGCTGGTAATATAGGAAAAGTCCAAGCGGTTGAAGTCCTGTTAGAAGCTGCTTTTTTGCTTAGAAATGAGCCTGTGCACTGGCATATCGTCGGCGATGGATCCAACTATCAGAATTGCCTCGATTTAACCCAAAAGCTGGCTCTGCAAGATAAGGTTACATTCTACGGGCGTAGACCGCTGGAGGATATGCCTGCATACTACGCAATGGCTGACGCCCTGCTTGTAAGTATGCGTAATGATATCAGCGTCAATGATACTCTTCCAGGAAAAGTACAAAGTTATATGGCTGCGGGCAAACCCGTTCTTGGGTCTATTGGCGGTGAAACTGCCTATGTGGTGGAAAAAGCGGGCTGTGGATTCTGTTCAGCACCGGATGATCCTCAGGCTTTTGCGGACACAGTTCGACGTTTCCTTGCCCATCCTGACCCTGCACAGCTCGGTTTGAACGGAAGTCGTTATTATCACCAACACTTTACCAAGAAGCATCATATGGATCAGCTTGAATCCATGCTGCAAGGTTTGGCGGGAGGCAAATAAGCGATGCGTATTTTTCAGCTGAATACATTTTGCGGCGTTAAAAGCACGGGGCGTATTGCATGCGAAATCGCAAAGCTTGTTCTAGAAGACGGGGGAGAATGCCTGATTGGTTACGGCGTTCCGGGGATCTCCAATGATTCCGAGCCTTTTGCATATAAGATTGGTAATGCTTTCGAACGCAAAATTCACGCTGTGATCCGGAAACTCTTTGATGCTGAAGGGTATGGCAGCTGGTTCGCTACGCAGAAGCTCATTCGGAAAATGAAAACTTTTCAACCGGATTTGATTCATCTGCATAATTTGCATGGATGTTATTTGCACCTGCCTTCATTGTTCCGTTATTTTCAAAAAGCTGCTATTCCAATCGTGTGGACGCTTCACGACTGCTGGCCGTTTACTGGTCATTGCGCTTACTTTGATTATTCCGGCTGTGAACGTTGGAAGAAGGAATGCCACCATTGTCCTCAGCAAAAAAACTACCCTGTTTGCATTGGCATCGATGGCTCTATACGCAACCACCGCATGAAAAAAAGATTTTTTTCTTTGCCTTTGCAAATGACATTTGCAGTACCGTGCGAGTGGATGACAGGACAGCTGGGCGCTTCCTTTCTCAGGTGCTATCCTTCCAGCGTAATCGTAAACGGAGTCAATTTGAACACATTTCATCCAATTTCAAACAATTTGCGTGAACGTTATCACCTTAACGATGCAAAGGTATGTCTTTCCGTTGCTTCTGAGTGGGATCATCGAAAAGGTCTGTCTTATCTGTGCGAAGCCGCACAGAAGATGGGGGAGAATTACCGCTTTGTTGTAATTGGATTGACTGATGAACAGATCGCTGCTTTGCCGAGTGGCATGATAGGTATCAAAAATACAACCAACGTTCGTGAATTGGCTGAATGGTATACAACCGCGGATTGTTTGGTAAACCCAACACTTGAAGATAATATGCCGATGGTAAATTTGGAAGCATTAGCCTGTGGCACGCCGGTTGTAGTATTTGAAACAGGAGGTTGTCCTGAAGCAATTAACGAAAAGTGCGGGATTGTTGTTCCAAAAGGTGATTTAACTGCGCTGCGCGATGCCATTCGCAGAGCAGTCAGTGGTTTTTATCGTTCGGAGGACTGCATTTCCCGCGCAAAAGAGTTTGATTGTGCCCAAACGTTCCAGCGGTATCTGGCTCTTTACAAGGAGTTGGTTGAATGAATCTATTAATGCTTACCCTCATGTATCCACGGGATCAACTGGATGAAGTAACAGCCAACGTCAAGGATAAATTACAAAATCAGATCAACAATTATCAATGGGCTTTTGTTGAAGGCATCAGAGCTAATTTAGGGGAAACCGAAAAACTGGATATCGTAAATTGCCTTCCGGTTGGTGTTTATCCCCTGCAATACAGACAGCTTCTGCTCAAAACAGGAATGCACGACAATCACACCATTCACCAGCTGGGGTGTATTAATCTGCCCTTTTTCAAACAAGTATTCCGTGCTGTGAATACTGCAAAAGCCATAGAGCAATGGGCGGCTCAAAGCAAAGAAAATCGTACGCTTCTGGTATATACGCAGTATCTGCCTTATCTGCAGGCAATCAACAAAGTAAAAAAGAAATACCCCGATCTGAAAACTGCAGTTATTGTAACAGACCTTCCAAATGAAATGGGTTTGTCTACAGGTCGAAAAGGATTTCTGAAGAAAATGGAAACCTTGCTTGGTAATCAAAGCTTGGAATTGCTTCGAAAGATGGATGGATTTATTCTTCTTACACCTCCTATGAAGGAAGCATTGAAGATTGAAGACAAATCTGTAGAAATAATCGAAGGGCTTATTTTATCAAATGTGGAACTGCCTTCTGCTCCCGAACCTGCCAAAAAGTATTTTTTGTATTCTGGTACGCTTGAGAAAGAATTGGGGGTTTTTGAAATGCTTAATGCTTTTGCTAAAATGCCAGAGTATGATCTGTGGATCTGCGGGCATGGTTCCCTTACGGATCAGGTTAAAGAATACGAAAACCAGTACTCAAATATCCGTTTTTGGGGATTTGTTCCACAAAAAGAAGCGCTGGCTATGCAAGCCGGCGCGACAGGCCTTTTGAATCCCAGACAGCCCGATGGCTTATTTACACGCTATTCTTTTCCAAGCAAAACCTTGGAGTACATGCGTTCCGGAAAACCAGTCCTCTGCTGTAAACTGGAAGGCATTCCAAAGGATTATGATCCATATTTAAACTACATGAACGAAGGTGCTGAAGGTATTATTGCAGCGGTGCGCAATCTGATGCTGCTATCTGATGCTGAACGAAAAAACATGGGGGAAATAAGCCGGGCCTATGTCGTAGAGCATAAAAATCCGTCCGTCCAATGCAGGAAATTACTTGATTTGCTCCGGAATATGTGATCCATAGTACCGTGCTTGTAATTCTGCCTGCTTTAACCGGGCGATAACAGCATCGTATTGACTATGTCTGCTTCTCTGCTGCTCCGAAGAGTACACTCTGGGAACTTCAGGCGGTGGCTGAGGACGATCTTCGGCACATGATTTTTCAGGAGCGGATCTGACTTTTTCGACATGCTCAGACACTGTTTTTTCTGCCGCGGTATCAACGTAAGGCAGCTTAATGCTTTGATATTCCAGCCAACGTATTTGCTTCTCCGCGCCTGTCAAAGCAGCGAAGGGGGAGACTTGCTTATTCATTCAATCCCTCCATTAATGTCATACAGTTTATCTTACGCTGCGCCCTCCATTTGGTGCAACAAAAACCGCCTGCCGAACAGAGCAGGCGGTTTTTGATAACATCGATCAGGTGTTTCTTGTACGGATACCCTGAATATTTGCGTATTCGGACAACTTGTTAACGATGTCCTTGTAAGTAGTTTTACCAGGCATATCAAGCGTATAAATATTGGTATAAAGGTTGTATTTGCCTTTGTTTTCAACATGGAAGTCGATGTCAAGAACCTTTACACCAATGCTCTGGAAATAATCGTTTATAAAGGCAATCGTTTCAACGCGATGAATAAATTTTACCTCCACATGCTTAACAGCGTTAACACGGACAACTCGCTGCAGCAGAGAAAGTGTGATAATGACAATGGCGCAGCCGGCAATGGCAACCAAATAATGTCCCATGCCAACAGCAAGACCCAAACAGGCCACGTTCCAAAGAGAAGCAGCTGTTGTAAGTCCAGCGATCTTCTTCTGGCTTACAAAAATGGTACCCGCGCCAAGGAAACCGATACCGCTTACAACCTGCGCGCTGATACGACCATAGCTGATAGCAATACCTGTATTTTGCGCGTTCATGTTCAGGTTAAGTGTAATGGTATCTGAAATCATCAGGCTTTCCATTAAGGCAATAATACAGGCGCCCACACAAACCAGGACATGCGTACGCATGCCGGCAGGTCGATTCTTGCGTTCACGTTCAATACCAATAATACAGCCAATTACAACCGCGAGTAACAGACGCAGGCCTTGTTCCCACATAGACATAACCGCTCATCTCCTTTATTTTACAAGTATCAATAGAAACGATACAGCGATATTACTTTACCAAGAATCGTCAATTCAGGCACGATAATAGGTTCCATCGTTGCATTTTCAGGCTGCAGACGAAAAACACCGTTCTCTTTGTAATAACGCTTGACAGTCGCCTCGTCTTCAATCATTGCGATAACGATATCTCCGTTTTCAGCAGTACTTTGTTTGCGTACGATCACATAATCGCCGTCAAGAATGCCTGCTTCAATCATGCTTTCGCCACGAACATTAAGAATGAAATGATCACCCGAGCCAATCATATTTTGCGGTAAAGCAATATAATCTTCAATGTTTTCAGTGGCCGTGATCGGAATACCCGCTGTCACACGGCCAACGACCGGAACCTGCACAAGATCCGCTCGATAGACCTGATGATCTGCCGGTACAGAAATTGCTCGAGGCTTCATAGAGTCTCTATACAGAAGGCCCTTTTTTTCCAGGCGAATCAAATGACCATGAACGGTCGAAGTGCTTTTTAAGCCTGTAGCGTCGCATATTTCGCGAACAGATGGGGGATACCCCTTCTGAAGTGTAGCTTTTTCAATGTATGCAAGAATTTTTGCCTGTGTATCGCCACGAGCTCCAGCCATTCATCCACCTTCCTTACGATTTATAATTGCATATAGAATACCATAAAAAGCGGATAGAGGCAATAGTTCACGAACAAACGTTTCTGTATTTATTCTTCATTTTTTTTAGGAAGATGAACGTTTTGTGCAGCTTCACGCCTTCTTTGATCACTCATTGCAGCATAATGACGCCGGGTTGTATTGACGTCTGCATGACCAAGCGCATCAGCCACAAGATAGATATCTTCCGTTTCGTGATATAATCTTGTAGCATAAGTACTGCGTAATTTGTGGGGACTCATACGCTTTTTGAGAGGAACAGCAATCGAGCAATACTTTTTGACCATTAATTGGACTGCACGCTGAGAAATTCGTTTTTTTTGCAACGAAAGAAACAGGGCATTCTCATCTTTTTTTTCGGCTGCTTTGATTTGTTTTCGGTCAATAATGTAGGCGTTGAGGGCATCCGCCACCTCTTGTGGATAATAAAGAATAACTTGATTTCCGCCCTTCCGGGTTACAAGAACTGCATTGTTTGCAAAATCAAGGTCTGTAATATCAATACCTACGCATTCGCTTACACGAATACCTGTTCCTAAAAACAACATTAAAATAGCATAATCGCGTTTGCGCGTATGTGCATGAAATTTCTGTTGGGTTTCTGTTAAGTCGAAACCGTCTTCGGCAACATTCAGTAAACGTTCAACTTCAGTACCAACCAAATGGAGAATAGGTTTTTCATGCAGCTTAGGGAGCGACACAAGTGCTGCAACATTACCGCTGATACGTTCGGCTTTAAATAGATAATCAAAAAAGGAGCGAAGTGAAGAGAGTTTGCGCATTACGCCACATTCGTGATTACGAAGGATTTTTTGCTGTTCGACAGTTTCACCAATATCTGACTCCTTGTAGTAGAGCGTCAAGTAATCGGCATATCCATTCAAATCCCTGGCTGTAAAATGCGATAAATCCAGATCAGTCCAATTCTCAGGCAATTTATCCGAGAAATATGGGAGTTCCTTCGTTGCATAACCGCAAAACGTCTGTAAATCGATCGTGTAAGCCATACGCGTTAATACACTGGTTGTCATCGCAATGCTGTTAATAAAGTCACTGCATGCTGTTGGCAAAGTACGAAGCATAGCCCGTATTTTTTCTGTTCGCTCTGCATTCAACTGATCCACATATGAAGCATTGGCCATAAAAGGATACTTCCTTTGATTTTTATATTAAACTATTCGTAAAAGTGTTCTTTAGCGAATAGTTTAATACAATTATATAACGCCTCTCCTCTTTTGTCAAGAATAACACAAGCGTCCAGTCTATTCCTGGACGCTTGAAAGAAATGTTATTTTTTAGGCTGTTCCGCAGGCATAGTATCTTCCTTTTCACCGTTCATACGGCGATACTCCTTGATTGCTGAAGTCGCCAGTTCATCGCAGCGATTATTCCAGGGATTATCAGCGTGGCCTTTCACCTTATGAAAATGAACCTCATGCTTTTTGATTTTAATAATTTGCAAAAGGAGTTTCCAAAGATCACTATTTTCAACAGGCTGTTTTTTGCTGTTCATCCATCCATTTTTTTGCCAGTTATCAATCCAGTGGTCGTTAAAAGCATTGACTGTATATGCTGAATCAGAATACACTTCAACAATACACGGCTCTTTCAGGGCGCCGATGCCGCTGATAACAGCAAAAATCTCCATACGATTATTGGTCGTATTGGGCATATGCCCAGACATTTCCTTGGTTTTCCCATTGTAATTTAGTATACAGCCCCATCCTCCTGGACCGGGATTGCCGGAACAGGCGCCGTCTGTATAGATCTGAACGGTACGTTTTCTCTGAATCTCGCTCATTTTGAACTCCCACTTGTCATTTTAAAGCTTTTTTCTGCACAAGCGCACATTGCTTTTATGACAGCGCTCTTCATTCCTTCTTCTTCCAGAACCTGAACTGCTTCAATGGTTGTTCCTCCAGGTGAACACACTTGATCCTTTAATTCCGCAGGATGCAGTCCCGTTTCCAAAACCATTTTAGCTGCACCCATTACTGCCTGCGCAGCTGATTGAATCGCCATTTTTCTGGGCATTCCAAGTTTCACTGCGGCATCTGCCATGGCATCAATAAACATAAAGACATAAGCAGGACTGCTTCCGCTAACTGCAATCACAGCATCCATAAGCCTTTCAGGCACAATTTGCACAACGCCCAACGTACCAAAAAGCTCTTGTGCCCATCGAAAGTCATTGGGTGCAAGCGTTGTTTCTTCACACAAGGCAAGCAACCCTTCACCAACCAAAGCGGGCGTATTGGGCATAACCCTCAACAGTTTAGCATTGCTTTCCCCTATTGCTTGTTTCAACATTTCGATGGACCAGCCAGCTGCAATTGAAATCAGTTTTTTCTCCGCTGTCAGATTTTTTCGAATTTGCGCAAGCACGTCAGCTAAGAAAATCGGCTTTACAGCTAAAACAATCCAGTCGCATTCGCTTACAAGATCGGCATTATTCTGTGCGACATTTACATGATAGTCCTGCTTCCAGCGTTCCGTTACTTCGCTGCTTACATCATAAATCCAGACTTCCTCTGAATGCAAAAAATGTTTTGAAAGAGCCCCCTTCAGTATAGCTCCTCCCATATTTCCTGCACCAATGAATCCAATTTTCATGAAACTCTCCCCTGTTTTCAAACAAAAGCGCGGCGGACTGTCATCCGCCGCGCTATCATTGATTATTCTTTGGGAACGGCAGGCTGTACAGGAGCAGTGCCAACCTTTGCATTCGCATCACGGGCATGCTCGCGAACATGCATGGTGATGGCCTTCTTGGGACACTTCTGAGCACACATACCGCAACCGGTACAAGCTTCGTTCACTTCATGAACCTGCTTAAGCACACCGGAAATCGCATCAAACTTACAGTTGCGCTTACAGATGGTGCAACCAATACAAAGATCGCGATCAATTTCAGCAATCAAACGGTTCTCAAAGTCGCCCCACATAGAACCGTTGGGACAAGACTCAGCGCACATCATGCAGCCTACGCACTTCGAAAGGTCGATCACAGGCAGATTGTTGACCATCGTGATAGCGTCAAACTTACAGGCATCCTTACAGATGCCGCAGCCGACGCAACCGATTTTACAGTTATCGCTGACCAAATGTCCTTCCTCAGCAGCACGGCACAACAAACGAACAGGTACCGTTTCAGGCTGGAGGCTCAGTACATTCTTGGGGCAGGCGCGTACGCAGGCACCGCAGCTGGTACACTTTTCAGGATCCACCTCAGCAATGCCGGTCTTTTCGTTGATATGAATCGCATCAAACTTACAAGCGCGTACGCAAGTGCCAAGACCCAGACATGCATATTTGCAGGAACGATTGCCATCATTAATCATGGTAGCAGCAACACAGTCCTGGATGCCATGATAATCGAACTTATTCAGGCAGCGATCAGAAGAGCCCTGGCACACAACTGTCGCAACATTGCGAACCCGATCAGGCATATCTTCCAAACCAAGAATTGTAGCGATTTCATTAGCAACTGCTGCACCGCCGACGGGACAGGCGCTGATCGGAGCCTTACCGGCAGCGATGGCTTCGGCCAGCGCGTCACAACCGGCAAAACCACAGCCACCACAGTTCGCACCGGGAAGCGCGTTACGAACAGCATCGCGAGTGGGATTAGCGGGCATTTCAAAGACCTTGTTGGCAAACATGAGCAGAATACCAAATACAAGTCCCAGAGCGCCCAGAACCAATACGCTAATCAAAATAGCACTCATTGTTAAGGCACTCCTTTCTTAAATCAGTCCAGAGAAGCCCTGGAACGCCAGAGCCATCAGACCGGCAGTAATCAATGCACCAGGGAAACCATCCATCCACTTAGGCATGTTGCTGGAAGCCAAACGTTCACGAATGCTGGCAAACAGCACAATGGAAAGGGTAAAACCGAGTGCAGAAGCCACGCCATTAACAACAGATTCCACCAGGTTGTAGCCCTCGCGAGCATTCAGCAAAGCCATACCAAGCACAGCGCAGTTGGTGGTGATCAGAGGCAGATATACACCAAGCGCCTGATACAGGGCGGGACTGATCTTCTTCAGGGCGATTTCAACGATCTGAACCAGAACCGCAATGACCAGAATAAAAGCAATTGTCTGCATGTATTCCAGCTTAAGAGGAACAAGAACGTACGCCTGAATGAAATAGGTAAACAGCGCAGCAAGACCCATAACGAAGGTAACCGCCATACCCATACCTACAGCTGTTTCCACCTTCTTGGAAACGCCAAGGAAGGGACAAATGCCCAGGAACTGGGACATAACATAGTTATTGACCAGAACACTGCCAATAACAATCAGCATAATATTGCTCATGCGATGCCCTCCTTTGCTTTCTTATGCTTGCCATAAGCATTCACAATAGCGTTTACAATCAGAATCAGAATGCCCAGAGTCAGGAAGCCGCCGGAAGGAGATACGATGATCGCCATAGGCTTGTAGGAAGCGGGCATGATCTGCATGCCAAACCAGGTGCCGCTGCCAATGATCTCGCGCACGGAAGACAGAAGCGTAAGAGAACAGGTGAATCCCAGACCCATGCCAAGACCATCAACGATAGAAGGCATCGGCGCATTCTTGAATGCAAAGGATTCTGCACGGGCGAAAATGATACAGTTAACTACGATCAAAGGAATATAAATACCGAGAGAGCTGGACAAAGCAGGTACAAAAGCCTTGATCAGCAAATCGATAATGGTTACGAAGGTGGCGATCACCACAACAAAGCTGGGAATACGAACCTTTTCAGGAATCATCTTACGCAGCAGGGAAATAACCAGATTAGCGAATACCAGAACAAATGTAGTGGACAGGCCCATGCCCAAACCATTACCGGCAGCAGTGGAAACCGCAAGGGTGGGACACATGCCAAGCAGCAGACGGAACGTGGGGTTTTCATTCAGAAGGCCGTTCATGAAGACCTTCATCAAAGAATTCTTCTTCATGCCTGAGCGCCTCCCTTCTTAGCCTTAACAGCGCCAAAAGTCTTAGGAGTGGTCCACTTGTCGATCAGCGGAGTACACACGTTCATAAACAGGATACCGAAGGAACAGCCTTCAGGATAACTGCCGTATGTACGGATAACAAACAGCAATGCAGCACAGCCAACACCCATGATCACTCTGCCCCACTTGGTTACCGGACAGGTTACGTAATCTGTGGCCATGAAGAATGCGCCAAGAATCAGACCGCCGCTCAGCAGCTGGTACAGCGCACTGTCGGTCGTACCGGGCTGGTAGATGGAGCCAGTTTCAATCCAGAACAGGATGAAAGCAGTCACAATGAAGGATACAGGAACACGCCAGTCGATCACGCGGCGAACGATGAGATAGATGCCACCGAGGATCAAAGCAAGCTTGCTTGTTTCACCCAGCATACCGGGTACATCGCCGATGAACAGCTGCCAGAGGCTGTAACCGCTG
This sequence comes from Clostridia bacterium, assembly GCA_017547285.1. Taxonomy (GTDB): domain Bacteria; phylum Bacillota; class Clostridia; order Christensenellales; family Aristaeellaceae; genus Limiplasma. The sequence continues at coordinate 53,452 of JAFYQB010000117.1, forward strand.
TTGGTCAGGGGCGTTGCAGCGGCTACTGCATCAGCTTCCACAACAGTCAGACCAAACAGCTGGCCACCAGCAGGAACCGCAGTCGCAGCCATCAAACCGGCCCAGGAGAGCATCAGCACAGTACGGGCAGCCAAAGCAGGATTGATGAAATTCTGACCGAGACCGCCGAACATCTGCTTAACAAGAACAATAGCAACAATGGAGCCAATAGCAGCCATCCACCAGGGAGCGTTAGCGGGAATGTTGTAGGCAACCAGCAGGCCGGTTACAACAGCACTCAAGTCACCAATCGTGGACTTCTGATGCGTCAGCTTCTGGTAAACCAGCTCTGCCAGTACGGCAGAAACCACAGCTACAAGGATCAGGGACAGTGCGGCTGCACCAAAGAACCATACGGCCGCAAGAGCAGCGGGCAACAGAGCGATCACCACGTCCAGCATAATGCCGCGGGTAGAAACCGCAGTATTACGGAGCAAAGGAGATGAAGTGACAACGAGTTTCTTTTGCATATTGATTACTTATCTCCTTTCTTGGCAGCTGCTTCCCTGCGACGCTGATTGATAATACGCTTCGCAACGCGGCAGCTTTGGGTGAGGTTACGCTTTGCAGGACAGGCCCATGCGCACGAACCGCATTCCATGCAGTTAAGCGCGTTCAGTTTTTCGGCTTCGTCGAACATGTCCTTGCGGACAAACTTATCGATGGAAGCGGGAACCAAATTCATGGGACAGGCTTCAATGCAGCGTCCACAGCGAATACACGCGCTTTCATCTACAAGGGAAGAAACCTGATCCATGGCCAGAATGCCGCTGCAACCCTTGGTCACGGGAATATCTTCACGACTAAGGGCCATACCCATCATAGGGCCACCGTAAATCATCATACGGGTAGCTTCTTCCAGACCATCGGATGTATCGATCAGCCATTCCACAGGCGTGCCAACACGAACCAGATAGTTGGCAGGTTTATTAACAGTACCGCCAACAGTAACGATGCGGTCAATCAGCGGACGACCTTCATACGCAGCGCGATGCAGCGCATAGCAGGTACCCACATTGCAAACAATCACGCCCAGATCCAGCGGCAGACCACCCATGCGAACGGTGCGACCGGTCAGCGCGTAGACCAGCTGCTTTTCGCCGCCCTGCGGATACATGGTGCGCAGCGCTTCCACGCGGAAGCCGTCCTTGCCTTCGCAGGCTTTTTTCATGACAGCAACGGCGTCCATCTTGTTATCTTCAATGCCGATGACAACATTTTGGATGCCCAGAGCCTTCTGAATCAGCCTTGCGCCGGATACGATCTGTTCGGCGTGTTCCAACATCAAACGATGGTCGGCGCTCAGATAGGGTTCGCACTCGGCGCCGTTCAGCAAAAGCGTGTCGACGGACTTGCCTTCGGGAACATTAAGTTTCACGGCAGTCGGGAACGTCGCGCCGCCCAAACCTACCACGCCCATCTGACGTGCCAGATCGGAAAGCTGCTGCATAGACAGACTTTCAGGATTTGCAACAGGCTTAAGCTCAACCCATTCATCTTTGAAATCATTGTCGATGATAACGCTCATAACCTGAGTGCCGTTCGCAGTCATAGCAGGCTGACAGTCAACTACCACACCGGAAACAGAAGCGTGCACTGCAGCACTCAACCCTCCGACAGGCTCGCCAATCATCTGACCGACTTTTACAACGTCGCCCTTGTTAACCAGGGCCTTGCAGGGTGCGCCGATATGCTGCTGAAGCGGAATGATAACGCGAGAAGGCTGGGGAGCAGCGACGACAGGCAAACCAGCGGTTACAGCCTTACCGCCCTTCCCCTCGTGCGGGTGAATTCCGCCGGGAAAATGATGTACGATACTCATTTGGGAATCGTCCTTCCTGTACATTTTCGGTAAACATACATACCCACTAATTAGTATACCACAAAGAATGAATGAAGAAAAGAGTTGTTAGTTTTTTCACATGTTTAACCGCTGTTTCTTTTTCCATTTTTCCGCCGATTGAAGTATGGCTCTTGCATGAGCTATTCCGCTCTCCTGATCATTTTGAGTTACGCCAATCAGGCGGGCAATTTCTTTTATACGTCCTTCTTCATCCAACGTTGTGAGACTTGTCTGCGTTCTTTCCCCCACAACCTGTTTTTTGACAAAATACTGCGTATCTGCCATAGCGGCAATCTGTGCAAGGTGCGTAACGCACAATACCTGATGATAACGCGCAATGGAAGCCATTTTTTCTGCAACAACACCGGCAATGTGGCCGCTGATGCCAGTATCGATCTCGTCAAAAATCATACAGGGAATGCCGCCGTGAGCAGCGCCGGCCGCTTTCATAGCAAGCATCAGACGGGACAGTTCGCCGCCGGATGCCGTTTTGTCAAGCGGTTTAGGCGGCTCGCCGGGATTAGGAGCAATATAGAAACACACATGATCGTCGCCAAGGGGCGTAGGCACTTTTTTCTGACCGGGTTCCGGCTGCTCAAACACACAGCTGAAACGTGTGCTCAGCATACCCAGATCTTTCAATTCATTTTCCATTGTCGCTTCAAAACGTTCGGCTATCCGTTTGCGTTCTTCTGTCAACAGCGCAGCCTGCGCTCGATATGCCTGCAATTTCTGTTTGAAATCCGTTTCAGCGTGTTTCAGACGTTCTTCCATGCCTTCCAGGCGCATCAGTTCATCTTTGATTTCTTCGTGATGGCTAACCAGTTCGTCAGCGTTCATGCCATAACGGCGTTCCAGTCTTCGAATCTGATCCAGTCTGTCCTGCACAGCTTCACTTCTTTCAGGATCAAAGCTTTCGCTTTCCAGAGAGTCACGAAGCTCAATACCCATTTCTTCTACTTCATAGTAGGCTGTGGACAGTCGTTCTGCAAGCGCCTTATATTTGGGATCAAGTTCCTCAATCAACCGCAGTGCATCGGCAGCATCGCGTAGCTTCGCAGCCGCACTTTTTTCACGTCCGCTTCCAGAAATTTCTTCGTAAGCATTTCTCAAGGAACGATCAACCCGTTCAGCACTGGCAAAACGCTTCTTTTCGGCTGCAAGGCTTTCCGCTTCTCCCATTTCCAAAGCAGCTGCATCCAGTTCCTTGACACGCGATTCCAAATAGGCCTGTCTTTCCGTACGCTGGGCATTTTCCTTGCGCAATGCAGAAAAACGCGAACTGCTTTCGCGCCACGCATGATAGGCTTTTCCAACCTCGGTAAGACGTTCATGAAAGGATTCTTCGCCGAAAGAGTCCAGAAAACCCATATGATTCTGATTATCGAGCAGGCTTTGATGCTCATGCTGACCATGGATATCTACCAGATGTTGCGTAAGGCTTCGCAGAAAAGCAAGCGGTACAATCGCACCGCAAACGCGGCATACATTGCGCCCGTTCGTTGAAATTTCGCGCTGTATGCTAATCATGGAACCGTCGGCTTCCAGCTCCTGTTCTTTCAAAAGCTCCGATGCAGCAGGGCAATCAGCAATATCGATAAATGCTTCAACGGACGCCTTATCACAGCCGGAACGGATGAGACCTCGATCCGCCCGCTCACCAAGCATCAGATTAATGCTATCTACAATGATGGATTTACCCGCGCCTGTTTCGCCGCTGAGAACGTGCATACCTTTGTTAAACTGTATTTCCAGCTGTTCAATCAGAGCGATGTTGCGCACGGTCATGGAAACAAGCATATTAATTGTACATTCCTTTCACTGTGTGAACATTCAACGCTGAATCATGGCATTGATGCGATCAATAACGGTTTGTACATCCTCAACGCTGCGTACAATCATCAGAATCGTATTTTCACCGGCAATCGTGCCCAGAATTTCAGGCCACTGAAGACTATCGATTGTTTCAGCAGCGATTCCGGCTGTAGCAGACAGGGTTTTCATAACGATTTGATTGTATGCATGATCAATGCTGATCACGGTATCGCTAAACATACGAATCAACCGTTCGTTCAGGCTGTTTTCGTTTTTGTCCGATGTTACATAACGGTAAACACCGTCAGCAGAAAGCGCTTTAACAAGCCTGAGTTCTTTGATATCTCTGGAAACGGTAGCCTGTGTAACCTGAAAGCCATGTGCGCGCAGGGCATCTGCCAATTCCTCCTGCGTTTCGATGGCATTTTCTGCGATAATATCCAAAATAGCAATTTGTCTGGCTGATTTCATATGTGCTCCTCTCCTTGCTAACAACTCCACTCAGAAAGTTTGATACGAATGGTGCTGAAAAAACTTCTCGGTTCAAGTTTGATAAATCTAGCCTGCCTGCCGGCTCGCGTAACAGTCAGCGTTTGGCCTGCGTACAGTGTAAAATTTTCCTGACCATCAACGGAAACCATTGCCTGTGCAGCATCGGTAAGTTTGATAGAAACTGTTTGTTCTGCAGAGGTGACAACCGGCCTGTGCTGCAATGAATGAGCGCATACCGGCGTAAGCAGCATGCATTCCACTTCGGGACAAATGATCGGCCCGCCGGCCGAAAGGGAATAACCAGTCGATCCGGTGGGTGTAGATACAATCAAACCGTCGGCAATAAAACGGCCAACCAAATCCTGGTCAACAAAAGCATCCATACCGATCAGTCTTGCATAACCACCCCTGCTGACCACAACATCATTCAGAGCATAGGAGCGACGTTCGTCCAGCGTGATTTTCAGCATCATACGTTCCTGAATCGTATAGTCATCAGCGGCTAGTTTTTCAAAAGCTTTTTCCAGCTGATCCATTTCAAGTTCGGTCAGAAAACCAACTCTGCCAACGTTAATCCCCAACAAAGGCAGATCCAACTGCATAGAAAGTGTATTCGCGCGCAAAAGGGTTCCATCGCCGCCAACCGCAAGAATCGCCTCACATTGATCGGGCTCACTGCTCAGAAAAGGTTGGCGGCCGGTTTTCTGCATGCGCTCGAAAAGCCAGGGCTCAGCAGAGGCATGGATACGGGCTTTATGCAGCTTTTCGGCAACCGTTGCAGCAATCTCTTCAATATTGGGTTTCTGATCATGCATTAACATATATACAGACTTCATTGCACATGCCGCCTTTCCGAACCAGTATAACACAAAATGCATAACCATGCAACGATGCATAGTTATGCAAATATGAATTATTCCTTTGACAACGTTTTGTGCGCTTCTGCAACCACTTCGGCAATTCGAGCTTCATCTACACTGTTTTGCGCCATAGTAGCAGGCAGCAGTTCTGTAATATACTCAATATTGCCTTCCGGGCCGGTAATGGGAGAAAAGTCCAGTTGGGCCATGTTATATCCAAAACCAGGTACAAAAGCGGCGATATCCTCTATCACCTGGCGATGAACGGCAGGATCACGCACGACTCCTTTTTTGCCCACATGCTCACGGCCAGCCTCAAATTGCGGTTTGATCAGAATACAGAAACGGCCTTTTCCATCCATCAATTCAGCTGCTACAGGAAGAATCAGCTTTACGGAAATAAACGAAACATCCATGACCGTAATATCAGGTATACACGGAATCTGTTCGTGCGTCAGGTAGCGGGCGTTCGTACGTTCCAGAACCGTTACGCGCTCATCACTTCGTATCTTCCAGTCAAGCTGTCCATAGCCAACGTCAATGGCATATACATGTTTGGCACCATTTTGAAGCAGTACATCAGTAAAGCCACCAGTAGCTGCGCCAATATCCATGCCTACAGCACCATTTACATCCACCTGAAAAGCCTTCAGCGCTTTATCCAGTTTAAGGGCGCCGCGTCCAACAAAAGGATGCACATGGCCGCGAACGATGAGTTCTGCATCTTCTGTTACTTTTTCAGAGGCCTTGAGAACCTTGACCTCTTTCACATAGACCTGGCCAGCCATAATCAGCGCCTGCGCTCTTTCCCGGCTGGGCGCCAATCCCTGACGCACCATCGCCAGATCGACGCGAAGTTTTTCAGCCATCGTTCTTTACTTCCTTTATAAATGAATTTGTGATTCGCTGCGCAATGCTTTCATCGTCCAGTCCAACTTCAGCTAGCAAATGCTTATGATCGCCGTGCTGAATGTACCTGTCTTCAACGCCGAGGCAAACAATAGCAGGCCTTTCCCCCATTTCAGCTGCCGCTTCCAGCACCGCGCTGCCAAAACCGCCCTGAAGAACGTGTTCTTCAATCGTATAAATCGGTTTGCCGGAAGCAAAGACTCGACTCAGGCATTCCAAATCCAGCGGTTTAATCGTTGAAGCGTTGATGACTTCCGCATCGATTTTTTTCTGTGCAAGCGAATCTGCTACCCTTAAGGCAGCCGCAGTCATTGTTCCCGTTGCAAGAAGAATGATATCGCTGCCTTTACGCAGCGGCTGCCATTTGCCAATTTCGAATTCATTGATCTGGTAGTTTTGTGGCAACTTTTCTGCGCTTTTGGGATAGCGGATAGTGCAAGGTTTTCCGCTGCGATGAGCCGAACGAATCATCAGCTGCAGCTCTTTTCCGTCAGCAGGAGCCAGCACCACCAGATTGGGAATATGACGCAGATAAGCGAAGTCATACAATCCCTGATGGGTCTGACCGTCTTCGTTGGAAATGCCGGAACGATCCAGCATGCAGACAACGGGCAGATTCAAAATACAGGCGTCATTCATCAACTGGTCATAGGCACGTTGCAAAAAAGTTGAATACACAAAGAAATACGGTCTCATGCCGCCTGCAGCAAGCCCAGCGCAAAGTGAAACAGCATGTTCTTCTGCAATGCCCACATCCAAAAAACGATCCGGATAGGCTTTTTCAAACGCAGCTGTACATGTTCCAAGAGGCATGGCTGCAGTGATCGCCATAATCCGCTTGTCTTCTTCCGCAAGCTGAATCAGCGTATCAACAGCAATTTTACCATTGGATTCAGCGCCGGATGAACTTACTCTGCCGTTTTCAACAAGGAATGGCGGCGTACCATGAAATGCTTCCGGTTTGGTTTCCGCACGATGATAGCCATAACCTTTTTTGGTAAGGCAGTGAACCACAACCGGTTCATCCAACTGTTTGGCCTGCTTCAGCATTTTCTCGACATCGGCCAAATCATTGCCGTTCACCGGTCCCAGATAACGGAAACCAAGCGCCGAGAAAAATCCTTCATCCACTTCGTTAACAAAAACGCTCTTGATCGCCTGCTTTGTTTTATGAACAAGACGATACAAAGGCTGGCCTACCGCGGGAATGCGGGAAAGTTTCGTCCTAACGTTTTTCTTTGTTAGATTCCAGCCTGCGCTGGCGCGAAGTCTGGCCAGATATTTACTGAGTGCACCTACATTTTTGGCAATAGACATTTCATTGTCATTCAAAAGTACAATCAGCCGTGTTTTGCTGTTTCCGCAGTCATTGAGCGCCTCGTAGCACATGCCGCCCGTCAGCGCGCCATCGCCTACAACAGCGACTACATGATGGTTCTGCCCCTGAGCATCGCGGGCGCGCGCCATGCCAAGCGCCTGCGAGATGGACGTAGACGCATGGCCGGCATCAAACAGATCGTATTCGCTCTCCGTTCTTCTGGGAAATCCCGCAATGCCGCCATAGGTTCGCAAGGTATCAAAAGCGTTATACCGGCCAGTCAGCAGCTTATGCGTGTAGCTCTGATGACCTACATCAAAAATAATCTTATCTCTGGGGGTATCAAAAACTCTGTGCAGCGCCAGCGTGATTTCAACAGCACCCAGATTGGAAGCAAGATGTCCACCATTCTGAGCCACTGTTTGAATGATTTTGGTACGGATATCATCTGCCAATTCTTCGCATTCTTCGACAGAAAGCGGACGAATATCCGATGGATCTTTGATTTGCGATAAAGCGATCATATGCCGCTCCTTTGTTGTTCTTACAGCTTTGCGCCATTCTTGGGGCCAGCTTTGCCGCCCAGAGACACATCCTTCAGAATATCGGAGGAATAAGCATAGTTGCTGTCGTCCTTATCCTGCTTAGCCTGCATGGCGAATTCAACAAGCTTATCGATCATCTGCTTATAAGGCAGCCCGGAAGCTTCCCACAGATAAAAAGCCATGGATCCGGGAAGCGTATTGATTTCAGTGATGTACAGCCCATTGCTCGCAGCATCAAACATATAGTCGATACGCACAACGCCCTTGCAGTCCATGTTATTGAAAATGTCTACAGACAGCTTTTGAATACGCGCTTTCAGTTCGGGTTCAATAGGCGCAGGAAGCACGCGTTTGAGGGAGGCCATACCCTTGCTGCCGCCGTTTGCACCATATTTATCCATGTAGCTGAGCAAATCGCCGCCGGTCACAGGCATTTCAATCTCGCTGGCCTGTGCTTCGCCGTTGTATCCAAGCACAGAGCAGTTCAGTTCAAGCGGCTTGTTCAGGCCCTGTTCAACCAGAACCTTGCGATCGAAATCAAAAGCCAGCGCCAGCGCTTCTTCCAGTTCCCTGCGATCGTTGGCACGACTTACACCGATGGAAGACCCTAGAGATGCAGGTTTTACAAACACAGGATATGGAAGCAACTTCTCGATGCCCTCGAGGACAGCATTGCGATCCTTCTCCCACGCATGACGCAGATACCAGCAATCCGGCAGAATCGGGAAACCCGCGCCGCGGAAGAACTGCTTCATGTACACCTTATCCATACCGATGGCACTTGCGCCGACACCGGAACTGGAATACGGAATATTGCACAGCTCCAGCAGGCCCTGTACAGTACCGTCCTCACCATGCATGCCGTGAAATACAGGAATAGCGCAGTCCAGACGAGCGACTACCACTTCCTTATCCTTGCCCAGCAGACCTTTGCCATGCTCAATGCAGGTAAGAGCGCCGCTGCCGGCGGTCAGGTCGGGATTGATTCGAATCACGCCCTTTTTGGCGGGATCAAAGGGCGTATAGGTGCTCATATCCAGCAATGCTTCGCCGGTAAACCACTCGCCCTGCTTGCTGATATACACGGGAATCACATCATACTTTTCACGGTCGGCCGCGCGCATCAGCTGTACTGCGCTGATGATGGACACATCATGCTCGCAGGTGCGGCTGCCGTAAAAAACGCCAAGTTGAATTTTGCTCATATTCTTATCCTCCAATCAGGCTTCCTGATAGTGATCTGGCAGGTCGTTTTCGTACAGTACGGTATCGGTGGGACGAACCAACGTATGCAAAAGGCGGGTGGAATCATCCAGACTGTCAACGCGGAAAATCTGATCATCAGCAAAACCGGCTTCCTTAAGCCCTTCAATAATCGGCTTCACACGGTTTTTACCCACGATGATGGCAATATCCACGCATTCCTTCATGGCGCGGCCGAAATCTCGGTTGTATTCCTCTTCCTTTTCGCCAAGCTCTACCATGCCAGGCGTGATGATGATGCGACGTTCCGGAAAAGCCTTCAGCACATTCAGCGCGGCCTTTACACCAACGGGGTTGGAGTTGAACGCGTCGTTGATAATGGTGAAGCCGCCGGGACGGGTGATCAGCTCAAGACGGTTTTTGACAGGCTGCAGCTTGTTGATGCCATGGCTGATCTGCTTGAGCGTAAGGCCCAGATCGCTGGCAACAGCGGAGGCCAGCAGGATGTTCTGCAAGCTGTGTTCGCCCAGCAGACGGGTCTGGCAGTCAACGCTGCCCTTCCCTTTAATGTGCAGCGTAAAGCTGCTGCCCTGCGCGGAGACGCTCACATTGTCACACCAGACGTCACTGGTCTCAGGATCACGTCCGCAAAGTACCTTGGTTTTGGTGGTCTTGTCGTACAACTGCTTGCAAATCGCGCCGTCGTTATAGAAATAGGAGCGGCTACCCTCCTGCGGGAGCGCATCGATCAGCTCATACTTGGTTTTGGTGATGCGTTCAATAGACTTAAAGGTTTCCAGATGCTGCGGGCCTACGGAGGTGATGATGCCGATGGTCGGCTTAACCAGACGGCACAGTTCCTTGATATCGCCCACATGCCGCGCGCCCATCTCTCCCACAAAAATCTGATGGGAAGGGGTCAGACGCTCGCGAATGGCGCGGGATACGCCCATTGGCGTGTTAAAACTGGCAGGTGTGATCAGCGTTGGATACTTTTCACTGAGAAGCGCGCCCAGAATATGCTTGACGCTGGTCTTGCCATAGCTTCCGGTCAGACCGATGCGGGTAAGTCCGGGATTTGCAAGCAACTTTCGGCGTGCATCGCGGAAATAGCATTCGCTGATGGCTTTTTCAATAGGCCACGCCAGCAGACCGCTCAACGCAACGACCAACGGCAGGAATACAATCCAGAGAATGCTGAACAAAGCAGCCCCACCGCAAGCCATCAGGCAGCTGATGAGCAGCATGACGACGAAATGAACAGCATACAGGCGTTTGACACGCGCTGTAATAACAAACTTCTTTTTGGCGTGCTTTGCATTGAACAGCTTTGCGATCAGCAGACCCAATCCAACGCTTGAGGCCAGACAGAGGAGGCCGAAGAAAAGCATCAGCCAACTGTTTTCAACCGTCAACGCACCGTACAGGCCGAACAGTACAAACAACCCGGCCGCACCGCATAAGCCCGGCAGCAGACTGTGTTTCCAGTTGCGTTTAAGCGTGCGGAAGTAGCCGGGAAACTGATAGCTTTCCAGCTGAAAATAATGCAGCAGCGTCCGGGAAGCCAAAAGGCTGCACAGAACCGGACAAAGAATGAAAATCCATTGGAGAATCAGCGGCAATTCCGCATGAATCATGCTTTGTTCCCTCCAAACAGGAATGTAGTAACAATCACCTGAAAACGCTGTGCCTCTTCCAGAAAGGCAAAGTGGCTGCGGCCGTCAAACACAACCAGGCCGGCATCTGGAATGGCTTTTTCCATCTGCTGTCCCATCCACAAGGGCGTTTCAGTGTCGTTACCGCCCCAGATAAGCAGCGTAGAAGCCTTGATTTTCGGCAGATATTCCGTAAGATCCTGATTGATGACCTTCACAAACGTCTTGCGCATATGGGGATTCAGCCTTTTATAGTCCGCAGAACCGTACTTCTGCACAAGCGCCTCCTGCCATTTGGCAACGATTCCCTTCATGAAGGGAATCGTCCCTACCGCGTTGGCCACCGCTTTCAGCCGCTTATACTGCTGCTGACGTTTGGTAGGCTTTCCCTCATCCGGTTTGCGCAGACCTGCTCCACCAGTAATGACCATTTTGTTCACCAGTTCCGGATAATGGGAACTGATCCAAAGCGCCACACGTCCGCCAAAGGAATGTGCAATGATGTGAACATTCTTCAAACCCAGCTGGTCGAATAACAAACGAACCTGTTCTGCATACTCGGGTACACCCCACGGCTCCTGCGGTTCGCCGCTCTGACCATGACCGGGAAAATCAATCAGGAGCATAGAGGCATTATGACCAATTGCATTTTCAAAAGAACGAAAGATGGAGCCATCACAGCCCCAGCCGTGCATAAAAACAACCGTTGGCGCATCGTTCTTTGTACAACGCTCATAGCGATAAAAAAGTTTACAGCCCTGAATAACAGCTTCCAAAGAAGCACCACCTTTCCAGATGAACCCAACATATTTTACCCTATTCTATGCAAAAAGAAAAGCCCAAACCGCATTTTTTGCGGTCAGGCTTTGGAAATTTCATAGATATAGCGTCTTTTGCGATGACTCAGACAGAATTCCGCCCGACACCAGTTGGGAACATCCACTGTACTTTCCAGCACGCAGCCCAGCCTTTCGCAGGTTTTAACGCTGGGGATATTGTCTTCGTCCGTAGTAATTACAAAGCTTTGCATTCCCATTGCACGAAGCAATGGAATCACCATACGGCAAGCTCGTAAAGCCCCGTGACGCCCCTGAAAAGGTGGATCCATATGATAACCGATATGCCCCAGGTAGAATAGACTTTGTCCTTCTCCGACTCGCAAGGCAATTTCCCCTGCAGTACGCAAGGTTTGAATATCTACGATATCAAAAACCATAGAACAAGCCCCATCAATCTGGCTGACGCGATGAGCGTATTCGCGAGGGATCAATGCAAACTCTTCATCAGCAAACAAGGCCTGTCTCTGCCTACCGGCACGAATGAATTCTTTTTCGGCGCTCGTCTTCATACCTCTTGCACCGTAACCTTTGGCAAAAGCACATCAAAATCAGCTTTGCGTACAAGCTGGGTTCCGTCCGTCATCACACTGGCAGCTCCGGCCGCTACACCAAATTTGAACGCTTCCGTAAGATTTGCCCCACGCATCAAACCGGTCAGGATGTCGCCGATCATAGCGTCTCCGGCTCCCACAGTAGATCGTGCTTCTACGCGAAGCGCAGGCGCAAATAAAGTCTTCTTTTCATTTACAAAGACCGCGCCTGTTTTTCCCATAGATACAACCACATTCTGTGCTCCATAACTAATCAGGAACATGGCGGCATCGCGGATTTCGCGAAGCGTACGCAGTTCTTTGCGCATAATGGCCTGCATTTCCGGAAGGTTTGGCTTAATCAGATAAGGACGTTCCTTGATACCGTGCAGAAGAGATTCGCCCGCCGTGTCAAGGAAAACCTTTTTACCTTGAAGTACTTGCATACAACGCTGATAAGTGTTGGGAGGGCATCCATCCGGAAGGCGGCCGCTGAAAACCACGTATTGACTATCCTGACTTTTCTGCTGAAGGAGATCCAAAAACCGTTCGATTTGCTCGTCAGTCAACGAAATGCCGGGTTCGTTAATTTCAATGACAGTCTGTTTGGTGTGATCCAGCATTTTCAGATTGGTTCTCACTTCACCCGGTACAGAAATGTAATCAAAAGGAACATCTTCACGAGCAATCATTCGAAGAAAGCGATCTGCATTTTCTTCGCCAAGGCACCCGACACATCGAGCTGCTTCGTTCAATCTGCGAAGTACAATCGCAACGTTTACACCTTTGCCGCCAACGTCCACACGAATATTGCGCAGACGGGTCACGTCTCCCACGTTTACCTTATCCGTTTCGGCTGTTTTGTCAAAACACGGATTCATACATACAGTCGTAATCATGCGCTTCTCCCCTTTTGGGATGTAAACGGGACCGATGCGGCAATCGCACCGGTCCCGTGAATCGACTGGAAAAAATTATTCTTCCTCGTCGTCCTCGAACTTGGCATTCTCAATGATCTTCTGAGCTACGTTGGCAGGAACTTCCTCGTAGCGCTCGAAGGACATGATGAAAGAACCGCGGGCCTGAGTCATGGAACGAAGGTCAGTAGCGTACTTGAACATTTCAGCATGGGGAGCTTCAGCGACCAGCTGCTGCAGGCCATCCACCTGATTCATGCCCATGATACGGCCGCGACGCTTGTTCATATCGCCCATAACATCGCCCATGTACTCGTCGGGAACCAGCACTTCCACGTGCATGATCGGCTCAAGGAGCACAGGATTGGCCTGAGCGCAGCCGTTCTTGTAAGCGATACGGGCAGCGGTCTTGAAGGCCATTTCAGAAGAGTCAACAGGGTGATAGCTGCCATCATACAGCTTGGCATGCAGGCCAACCATGGGATAGCCGGCCAGAACGCCCTTGCGGATGTGCTCGCGCAGACCCTTTTCAACAGAGGGGATGAAGTTGCGCGGAACCACGCCGCCAACAACCGCATCTTCGAACTCGAAGTCGATGCCGGTGTCGCCGATGGGAGAGAACTCGATCCAAACATCGCCGAACTGGCCGTGACCGCCAGACTGCTTCTTATGACGGCCCTGAATCTTCACAGTCTTCTTAATGGTCTCACGGTAAGGAATGCGAGGATCCTGGAGGGTGGCCTGAGCGCCGAACTTGGCGGCCAGCTTGTTCTTAATCACATCCAGATGCAGTTCACCCTGACCAGAGAGGAGGGTTTCGGTGGTTTCGACGTTCTTTTCAATCTTGATGGAGGGGTCTTCTTCCATCAGACGGGCAAGGCCGCTGAAGACCTTATCTTCTTCGCCCTGCTTGGCAGCAAATACAGCCTTGCTCATGCAGGGAGTGGGATACTCGATGGCGGGATACTTGATGGGCTTGGCGGGATCACACAGGGTATCACCGGTGTTGGTGTACTGCAGCTTGGCCAAAGCGCCCATATCGCCGGCAGACAGCTGCTGGGTATTGATCTGCTTCTTGCCGCGCAGCACGTACAGGCCGTTGAGCTTTTCGGTCTTGTCGTTGGAAGCGTTGTAAACACTGCCGCTGGCATTGAGCACGCCGCTCATAACCTTGAACAGGCTCAGCTTGCCAACGAAGGGGTCCGCGATGGTCTTGTAAACGAAAGCGCTGAAGGGCTCGTCAGCCTTGCACTTGCGGGTTTCTTCTTCGTCATTCTTGGGGTTGACGCCGGTGTAAACCTGGCGCTTGGGAGAAGGCAGGAAGTCAGCCATAACGTCCAGAAGTTTGCTGACGCCAACGCCGGTCAGAGCGGATACAGGTACCACGGGGCAGATTTCGCCATGGAACATACCGGCCTTGAAGGCTTCCAGAATCTCTTCGTGGGTCAGTTCTTCGCCATCCAGATACTTCATCATGAGCTCTTCATCAGCACCGGCAGCTGCTTCGGTAAGAGCTTCCAGAGCGACAGCGATGTCATCGGCCATATCAGCGGGAACGGGAACTTCCTTGGGCTGGCCCTTGTTCACGCGCTCGTAAGCCTTGTTTTCCAGAACATTTACGATGCCCTTGTAGTTTGCACCGGAGCCAATAGGCAGAATGATAGGACAGACGCTGGTGCCAAACTGTTCACGCAGCTGGGTAGCAACCTTCATAAAATCGGCATGGTCGCGGTCCATCTGGTTGACAACAAACATCTTACCAACGTTGTTCTTGGTGGCCAGCGCCCAGGCTTTTTCGGTGCCAACGGCGATGCCGTTAACGGCGCTTACAAGAATAGCAGCAGTCTCAACAACACGCAGAGGGCCCATGGCTTCGCCGATAAAATCGAAGTAGCCAGGAACGTCGATCACGTTGAGCATCTTCTGATTCCAGTCGATAGGAGCAACAGCCGCGCTGATGGAGATCTTTCTCTTGATTTCTTCCGCTTCAAAGTCGGTCACGGTATTGCCGTCTTCCGTGCGGCCCTGACGGTCGATTGCGCCGGCAGCGAACAGCAGTGCCTCCATCAGCGTCGTTTTGCCTTCGCTGCCATGCCCCATGAGGGCGACGTTACGGATGTTTTTAGTTTCATAGCTTGCCATTATAGAGTCCTCCTTGGTTTATATATTTTGCATATGACGCATTCCTCGCGGGAAGGCTGTTTGTAAGGGAATATACGAAGATAACAGTACAGCGCGCGCCCATGCATATTGACTGTATAAAATCAGTATTTATTATAACAGAAATATTTTGAAATGAAAAGATAAAACGGAAAAAAAACAACCATTTTAGTCAACATAATCAAAAATGTATTTTTCTTTTAAATATCCTTCCAGATTACCGTGTTCACTGACCATAATCGATGGAATATTCATGGCTTGCATACACGCAAGCAGAATGCACATGCCATGCACTACGATATCCGCACGATGCGGTTGCAGGCAATCCAGCTTCAGTCTTTCTTCCATAGGCATAGGCGCAAGATAACAGATCGCGTCCATCAGACTTTGCCGGCTAATAGAAAATCCATGTATCGAGCCTCGTTCCTGCCATGGAATGCGCTGAATCAAAGCGGCAGAGGTGGTAAAAGTCCCCCCCACGCCAACCCATGTCAATTCGTCGCAAATGGATACAAAACGTTCCCGAACCGGCTCCAGAATTTGCGACGCGATAGATGTAACCTCCATCGCCTCCTGTACAGAACTGATTGCACGCATACGATACAGCCGTACAGCGCCCATTTGCAGACTGACTGCGTCATTTACTGTTTTCCCGCATCCAACAGCGATTTCTGTTGAGCCTCCGCCAATATCAATCAGGCCGGTCGGTCCGTTTTCGGCGCCGCCCCAAAACGAAAGAGTCGCTTCCTTGTCACCGCTGCATACATCAAGCTTCAGCTTCGTGCTCTCTTCCAGTGCACGGATGAACTGTTCCTGATTGGCAGCATCACGAGTAGCGCTTGTCGCGAAAAGATGGATTTCTTCCGCACCTTTGGCTGCTGCCTGCAATTTAAAGTTTAGAACACTCTGACAGGCCTTATCAATCATTTCCGGTGAAATATTTCCACGTTCGTCAAGCGCTGCAAATACCCGAAGTCCCTCTCTGTATCGGATGGGGTTATGCAGTTTTCCCTCCAAAACATCCGCTACAAGCATTCTCAGCGAATTGGATCCAATCCCGATGGCTGCTACCTTCATTGCGTCCACCCCATTCGTTTTCTTTGGCAAAACAAACAGAGATATCCTCTCCTTTACGGGGAAGATATCTCTGCTTCGGTTTCATTGTAATCAGTGCCGGTAATGACAAAACGGATCTCATCCGGCATCATATAACCATACTCATTGCGTGCCTGATCTTCAACAAACGCATCAGTATCAGCTGCTTTGAGCGTAGCTTCCAATCTGGCATTTTCCGCCTGAAGCGCAGCAAGGCGTACATTACCGGTTTCAACAGCTGCCCGCAATTCAGCTACAGTATTTGTCAGTTTGCTTGAATACCAGAAAAAAGCAGCAGTAACACAGGCTACAACAGCGATTACCCACCAGATATTCACCGTTCTGCGCATTCTGCATCATCCTTTCTGGTGATATTTATTTCTCCATCCGTTCTTCGAATCCTGCTGGCGTTTTAAAGTGCGAATGATTTTTCCAAAACCGCCCACATACAGCACTGCTCCTGTTGCAAAGCCGAGAAAATGATATAGTCTCAGATCGTTTTCCTTGCATAAGACAAGCATAAACAGCACAGCAACACCAGCCGCCAGCAGCAGGAACAGATCTGCAAACACACGCAATTTTCCAGCAATCACATCTGTATCCAGGCAAAAGGCAATAAACATTCCAACAGGTGTCATACACAAGAAGCATACGGCCTGCCCGCTCGATTCAAAAAACAGATTCATGTTCTTTTTCCAACCCGGAACAGTTTTGCGGGCTTATGCGGCTGTTCATAGTGAATGCCATCCACTCTTCCAGCCAGCTCCACACGTCCCTCTTCCAGAAGCAGTTTGCTCACATGCAGATTTTCACCCGTGATGACCATTGTACCGCTATCCACATTCAGAACAACTTCATTTCCATGAAAACTGCATACGTCGCTTACACCTGAAACCGATGCCTGCCTGCGTTGATCCACCATCACTTTGTGCGCGGTGCCGCGCTGCATCTCCCCCATACGCCAACCTCCTTGCGAGGTATAATATGCGTGCGGTGATCAAAACAGACCGCCCTGGGGGGCTGCATCGTTTATACCGGCAGTATTTTATCTATTTCTTTGTGAGTCAGACCGATGATACCGCTGTTAAGTTCCGTCAGTGTCTGTCCGCTGCCGTAGAGCCTATATTTATAGGTACAAAGGCCTTCCATGCCCATGGGGCCGCGCGCATGGATCTTTCCTGTAGCTATGCCCACCTCCGCGCCAAAACCAAACAGGAATCCATCTGCAAAACGGGTGGAGCAGTTGGCAAACACGTCTGCGCTGTCAACGAGTGTCATAAAAGTATGAATATTGTCTGCATTAGTAGTCAATATAGAGTCGGTGTGATGGGAACCATACTGATTAATGTGTTCAATGGCTTCCTGCATGGAATCCACCACTTTAACAGAAAGCACGGCGTCCAGATATTCCGTTTTCCAGTCCTCTTCGTTGGCTTCCATACATTCGATAAAGGTGCAGGTACGAACATCACCTCGCAGTTCCACATTCTTTTTGTCCAATTCCGCTTTGACCAGCGGCAAAAATTTCTTTGCTATTCCCGCATGCACAAGCATCGTCTCTGCAGCGTTACAAACACTCAAATTCTGAGTTTTACTGTCTACCGTCAGTTTTACAGCCTGTGGAATATCAGCATATTCATCCACATATACATGGCACAGACCATCCGCATGACCCAGCACGGGAATTTCGCTGTTTTGCATAATATAGCGAACAAAAGCATTGGAACCACGCGGGATAATAAGATCAATCCATTCGTGAAGTTTCAGCATTTCCTGCACATCCCCTCGGGAATGCAGCAGGTTACACCAGCCTGCAGGAAGGCCGCATTCAGATGTAGCTTCCAGAATCAGCTCCGTCAGCTTTTCATTGGTCTGCATGGCTTCCCTTCCGCCCTTGAGAAGCACTGCGTTTCCGCTCTTTAAGCACAGGGAGGAAATCTGAATGAGCGCATCCGGGCGACTTTCAAAAATCACGCCGACTACACCGATGGGGCAAGCCACGCGATACAGGTTGAGACCCGGGCTGAGTTCTTTGGCATACTGAACATGCCCCAGCGGATCAGGCAGCTCGGCCAGTGAACGCAGACCTTCCGCCATGCGGGCACACTTGGTTTGGTTTAGTTTCAGGCGGCCCAGAAGCGGCGCGCTCAGACCTTCTGCCTCCGCCTTTTGTACATCCATTACATTGGCCTCCAGAATGGCCATTTGATTTTGTTCCAGCTTATCTGCAAGCGCAAGTAAAACAGCATTGCGCTTTTCAAGGGAGGCGCTCGCCAGCTGCAATGCGGCGTTTCTCGCGTTCTTTGCCATATCAAGGATGGTGATGCTCAAAATGATCACTCCATTCTGTTAGCGTATTGCAGTCATTATACGGCAGTTTGGGATGTGTGGCAAGGCTTGCGTTTTGTACTTCTTTTGTGTTATAATCGCAGGGTCTGCGAAATAGACCGTGAAAGGAGGTTTCCCCATGCCGCATCAGAAGGGCATCAAAATCATTGCCCAAAATAAAAAGGCGTATCACGAGTACTTCGTGGAGGAAACCTACGAGTGCGGTCTGGCGCTCAAGGGCACGGAGGTCAAATCCATGCGTCAGGGACGTGTGAATTTGAAGGAAAGCTTTTGCATGATCCGGCAAATGGAGATTTTTGCCGAGGGCATGCACATCAGTCCCTACGAACAGGGAAGCTTTTCCAACACCGATCCCCTGCGTCCAAAGAAGCTGCTGATGCACAAGGCGGAGATTCGCAAGCTGAGCGGACTGGTTGCCCGTCAGGGCTATACGCTGATTCCTTTGAAGGTGTATTTGAAGGATGGCCGCATGAAGCTTGAACTTGGCCTGTGCCGCGGCAAGCATCTGCATGACAAGCGCGATTCCGCCGCAGAGCGCGATGCCAAGCGCGAGATGGACCGCGCCATCCGTGAGCGGATGAAGTAACCCAGATCTCTATTGTCAACATACACGGGGGTGTTCTGGTTTCGACGGGAGTTGACGAAGGTACGGTAAGCGAGCCGCGGACCCTGAACCGCGTAAAAACGGGGAAAAACAATAACTGACAATAGCGATTTCGCTTTCGCGGCCTAAGGGCTGCGCGTTGGCCCGGAGCGCCCACAGCTTCGGTCACCAGCGTCATTAAAGTGGGGAACGAGCACGTTAAAGCTTTGAAACGCTGCCCGTAATTATGAAGCTACCGATGGCGTGAGCCCGTCATGAGGCGTACGCAGGGGGGAATCCCAAAATCGTGACTGCGCTCGGAGAAAACCGTATCGGCGTGCTTTCGGACGGGGGTTCGATTCCCCTCACCTCCACCATATAAGACCGATTATTTTGATACGAAAGTATCTGAATGGTCGGTCTTATATTTGCAATTTTACAAATCTATGTTACGATCAGTTAAACAAACTTGAATTTGACGGAGGTGTAATATGAAAATTGAAAAACAAATGAAGGCTTCGTTCTCTGTAATTGGTAAAGAAGGCTCAACCTTGGATGGTCAAGGCTTTATTCAAAAATTGTGGGAGGATGCCAATTCTCATTTTAGTGAAGTCCAGGCATTGGCTAAGAAAGATGAAAATGGCAATTTAATTGGTATTTGGGGCGCGATGTCTGATTACACCCATTCCTTCAAACCTTGGGAAGAAAACTTCAGCAAGGGTCTATACCTTGCTGGCATTGAATGCACGGATGATGCATACGCACCAGATGGGTGGACAAAATGGACGATTCCAAGTTATGAGTATCTTTGTGTAGAGGTTGAGAGCGAAAGCACTTTTTTAGATGTGCTGGATTATATGAATACAAACAGCATTGCCTTGGTAGGTGCTGTCCATGACTTTACTTGCCCATCGAGTGGAAAAAACTATATGTATTTTCCGATAAGAACGCTTTGACAAATTCCAATTTGTCGAATTCTTTTCATGAGGGTTGCATTTTCCTCTGATGGTTGCAACTCCGATGCAACCCTTATGCAACCATATAAAACCGTATCATTATTATCAACTGTTGCCAAAAAAATCCTGAAACATTTGTTTCAGGATTTTTTTATTCAACGGAATTCTGGAACTTTCATCCCTTCACCGCCTGTCGCTTTGCTCGCAATCCAGGCTACATTTTCGCAGGAGCCTTCATAGAGCTTTTCTGTTCCGACAGTTCCGCGGAAGGCGCAGGACATTACCACCAGATGACCGCCCAGATGCCTGATGGCTGTAGACTGTTTGAGTCCCATCAGCTTATTATTGAAAAAATCACAGTTGACAAGTCTGGTATCACTGTGTATCTGATAACCAATTTCTGCAGTATCAGCATAACAGCCATCCAACACATTGCATCCGCCGTGAATATCAAAGGAGATGGAACCAAGCAGCATTTCAGGAACAGCATTCTGGTACTGCTGCTGTTCCTGTTCACCATACACACCGTTGTTCAGCTTCATCTTACGTTCACCGTAGATTTGCGACCAGTCTTTTACCGAAATGTCAAGTGGTGGCACAGTTCCGCTCCACAGATGGCATCGCGTAATGCGGTTGGCACTTCCCCACATCTGCATACCAATGGTATAGTCCACTACAATGCAGTCATTATAGTGCGCATCGTGCTTATCAGACCAGATACCGATGTTTCCGCTCAAACCTTTCATGGTGCACTTGCAATATACATTATTGCAAATCAGCTCATAGATGTGTCCAGCGCGATTCCCGCCCACATACAGACCATATTTCCTGCCGTTATGCAGCGATATGTTGGTGATGGTAAAATGATGCGCATTGGTAATGGCAAGGCAGCTTGCCAGACCATTGCCTTCAATATCGCCGCCACGAATAAACAAACCCAGGTTATCGTATACTGTTCCATCGTCATTAAACAATGTAAGCTCATGGTAATTGCCTGCAGCCGCATACTCCACCACAAATTCCATTTCTTTTTTGGCAATCAGCCGTGCTGCCGGATGCATATCCAATGAACAACGATTTCTGATATAAAGAGTTTCAGTGATTTCATAATCTCCCCTGGGAATACACAAGATGCCATTTGGCGTTGCATCAATTGCACGCTGGATACGTGCAGAATCGCTGCTTTCTCCTTCCAGTCTGGGAAACTGGCTCAAAATATGGTCGTACACACTATTTTCCTCCCTGTTTACTTTAATAGTACGTTTACCACTTTTGTTTATTGCTTATACTTTATCACACATCCTTCAGAAAAGCTACGAATTGACAAACTTTTGCTTTACCGTTACACTGATTCAAAGGAGGATGAAAATATGCTTATTTTCCAACCGGATCTTTATTTTCCACAGTGTCACGCAAGCTGCCTTCTCCCTCTGGATCATGAACAGATCCTTTGCGTCTATTTTGCCGGTTCGCATGAGAAAGCCAACGATGTTGGCATCTGGTTAAGCGAATACGATTCGTTAAAATGGCTTCCACCGCGTCTGATTGCGAAGCTCAACGATGAACCCCACTGGAATCCTGTCATTTTTCCTGTCAAAAACGGTATTCGTCTCGTTTTCAAAGTCGGAAAGGAAATTCCGCATTGGCGCAGTTACACCATGATTTCTCATGATAACGGGCGTACATGGTCAAGCCCGGCTCCATATACCGATAATCCAGCGGGCGGTCCTGTACGGTCAAAGCCGTTACGTCTTTCCAGCGGTGAACTGCTCGCGCCCAATTCAGATGAAAACGGCGCCTGGCTGCCACGGGTGGATGTTTCAACTAACGAGGGTCTTACCTTTGAGCGCCGAGCTCAAATTCCAGTCAATCTGGTTTATCCTGCTGAGTCGGATTACATTTGCGGTCGCGGCGCTATTCAGCCTACATTATGGGAAAGCGAACCCAATCATGTGCACGCGCTTCTTCGTACAAGCGCCGGCACTGTTTACCGTTCTGATTCGACAGATGGCGGACGAATCTGGAAACGGGCTTATCCGTTGGCTGTACCCAATAACAATAGTGGTATCGATGTCGCTCGTGCACCAGACGGACGGCTTTTCCTCGCGCTCAATCCAACCAGCGGCGATTTTGTCAAACGTACTCCTCTATGTATTTTCGAAAGTAATGATAATGGAAATACGTTTTATCCATTTCAAATCGTCAATGGTGAGCCGCTGAATGAGTGGACCGGCGAAACAGCCGAATTTTCATATCCCTCGCTCGTCCTGAAGGAACAAAAACTGCATTTAAGTTATACATACAACCGAAAATCAATTGCCTACTGGACGTGCGCCATTCCTGCAAAGACGGAACAAGGCAGAAAACTCTGACAATGCAGAGTTTTCTTTTTATGCCATGGTTTCCAGCATTTTTTCTGTCACTTCATACAGAACATCCTGTCCATTCATATACCGTATGCATTCGTCAAGCATGTATTCTCCCATACGATGAACTTCATGCCCAGATGAACCCGCCATATGCGGTGTTAAAAAGACATTGGGCAATTCATAAAGCTCAGATTCCTGCGATGGCGGTTCCGGAAAAGTAACATCCAATGCGGCCGTCCTGGTGGGAACCTGTTTTAAAGCAAGGATCAGATCTTCTTCAACCACTTGTGCTCCCCGACCGGTATTGATAAAAACGGCAAAAGGTTTCATTTTATCAAACAGTTCACCATTTATGATCCCCACAGTCTGTGGGTTATTTGCCAGATGATTGGAAATGACGTCGCTCTGCTCAAAAAGAGTTTCCAAATCACACAATTCCACGCCGAGTTGATTTGCTTTTTCCGGCGGAAGAAAAGGATCGAATACCAAAATACGAATATGTTCCAGAACAAGATGGATTTTTTGGATGACCATGCGTCCTATCATTCCTGCGCCGATAATTCCCACTGTTATTTCATAATTTCCCGGGAAATTTTCTAACGTTTTTTCTTTTCTTTTGAGATATCCTTTTTCACCCGAGGCCGGAAGCACCAACCGACAGAAGTATCCTTTGGATGCCAGAATAATATGAGCAAGGGTGAACTCCGCAACCGGAACAGCATTGGCAGCCCACGCGCTGAACACCTTTACACCGCGCTTCAAAAACGGCCGTGCAAAGCGCTGCACAGATCCGGCTGCATAAAACACACACTTCAGCTGCGGAAACAGATGCAGAATTTTTTCTTCTGAAAGTTCACACATTCCCCACGTAGAAAACAAAAAATCAATTTCACAAAAATTTTGGCTTTCAAGTTCATTTTCGGCAAATACACGTTCTCCATACGGGAATGAAACCATCTTCATCAACGCTGCTACGGTATCTGTAGAATAAACATTTCGTATGTTTCGCTCATCGCCAATAAAAACAGCCTTTTGCATTTGTGTTCCACTCCAACATTACAAGTTGATATTAAAAATATTCTATCATCCGTATTCAACAGCGTCAATAAATCTTTATTTAAAAAACTTTCAATCAGCCATTGACAAAACACAGAATCATGATATAATAAAAAAGTCGCCTGGGTGTAGCGCAGTTTGGTAGCGTGCTTGAATGGGGTTCAAGAGGCCGGAGGTTCGAATCCTCTCACCCAGACCACAAAGACTTGCAGAATCGCAAGTCTTTTTTTATTTCAAAAATCACCAATAAAAAACGCATTGCACCTATTAATGCGCCTTCAGAAGCCCTGATTAATGAGAACAACTTCAGTTGCGCATTGCTTTGCGCCTGGTTTTCATGCGGTTCGATAATTTTTACAAAACAGAAGCTCCGTCTTGATTGATTGCTGCAAAGAAGGTATAATGAATTTACTTCTTTATTAGTTCACCCAAATCTTTGCTGGAGGAATCGAATATGACTAAAATCATCGGAAAAGCTTTGCCCAATATGCCCTGGGAGGATAAGCCGGAAGGATGTACCGAACCTGTATGGCGCTACAGTCAGAACCCTATTATCAACCGTTTCGGCAACAAGCGCTCCAACAGTGTTTTCAACAGCGCGGTTGTCCCCTTCAAAGAAGGCTATGCCGGTGTGTTCCGCTGCGACAGCCGTTCCATCAGCATGGATCTGTTCAAGGGCTACAGCAAAAACGCTTTGGATTGGGAAATCAGCAACGAACCGCTTGAATTTGAAGATGACTGCGATCCCGAGGTGCTCAACAAAGAATACCGTTATGACGCACGCATTACGCCCATTGAAGACAAGTATTACATTACCTGGTGCAATGGTTATCACGGTCCCACCATCGGCGTCGGCTGGACCAAAGATTTTGAAACCTTCCACCAGCTGGAAAATGCCTATCTGCCCTATAACCGAAACGGCGTGCTCTTCCCCCGCAAAATCAACGGTATGTATATGATGATGAGCCGTCCCAGCGATACCGGCCATACGCCCTTTGGCGACATTTACGTCAGCCAGTCTCCCGATATGGAGTTCTGGGGCCGTCATCGCTTTATGATGGGAACCGTGCCCGGAAACACCTCCGCATGGCAGGCCACCAAGATCGGCGCCGGCCCGACTCCCATTGAAACCGATGAAGGCTGGCTTCTTATCTATCACGGCGTACTCAATACCTGCAACGGTTTTGTATACCGTATGGGCGTAGCGATCCTTGATATCGATGAGCCCTGGAAGGTAAAGCACCGTTCTGCAGATTACATTATGGCCCCCTGGGAACTGTATGAGTGCGTGGGCGATGTTCCCAACGTAGTCTTCCCCTGTGCGACTCTGCAGGATGCAGATACCGGGCGCATCGCTATTTATTACGGCTGCGCAGATACTGTGACCGGCGTTGCTTTCACCACTGTAGACGAACTGGTGAATTTCTGCAAGGAACACGATATGAACAAGTAAAACTTCGAAAGCGAGGTTTTGATATGCATTATCTTGACAAACGCGTTCAGGTGATTTGTGACCAGCTGAAAAAACAGTGTGTTCTGAAATCCGAACCCGTCAGTGACCTTTTCTGTAAGAAGGGCCTCTTCCATCATTGCGAAGAAGCCCATGAAGACGAAGCTGCTTTCGCTCCCTTCAACAGCCAAAGTATGTTCTGGTACGGTGCCGACGAACATTATTGGTTCTATTTTGATTGTGATCTTCAGCCCGTTCCCGAAGGCATCATCCGCCAGCTGCATGTTTCCACCCAATATAATGGCTGGGATGCTCGCAATCCGCAATTCCTTGTATTCGTAGACGGCGTGCCCGTTCAGGGAATGGATACCAATCACCGCGATGTTCGCCTGAATCTTGAAGGAAAGCACCGTATTGATTTTCAGGCTTATACCGGTATCGAGCACAGCGAGTTCCGTTTGAACTGTGCGTGGGAAGAAGTGGATTCTGAGATCAATGGCTTGTATTGGGATCTGCAGGTTCCGCTTCAGGCTTTTGCACGTCTGGAAGAAGGCAGTCAGAGCCGCATTGCTTTGGAACGCGTTTTGAATGATGCAATCAATCTGCTGGATATGCGCACGCCTTACAACCGGGCCTATCTGAATGGCGGGCCTGCCATGCCTGAGAACATGCCTGTTGTCCCTCACAGCGAAGCGTATATGGCCTCCGTACGAGAAGCGCGCGCCTATCTGAAAAAGCATCTGTACGAGGAACTGGCCGGACACGATGAAGTGATCGCTACTTGCATCGGCCATACACACATCGACGTGGCATGGTGGTGGACGGTTGCACAGACCCGCGAAAAGGTCGCCCGAAGCTTCTCCACCGTTCTCAAGCTGATGGAGGAATATCCTGATTACAAATTCATGTCCAGCCAGCCCCAACTGTATGCATTCCTTAAGGAGCGTTATCCCGAACTGTATGAACAGGTCAAACATCGTGTGGAAGAAGGACGCTGGGAACCCGAAGGCGGCATGTGGGTAGAAGCCGACTGCAACCTTACCAGCGGAGAAAGCCTTGTTCGCCAGTTTATTCACGGAAAGAAATTCTTCAAAGATGAGTTTGGCGTAGACAACGAAATTCTGTGGCTGCCGGACGTGTTTGGCTATTCCGGCGCACTTCCCCAGATCATGAAGGAATGCGGTGTAAAATACTTCATGACCACCAAACTGGCATGGAATCAGTTCAATAAGCACCCTTACGACACATTCATGTGGCGCGGCATCGATGGCAGCGAAATTCTCACCCATCTGATCACAACGCTCGGTATCGGTCAGGATCCGAAAAAGAATTTCTTTACCACCTATAACGGTTTCCTGCATCCCGACGCTATCATCGGCGGCTGGCAGCGCTATCAGAACAAGGATATCAACAACGACATTCTCATTTCCTATGGCTATGGCGACGGCGGCGGCGGTCCTACCCGTGAGATGCTGGAAACCAGCGAACGTATGGCGCTTGGCGTGACCGGTATGCCCAAGGTTCGCCAGGAAGGTTCTCTTACTTATTTCCGTGAGCTGGATGAACGCGTGCGCGGCAATCGCCGTCTACCCACCTGGGAAGGCGAGCTCTACTTTGAGTACCATCGTGGCACATACACTTCCATGGCGCGCAACAAGCGTTCCAACCGAAAAGCCGAACTGCACATGATGGATCTGGAACTTCTGTGTGTACTGGCTGCCGACCACGTAGCCTATCCAACTTCTGATTTGGATGCCATGTGGAAAGCTATCCTGATCAACCAGTTCCATGATATCCTGCCTGGCTCCTCCATTCACGAGGTATACGAAGTCACCAAGCAGGAATACGCCAAGCTGGAAGCCAAAATCGAGTGTATGCGTGCTGAACGTTTTGCTGCCCTGATCAAGAAGTCTGCGAATGTTACTGTCTACAACACCAAGGGCTTCGCCGCAAACGAGCCTGTTCTCCTCGGCGATGTAAAGGCCTCTGCGCTGCGTGCTGCAGATGGCGCTGTCTATCCTGTACAGCAGACGGCCGACGGTGCGGTTGTGTTCCTCAAGGATCTCCCCGCCAAGGGTTATACTGTGCTGGAACCTGTTGAAGCTGAGACTGAAACTACTTTCAAACAGGAAGGTAATGTGCTCGAAACACCTTTCTATACCGTAGAACTGGATGAAAACGCTCTCATCAGCCGCCTGTATGACAAAGAAAACGACCGTGACGTCTTCAAACCGGGCGAAAAGGGCAACCTGCTTCGCATGTATGAAGATAAACCGATCTACTATGATAACTGGGATGTCGATATCTTCTATACCGAAAAGTACTGGGATGTGACTGATGTTCAGTCCGTTGCATGGACTGAAATGGGCCCGGTACGCGCGACGTTGGAAGTCATCCGCAAAATTTCTGGCAGCACACTTTGCCAGAAAATCCACTTCTATGCCGATAGCCGTCGTATCGACTTTGAAACCAGGGTGGACTGGCAGGAGCACCAGCATCTGCTTAAGGCGCTCTTCCCCGTGGATGTTCATACCGATGAAGCCACCTTTGACATCCAATTCGGCAATCTCAAGCGCAAAATCCACCAGAACACCAGCTGGGATGTGGCAAGATTCGAAAGCTGTGCTCAGAAGTGGATGGATATGTCCGAAGCTTACTACGGTGTCAGTCTGCTCAACGACTGTAAGTACGGTCATTCCGCCCTTGGCGGCGTAATGGGGCTCACCCTGATCAAGAGCGGCATTGAACCCAATCCGGTAGCCGATCGCGGCGAGCATGTGTTCACCTACGCGCTGTTCCCCCACGCCGGCGACTGGCGCAGTGCTGGTACGATTCAGGAAGCCTACTGTCTCAATCAGCCCGCACTGGCCGTGCAGGGCGGCGAAGCCGGAGCGGGCTTCTCCCTGTGCAGTGTAAACAAAGGCAATGTGATTGTAGAGACCATTAAGCAGGCCGAAGACGGCGACGGCGTGATTGTTCGCATGTATGAGAGCCATAACGCCCGCACTCCTGTTACTTTCACCTGGAACCGTCCTGTAGTCAGTATTGAAGAATGCAACGCCATCGAAGAAAAGAAGGGCGACATTGCCGTAGAAAACGGACAGTTTTCCTTCATTATCAAGCCTTACGAAATCAAGACTTTCCGCATAAGATAAGAATCCGAGGAGGAAACCGCCATGATTTTTTCCGAACTGGAGTACAAACGTATTGATCTGGAAGCGCTGAAAGAAGAACTGAAATCTCTTACCGCTCAGCTGGTCAACGCCAAAACATTCGAAGAAGCCGAGAAAGCATTTATCGCCAAAGAAAAAGTCGAAGGCATGAGTACGGGCACCATGCGCACCATTGCCCAGATCCGCCGCGATATTGACACTCGCGATGAATTTTACGATGCCGAAATGGCTTTTTATCATCAGGAGCTGCCCAAACTGCAGCCTCTGCGTAAGGCGTGGACAGACGCACTACTTGCAAGCCCCTTCCGCAAGGACTTCGAGAAAAAGTACGGCTCTGTCTCTTTCATTAACGCTGAACTGGCAGCACGCAGCTTTGTGCCGGAATTGGTGGAGGATATGCAGCAAGAAAACAAGCTGGTCAGTCAGTATACCAAGCTGATCGCTTCCGCACAGATTCCTTTTGAGGGTCAGGTACTTACCCTTTCCCAGCTTACTCCTTATAAGCTCAGTCCAAACGATGAGATTCGCCGCGCCGCATGGATCGCCGAAGGCGAATGGTATAACCAGCACGGCGAGGAACTGGACAGTTTGTATGATCAGTTGGTCAAACTGCGTGACGGCATGGGACGCAAACTGGGTCACGCCAACTACACGCCCCTTGGTTATGACCACATGAAGCGCAACTGCTACAATGCCAAGGATGTGGATGCCTTCCGTAAGGCTGTGCAGAAATATCTGGTGCCTGTCGCATCCAAAGTGTGCAAGGTACAGGCAGAGCGTATGGGCTTTCCTTATCCCATGAGCTTTGCGGATAAGGATCTTGCTTTCCGTTCCGGTAATCCCAAGCCCGCCGGCACGCCTGAAGACATTTTGAACATGGGCACCACCTTCTACTCCGAACTGAGCCCCGAAACCAAAGAATTCTGGGCACATATGCGCGATCATCAGATGATGGACGTGGAAAGCAAGCCCGGCAAAGCGTCCGGCGGCTACTGCACCAGTCTGTATGCCATCAAGTCGCCCTTCATCTTTGCCAACTTCAACGGAACCGCACATGATGTGGAAGTTATCACCCACGAAGCAGGACATGCCTTTGCCGGTTATGTCAACCGCAATCGCATCCCCTCCGATACCGCATGGCCCAGCCTGGAAGGCTGCGAGGTTCACTCCATGTCTATGGAATTCTTTGCTGAGCCTTGGGCTGATGGTTTCTTCGGCACCGATGCACGCAAATTCCGCTATACTCATCTGGCAAATGCACTTACCTTTATTCCCTATGGCACCATGGTGGATCACTTCCAGCACGAAGTGTATGAACATCCTGAATATACGCCTGAACAGCGTCACCAGATCTGGCGAGACCTGCTGAAGGTGTATATGCCCTGGGTCAAACTGGACGAGGTTCCCTTCTACGGTGAAGGCAAGGGCTGGCAGCGCCAGAGTCACATCTACAAGCGCCCCTTCTACTACATTGATTACTGTCTGGCGCAAACGGTCGCTCTGGAATTCTGGCTGCGCATCCGCAAGGATCAGAAAGCTGCATTCGAAACCTATATGAAGTATACCAATCTCGGCGGCAGCATGCTGTTTACAGATTTGTTGAAAGCGGCAGGTTTGAACAGTCCGTTCGACGAAAAGGGAATGGCTGAAATCTGCGCCGAAGCCGAGACGTTCCTTGACAGCTATGATCTGAACGGCATCGAGTAATTTCATAAAAACGTCTCTCCGCGCTGAGCGGAGAGACGTTTTAAGATGCATTCAGATCAATTCCAATTCATCTGGCGAACCAAGCACCGGCAACTGACAGGACGGCCTATTCAGATAAAAATAGGCCACACAACTGATATCATCCTGCAAAGGCAGATATCGTCCACCGCTGCGCCATCCAAGTGCTTGACAGGTCAGCCTGATATCCTTCTCAAAATAAATCGGATCTGTAATATGGAAACGATAAAGTCCAAAACGCGTCTGTGAGCGGTATACGCCATCAGGCCGCTGCACCTGCGCCAAACCAGAATATGGTGTAGTAAACGCTTCATATTGCTTGGTTTTCTGATTTTCAAAGTTGTAGGAACCGCAGAAATAATCTTCCGTTCCTGTATAGCAAATCGAAGGATACTCTTGATCGCCATCCAAAAATACCTTTACTTCTCCTTCGCCCCACCAACCGCTGTTATTCACGCCCCATGTCATATACGTGCCTACATACTGTCCACAGCCCTGAATGTGATCCAGCATGGTAAAAACCTGCTTGTACGGGAGTGGATTCTGTCGTCGGAACTGTGCATGGAAATAACACGCACTTTCCGAAACAGGCTTGCGTACATAGCTAATCTGATAATAGATGCGTTCATCTGAACCGCTTCGGTTTTCCAGTGTTATTTTAAAACCTTTTCTAAAAGGCATTATCCAATAGCAATTAAAAGCCGAACCTGGATTCACACAAACCGGCAGAGCGCGCACTGGAGCGTATTCGTTCAAACCGCAGGCAAAGAAATCTCCAAGCGGACATTCTACCGCCGGTACTTCTTCTCCATCCCAGTAAAAACGAATAATCTGCCCGCGCCACACGCCTGTGGGAGTCAGCCAAATTTGCCGTATTTCACCCTCGTCTTTTATATCAGCAAGCGTGAGCGTATGACCGTTCGGAATATGCAGATAGGGATTCACCTTCCAGCCTGTTCCAAGATCCCGGGCAGCGTCTCTCGCTGTGCCCTTTTCCAAGGGCACGGCGCCGCCGCAGCCTTTTTTTCCGGTCATATTTTCCGGCGAGATGGAAATTGTACGATATCCGCAGTTGCAGTACGCCAAATGATCCAGCATATTTTCTTCTCCCTTCAATCAGGAACGTTTTTTATAGTATATACATTTCGGCTGAAAAAGTCATCCCCAAAAACCATCTACAGAAAGTACATTGATCCGTTACATCCAAGAGAATGTAAATAAAGATAGTTATCTTTCCTTGGTTGACAAAAAAGAAAATGAATGTATAATTGAAAATACTAAAAAACAAATACAGGAGGTTATCCCATGAAGAAGGTTCTGTCCCTCGTACTGGCCCTCGCTCTTGTGCTGTCCCTGTGTGTCAGCGCTTCCGCCGAGGAAAAGGTTACCCTGTCGTTCTTCGATAAGAACTCCGGCACCCGTACCTTTGATGATCCCGTCGCTCTGGCTCTGATGGAGCGCACCGGCGTGAATCTCGAACTGGTTTCCCCCACCGGCAACCCCGGCGAAAAGCTGTCCCTGATGCTGGCTGCTCTGGACTATCCGGACATCGTTCTGATGGACCGTGGTTCCGACATCGTTAACCAGTACATCGAAGCCGGCGCTCTGGTCAACCTGAGCGAGTACATGGATCTGATGCCCAACGTAGTTGCTATGTACGGCGACGTTCTGAACAAGACCCGCTACACCGACGGCAACAACTACTACCTGTCCAACTGGTACGGCTACGATCCCGACCCCGTCAATGGCTTCATCATGCGTTACGACTACATGGTGGACATGGTTGGCAAGGAGCGCGCCGATTCCGCCGAGCCCTTCACCTTCTCTGAAATGGTTCAGCTGCTGAAGGACTGGAAGGCCAAGTACCCCACCATCGACGGCACCGATACCATCCCCCTGGTTATCCGTGAGCCCGGCTCCGGTTCCATCCACGGCACCTTCGCCGGCATGAACGGCATGTATCCCTACTACGTGAACGAAGAAGGCAAGATCGAGTTCACCGTTAACGATCCCAAGTTCCTGGATGCTATCCACCAGATGAACGAACTGTACCGCGAAGGCCTGCTGGATCCCGAGTGGACCACCAACAACGGCGAGCTGGCCAACCAGAAGCTGTCCAACAACCATGTGTTCGGTTATGTTGGCGCTTACTGGGATACCTGGACTCCCTCCGCTACCCTGCTGGCTCAGCAGAACGCCGACGCTGAATACCTGGCTTACAAGGTTGTAGCCGACGGCATGGATCCCGACAAGACCACTCTGGCCGGCCGTTCTTCTCTGGGTTGGGACGCCATCGGCATCACCGCCAACTGTGAGAACATCGAAGCTGCCTGCAAGTTCATCGACTACTGCGCCAGCCAGGAAGGCCAGGACCTGCTCCTGTGGGGCATCGAAGGCCAGGATTGGGAGTTTGTTAACGGCGTTCGCACCCCCATCGGCGATATCGTAGCCCGTTACCAGGCTGATCCTTCCAACACCGTTAACGACACCGGTATCACCAAGTGGACCTGGTTCGTTAAGAACGACGTGCATCCCGATGATGGCACCACCTGCCGTATCTGGTTCAACGAGAAGGACCGCTGCGCTACCTACGCTTACCAGAACCTGACCAACTCCTACTACGACAGCGCTGAGTTCGCTACTCTGGAGCCCGCCGGCAACAGCATCGAAGCTCTGCAGTACCAGAAGGTGATCGACCTGTTCGACCAGGCTTATCCCAACATGGTCAACGCTGCTACCGTTGAAGAGTGCGACGCGATCTACGCTCAGCTGGTTGCCGATATGGACGCTGCCGGCGCCGAGGCCGTAGAAGCTGCCATGTCTGAGGTTTATGTTGCCCGCGTTGAGCTGTGGGGTCTGAACAAGTAATTCGTACCTCCGTCAAACACAAAAACCGGGAGACTCCGGTCTCCCGGTAAAACCCCGGAAAGGCAGTTTGAATCCAAACTGCCTTTCCTTATAAAGAGGGATGTAAAATGACTGCTCTTAATCATAAAGCTCCAGTAATCAAGCCCCACAAGGTGCCGCTCAAGCGCCGTCTTTGGGATCAGCGCTATCTGTTTTTGCTGATGATCCCTGCTTTGGTTTGGGTTATTCTTATCTGCTACGCCCCCATGTCCGGCCTGTACATGGCTTTTACAAACTACCGCCCTTCCCGTAACGGCTATTTCTTTGACCTGCTGAATGCTCCGTTCGTAGGTTTCCAGTGGTTTGAGTATTTCTTCCAGAACGACTTCAAGATGATCATGCGCAACACCATGTTCACCAGCTTGCTGACGTTGCTGTTCTCATTCCCTGCCCCTATCATGTTGGCTGTCTTCCTGAACGAAGTGAAAAACATCAAGGTAAAGAAGTTTGTGCAGACTGCTTCCTATCTGCCCTACTTTATCTCCTGGGTTATCGCTTCCAACATCTTTATGACTTTCCTCGCCGGCAACGGCGTTATCAACGACCTTCTCATGGGTCTTGGCCTGATTGATCAGCGAATCCTGTTCTTCCAGAACGGCAACATGTTCTGGTGGATCATCGCTATCGCCAACACCTGGAAGGGTATCGGCTACAACGCGATCATTTACCTCTCTACCATTTCCGGCATCGAGCAGCAGCTGTATGAAGCCGCTGAGGTCGACGGCGCCAACCGCGTGCAGCAGATCTTCCACATCACGCTGCCTTCCATCCTGCCTACGATCTGTGTTCTGCTGATCCTGGCGATCGGCGGTCTGCTGAACACCGGTTTCGAGCAGCACCTGCTGATGGGCAACAACGCCATCCTCAACTACTCCGACGTACTGGATACCTACTCCTACCGCTACGGTCTGCAGAAGGGTATGTATTCCTACGGTACTGCTGTTGGTCTGTTCAAGTCTGTTGTTTCCTTCATCCTTGTTATGAGTGCCAACAAGATTACTGCCAAGCTGAACGGCTCCGCATTGTTCTAAGAAAGGAGGTAGACACAAATGTCAACGGTTACTGTAAAGCCTACTGTTAACAATCGCATTCAGCGCAAGCGCACCGCGAGTGAGTGGGTTCTTGATATTATCAAGGTCCTGTTCCTCACTCTGGTAACAATCGTAACGATCTACCCCTTCTGGAACATCTTCATCGTTTCCATCAACGATGCTCAGGATGCCGTAAAGGGCGGTCTGTACTTCTGGCCCCGTATTTTCTCTCTGTACAGCTATCAGGAAATTCTGGGTCGTCCCACCTTCCAGGATTCCATCATCATCACCGTATCCCGTACACTGATCGGCGCTCCTCTGGCTGTATTCTGTACCGCCATGTGTGCTTACTCCCTGTCCCGCAAGGAAATGGTAGGCCATAAGTTCTGGAACCTGCTGTTCGTATTCACCATGTACTTCGGCGGCGGTCAGGTTCCTTACTACATGGTACTGAAGGGTCTGGGTCTGCTGGATAACTTCCTGGTCTTCATCTTCCCGCTGATCATGAGCGTTTACAACATGATCCTCATCAAGTCGTACATCAACTCGATGCCGGAAAGCCTGTTTGAAGCGGTCAAGATTGACGGCGGCAACGACCTTGTGATCTTCTTCAAGTTTGTTATTCCGCTGTCCAAGCCCATTCTGATGACGGTAGCCCTGTTTGCCGCCATCAACCAGTGGAACAGCTGGTTCGATGCCTACCTGTACACTTCTTCTCAGAAGCTGAAGCCCATGCAGTCCATCCTGGTTGAAATTCTGAACCAGTATCAGACCGGCTCCACCACTTCTCAGCAGATGTCCAACGCCAAGGCCGGCATGACCGTAACCGCCGACTCCATCCGTATGGCTGCTACCATGGTTGCGACCATCCCGATCATCATGGTTTATCCCTTCATTCAGAAGTACTTCGTCAAGGGCATTATGCTCGGCGCTGTAAAGGGTTAAACCCTCATTCAAGTGCCTTCCCGCATTCGCGCGAAGGCACTTTTTTAAAGAACAGGAGAATTCATCATGTATTGCTGGAAACAGGCCAAAAACGGCAAATTCGAGCTCTTTGCCAATGGGATCTCCGTTATGTCATCGTACGCAAAGGCTGCTCACATCGATGGACGTAAAGTGGATACACGTTTTGATAAACTGGTCAGCATCAACGAAGCAAACGATCAGCTCGAACTGGTTTATCAGGCGGAAAACGGACTTGTCCTTACCGAAAAGCTGACTGTAGAAAATCAGATCCCGATGGCGTACTGTACGCTTTCTGATGCAAGCGGCGCCGATGTCGAAACCAATCATTTGGTTCCTCTGATTCTCTCCAGCGACTGTGATGGCAAACTTCCTCTCTGGAAGAGCCTTTGGACCCGTATGCTTGCCGTCCCCTATGACAACACCATGTGGCTGCGTTTTGAGGCGCTCCCCATGCGAGCGGGACGTTTGAGCTACGATATGACCGTCATTTTCGATCCTGACAGCCGTAATGGTCTGCTGGCTGGCGCTGTAGACTTTGATTGCTGGAAGAACGCGCTGATGTGCTCCGCCTACGACGCACGCAATCTGGAAGCCGTTTGCGGCGTTGCAGACGCCGGAAGCCATGATACCCTTCCCCATGGCACGCTCGCTGGCAAAGAAGTTTCCTCTTCCCGCTTCTGCGTGCTGTACGGTAGCGATTACCGCAAACTGTTGGAAAACTACGGCGACCTCGTCAAAGCGCAGAAACCCATTTTGACCTGGGACGCTGAAACGCCTTATGGCTTCAACAGCTGGGCCGGCCTTGCTTTCCGCCTGAATGAAGATAATTTCTATCAGACCGGTTGCTTTATGCGTGAAAAGCTGGTTTCCAATCATTATCATGCAAACGGTGTCAGCTATGTCAATCTGGACGCAGGCTGGAATTCCATCGGAGAAGAAGGCTTGAAGCGGCTTCGCGATGAACAGCATGAAAATGGTCAACTGGCCGGTATCTATGATGCTCCGTTCGCATTCTTCGGTCATGATGTAAAGGCTGAAATTCCCGGTGTTCCCGGTCACCAGTTCGAAGAAATCCTTCTGAAAGATCCAAATGGTGATTTTCTGCCCCGTGTAGATGGCGCCATCCCAATGGATGTGACTCATCCGCTGTGGAAGCAGCATACCGCCTGGAAATTTGGACGTTTTGTAGAATGGGGTTATGAATACGTAAAGGTCGATTTTATGACTCACGGAGGCATGGAAGGCGTACATGCTGATCCTGCTGTTTCTACAGGCCGTCAGGCGTTGAATTTGGGTTATCAATACCTGTGTGATCTTCTCTCACCAGAAAAAATCGGGCGTCCTTTCTTTATCAGTCTCTCTATCGCCCCCCTCTTCCCCAACGGTTACGGTCATGCCCGGCGTTTCTCCTGTGATGCCTTTGGCATTAACGAAGATGTCGAGTACGTTTTGAACGCCCAGACCTATGGTTGGTGGGAGAACCAGCGTATCTATGATTTTAACGATCCGGATCATATTGTACTTCATCAGGCTTTCTGCATGGAGCGAGAGAGCACTATCGGCGAGGCACGCGCCCGTTATACAACGGCGGCTATCGCTGGCGGCGTTATGATGCTTAGTGATGACTATGATCATCCTGAAGCTCGGAAGCGTGCAGAAATGTTTGCATGCAACGCTGAAGTAAACGCTGTTGCCGCTTCCCGCACCGCGTTTGTACCTGTTGAAGCTGCTGATTCCTTTGCATCACAAGCCTTTACCGCTGTAATCAATGAAAAAGCGCATCTTGCCCTCTTTGCTCTCAAAACGTCCGGAGAAAAAGTCAGCATAAGCTGCAAACGTGCCGGAATCCCGGAAGGTACCTATCGTGATCTTTGGACCGGAAGAATTTTCTGTTCTGAAAATGGTTTCATCTGCTGGCAGAGTGATGGCTGCGACGCCGTTCTGCTGGTTAATGAATAATTCAGGAGGTATATCATGAACATCCCCGAAGTAACAGTTGTAGCACAGCACAGCGGCAAACACGCCGGCGTAGAAATTCTCTCCAATGGTTCCTTCTTCTATCTGCAGGACGGACGCAAAATTCAGTGCGCTTATTCTTCTGCTGAATCTGCTGACGGACGCAAAATCGACACGCGTACCGCCCAAATGATCGAAACAAAATTCGGCGCTATTGAAACTGAATTAGGAAAAGCAGATACCGTCACGACTTTCTTCACCGAAGAAGATTTGATTCTGGAACGAGAGATTCAAATCTTCGCAGAAGCCGATTACATTGTTGTGAAAGCGTATCTGCAAGACACAAAAGGCGAAACTGCTACCCGCCATATCGAACCCATCGATACTGCCTATCCCACCAAGGAATGCGATCCTTTGTTCCTTGAACTGGATCAAAAAATGCTGCTGGTGCCTTATGACAACGATATGTGGGTTCGCTACGAATCCACTCATCTGCGTCCGGGCCGCCGCAGCTACGACGTGACTGCGATCTACAACGAAGAAAGCCGTAACGGTCTGGTGCTTGGTGCTCTGGATCACAAAGTATGGAAGAACGCCGTTACCTGTTCTGGTTTTGATGCTCGTGTCGTCATTTGCGAAAGCGGTATTGCTGATATGGGCACCCACGATGTGGTTCCTCACGGCATTGTAACCGGCGAAAAAGTAGGCTCCTCCCGTTTTGTTATGCTTTGGGCAGAGGACGTGCGAGATGGTATGGAGGTATTCGCGGATTTGTGCGCTGCCGTCCATCCTGCGATCAAGTGGCCAGGCAAAGTTCCCTTTGGTTTCAACACCTACTCCGGCTTTGGCGGACGTGTCGATCTCCCCTCCTGGCAGGTCGCAGGCGATCTGCTCCACGAAGAACTGAAATCCTTTGGCGATGAAGATGGCGTAACCTACATCAATCTGGACGCAACATTCGGCCTGGATGAAACAAAAATCAGGGAAATGGTGGATGCTTTCCACGCTCGCGGTCAGAAATGCGGTACCTATGCCGCTCCCTTTGTAGGCCACCGTCGTATGGGACTCGAGCGCAAGCTGCTTGGCAACAGCGGGCTTACTTTTGCGGCTTTGCTGATGAAAGACGACAAGGGCCGTTACCTGCCCACGCCGGATAGCCTTGCCCCCCTTGACGTCACTCATCCTGCCTGGGAAGAGCACATGCGTCTGCATCTGAAGCATATTATCGATATGGGCTTTGATTATCTCAAGATCGACTTCCTTGCCCATGCAGCCATGGAAGGCGTACATTACGATTCTTCCTATCAGACCGGTCGTCAGGCACTTGTGCATGGTTATGAGGTCATCGTTGATGAACTTTCCAAAGCAGACCGTCCTATCTTCCTGAGCTTGTCCATTGCTCCGCTCTTCCCCCACGGTTACGGTCATGCTCGCCGTCAGTGTTGTGACTCCTTTGGTCACAGCGATGACGTACGCTACGTACTCAATGCCGTCAACTTTGCTTGGTGGACCAACCGCAAGCTGTACTATTTCAATGACCCCGATCATATCACCCTGTACAAGTCCCTGGTGGATGGCCGTAGCATCACGCTTGAAGAAGAAGCACGTTCCCGTTACAACAGCGCCGCCATTTCCGGTACTGTTATGCTGCTGAGCGACAACTACGGTCCTCACACGGATGATGAAACGATCAAAGCCACCCACGCTCGTGCAGCTCGCATTGCAGATAATGAGCGGCTGAATGCCATTGCCCGCGAAGGCGTTTCTTTCCGTCCTGTCGAACTGAAAGATGGCACAGCTCAGATTTATACCTGTGAACACAACGGAAAAATCAGAGCTGCGTTCTTCAATTACAGCGATAAACCGGCTGCCGTTTCTGTAACTGCTGCGCGAGCCAAACTGCCTCAGACCGGTGTTGTAACCGATATCAACCGCAACATCACCTGGCAGTACGATACCGTGCTGAACGTTGCACTGGCCCCCTTTGATTCTGCTGTACTTGAGTGGAATTAATCCCGTAACAAAAGCCGCCCCTTGGTCAAGGGGCGGCTGATGTTTTATATTAAGGCTTTTCGATGCGCTTAACGCTGGTCATAACAGGCTGGTTTTCTTTGCTGACACTACCGTTATAATCGGTAACCGGCACAGAACTGCAAATGGCATCCACCACTTCCATGCCGGTAAGCACACGGCCAAAAGCAGCATATTGACCATCCAGATGCGGCGCAGCTTCATGCATGATGAAGAACTGGCTGCTGGCACTGTCTTTGGCTGCAGAGCGCGCCATGGAAAGTACGCCGCGTTCATGTGCAAGATTATTCTCTACTCCATTGGCTCTAAACTCGCCCTTGATCTTCTGAGCAGAACCGCCAGTTCCGTTACCGTTAGGATCTCCGCCCTGAATCATGAATCCACTGATAATCCGATGAAAAGTTAGTCCGTTATAGAAGCCTTCTTCCGTAAGCTTCATAAAGTTGGTTACAGTGATAGGTGCAACGTCCGCATCCAATTCAGCGATGATCGTGCCATAATCTGCAATATCAATCTGCACGTAATGTTTTCCATTCAGCGTGCCGTTCTCATTCGACCCAGGCTTCAACATAGTCAGAGCTGCACAACCGACAATCGCAGCAACAGCTGCGAGCAGCATCCAAAGCCACCGTTTTTTCCTGTTTTTCCCCTGATGCCTTTTCTTCATAGCCACAAACCCTTTCTTCTTTATATTTTCACCTTGAACTCATCTGAATGTAAGAAAAAAACGATGACTATCAAAATCATCGTTTCTGGTGCGATGGACGGGACTTGAACCCGTACCCTCTCGGACACGCCCCTCAAACGTGCGCGTATGCCAATTCCGCCACCATCGCATGTCGCTTTCGCAACGTTGATTATTATACCCGAACTATACGTCTTTGTCAACCATAAAAATCAGTTTTTCTCAAATTCATGGGAAGATTTGTGAAACAGTTTTTCAGGTTTCGGTATGCCGCTGATCTGGTATAACATATTTACCACTATATAAGGAGGGGTGTTTATGGCTTGTACTGTAAATGTAACAAATGGAACCATGAATCAACAGGAAATTGATGCGTACATCGCTCGTGCAACGGAGAAATACGGGTCAGAACCTACCAGGATCGAAATAACCATCGACGGCGATGAAGTAGAGCTGGACTACACATTTGAATCTCATCCATTTCAGAGAATCCGTCGGATTACCGGTTATCTTGTCGGTGCACTGGACCGTTTTAACAACGCCAAACGCTGCGAAGAGCAGGACCGTGTCAAGCACGCCATCCGCAAAGATTCCTGATAAATGCCCTTGTCATTTCTGTTCAAATTGCGTATAATTGTGGTACGACAAAGAACAGTATATTCGTCTTCACGGACGGACCTCAGCTGGGATACCCAACCCTCCCCGGCGCTGTCTTTGCAGCGCGGGGAGGGTTTTTCGATCAACAAAAGCACAAGGAGGAGCAGGATGTACAAAGGAATTGGACACTATGCCATTCGCACGCGTGACATTGATCAGAGCCTTCATTTTTATAAGGAGATTCTTGGTTTTCAGGAAGCCTTCCGCCTCAACGATGAAAATGGCGATCCATGGATTATCTACCTTTCCATCGTACCCGGACAATTTGTCGAACTCTTCCTCAACGGAACCATTCCTCAGGATCATGGCAACGATGTGATCGGCGTAACACACATCTGTCTTGAAGTAGAAAATGCAGATGAAGCCTGTGAACTTCTTCGCAGCAAAGGTGCGCCTATTGATAAAGAAATCGCCTTTGGTCGCTCCAAGGCAAAGCAATTCTGGACGCACGATCCGGACGGCAACCCCATTGAATTGATGGAGCTTCCCGTGGATTCCGAGCAGGCTAAAGCGATCGTACGGCTTCGCGCTGCACAGCAGGCATAATAATCCCCATAGAACGACAGGAGAGATCAAAATGAGTAAAACAATTATGGCAGTCGGCGCTCACACTGGCGATGCTCAGCTGACCTGTGGAATGCTTCTGGCCAAACACGCAATGGCAGGCGACAAAATCATTACCGTTGACCTTACCGCCGGAGAGCGCGGAACTCCAGCCGGTCTTACACCCGAACAGTTCCGGCCCCAGAACGTTGCTGCAGCGGCTGAATTTGCCAAAGGACTTGGTGGAGAAAGCATTGTTTTTGATATTCCCGACGGTGAACTGTATGCCTCTCAGGAAATCGAACTGAAACTGGCCCGTATCATGCGTGAGCACCAGGTGGATGCCGTTCTCTATCACTGGCCCAAAAGCATGCACAAGGATCATATTGAAGCAAGCAAAATCACTGAAAACGCAATCTTCTTTGCCTCTCTTCCAACCTTTGCCATGGAAAATCTTGCCCCCGCCCCCATTCGCAGTTTTATGCATGCTGAGAACTGGGAGGATTCCGAAGGATTTGTTCCCTATTACTATTTTGATGTCACTGAAGCTTTCCCCCTTTGGAAGGAAAACATCAAAAAGCTTTGGCTTACCGAGCATTCCCGCGATTTTAAGTATCTGCGCTATTACGAAGCGCTGTCTATTATGCGCGGCGCACTGATTAAGGTAGATCACGCCACTGCATTTGGCATTCCCGATTACAGCAAGCGCGTCAAGCGTGATCTGCTTGTCTGATAGCAAGAATCGTTTTTTCTGTCGTCTTCGCAGCCGCATTTCCCGCGGCTGCTTTTCATTAAAGTGAGAAAAATGGAATGCTGATACTATGTTCAAACGGCCTTTCAAGCAAAAACCTAATCAATTAAGCAATTACACCTTCGGCTTTTCTAAAGCTGCACTGGTTGTAACCGCAGCTCGTATCTGATAAGAAAAACTACCACGTACCAGGCAATCTACAAGTTTTGTCCCACTACGCCAAATTTCAAAGTTGGTTTGAACATTTCGAGGAAACTTGTGCCATTTATGAGGAACAGTTTCAAATCAAAGTACTTCGTCTGAATGATGGAATTGGTGTATTCATCAATCAAGCACAGAAATCTGCATAGGATAATTTCAAAAGCTGAAGCTCACTCCGGAGCTTCAGCTTTTTTATTCTATCAGTCCCAGTTTTTGCAGTCTGGCTCGGATACCGCCAACCGTTCTTTCATGCGTTCGGGCTATTTCCCGCAGGGGCATCTCCGCCTCATATTCCGAACGCAGCTGATTCTCCTCTGCATCCGTCCAAAGGGCATTTTTATTGGATTTAATCAATTTCTGTTTCTGATAATCCTGCAGTTCATTGATAGCCTCATTCGGTTCGCGACCATCTCTGATCACTGCCAGAAAAACCTGGCCGTATTGTTCCTGTTTGACCAGGCCAACACCAGAAACATCCAAAAAGGCATCCATGCTCGTTGGATGTTTGCGAACCATATCAATCAACGCAGCATCAGAAAACACC
The DNA here is from genome assembly GCA_017547285.1 of Clostridia bacterium. Lineage (GTDB taxonomy): Bacteria > Bacillota > Clostridia > Christensenellales > Aristaeellaceae > Limiplasma. The sequence goes on from JAFYQB010000117.1 coordinate 95,605, forward strand.
GTATAGGCAGGAACGCTTCGCTCGCTCGCAATCAGCTGGCGCAGCATTTTCAGATTTTCAAACAAAGCACGTTCCCAAGCAGTAAATCCGTCCACTTCGCTCATGCGGCGATTTTTTCGTTCTCCCCTACGGACCACGCGTTCCTCACGGCGAATTCTGCGTTCTTCCTCGGTGCGCGGCCTTCTTGTCCGCCGACCAGTATCAACTTCAAATGGTTCATCATCGCACACAGAACAATTGCTGCAGTTTTGAGGCACATCCTGTTCGCCGAAATACCTGAGGATATACTGACGCAAACAGCTTTTGGATGTAGCGTAATATGTCATTTGCTTAAGTTTTTCCATATCGAGCTTCATCACCGCTTCACGCTGTTCTGGCGTAAGTTCACTGTTTTCATCACTATGCTCGATCATCCATTTGCCGGTGATAACATCCTGTCCGCTGTACAACAGCAGGCATTCCGCAGGCTGACCATCGCGTCCTGCTCTTCCAGCTTCCTGGTAATAGCTTTCCAGATTGCGCGGCATATTGTAATGTACCACAAACCGAACGTTTGACTTATCAATACCCATGCCAAACGCATTTGTTGCCACCATGATTTTGGCACGGTCATATTGAAAGGCATCCTGATTGGCCTGCCTTTCCGCATCAGTCAGGCCTGCGTGATAACGAGTTGCGATATAGCCTTCTTCAATCAGTCTAAGCGTTACATCCTCCACTGTTTTTCTGGTATTGCAGTATACAATACCACAGTCGCCGTCTGTATCTCCCAAAAACGAAAGAAGCATGTTGAACTTATCCGTCGGTTTCACACTGCCAAACCGCAGATTTGGACGGTTAAATCCCGTTGTCAGACAATATGGCTCCTGCAAGCGTAGTAGTTGGATGATATCCGTTCGTACCTGACGGGTCGCTGTTGCTGTAAAAGCAGCTACCGGCGGACGTTTGGGCAATTTTTCAATAAACTCGGCAATGTGCAGATAACTGGGACGGAAATCGTGTCCCCACTGCGAAACACAGTGGGCTTCATCCACTGCAAGCAACGAGATGTTCGTATGCTGTGCAAACCAAACAAAAGAAGGCATTTCCAGTCTTTCAGGCGCAACATAAATGACCTTGTATGCACCGTTTCCCGCACGGCGAATAGCCTCCGCCTGCTGACCAGGCGTCAAGCTGGAGTTGATATAGGCAGCAGGAACGCCACACGCCTTAAGCGACATAACCTGATCTTTCATAAGAGAGATCAAAGGTGAAATAACAAGCGTAATTCCTTCCATCAACAAAGCAGGGATCTGATAACAAATGGATTTTCCCGCTCCGGTCGGCATAACGCCCAGTACATCGTATCCGTTCAGCAGTTGATCAATCATTCCTTCCTGCCCTTCTCGGAATTCATCGTGACCAAAAATCTGCTTCAGAATGCTGTGCTTGTCCATAGGCGAATGCCTCCTTTCCTTTGGAAATCAAAAGAAATGAAAGAACTGTTTAACAGAAACAGTTCTTTCATTGTACCATGAACTTTGCAAAAGAGGAAGCAGTTGCGTATTGTTATTTTTTATCAACAGCCGCTGATGGAAAGCTCGCCCACATCAATGCTGGGACTGCCCATGCTGCCAAGCGGGAACGCCATATCATCAGCCATGGCGCGCGCGTTCTTGAGCAGATCGTAGAAGTTGCCTGCAACCGTAATCTGTTCCACAGCCTTTTCACGCTTGCCATTTTGTACCATATAACCCTTGGAAAGCAGCGAGAAATCACCACTGACAGGATTGGCGCCAGCGTGCAGACCAGATACTTCTGTGATGACAACGCCAGTATCCATTTCAGTCAGCAGTTCTTCAAAGCTCTTATGCCCGCCTCTGATAAAGAAATTAGAAGGAGATACATGTACAGAAGATGCATATCCTGCCTTGCTGGCGTTACCGGTGGTCTCCACACCATCTTTGTGGGCGGTTTTCAGGTTGTGCAGGAATGTCTTGAACACGCCATTTTCCACCACGGTATGTGCCTTGGAAGGTACACCCTCTGCATCAAAGGGGCGTGCATCCAAGCCATCCAGCAGCAGGGGATCATCAATGATCGTCACACATTCTGCAGCAATGGTTTCACCCAAACGGCCTTTCAGCAGAGAAAGTCCCTTCTGTGCCGTTTCGGCAGAAAAGATACCGCTGAACGTTTCCAAGAGATCAACCATTGCATCACGATGGATGATTACACGATAACGGCCGGAAGGAATCTGTTCTGCCCCCAGCTTTTCAACGGCGCTTTTAGCCACTTCGCTGCCAATCAACTGTGCATCCAGCAGTTCAAAGCTGCGGCCCCCTCTGCCGAAGAAGCCGGTAGCGATATGCCCCTCCTGCTTTGCGGTTGCCTGGCCGTACATAACGCATGAGTCTTCGGTAAAGGAACGATCCATACCATAGGAATTGATAATACGGATGGTATAGCGTCCGGTTTGAATCATATTTCGTGCAGCCTTATCAATGCGCTCATCATAGGCTTTGATCGCTTTTTCCATTGCCTGCACGCGTGCAATTTTTTCATATGGATCCAGATTGTACAATTCATCGTTCGTCAGATCCAGTTTGGGAGTCTCAGTGTTTCCATCATACAGAAAAACAGGATCATCATCTTCGCTCAGTTCAGCGCTTTCCACCACGCCACGCACCAGTTGTTCCACAGCGTTGTCATCGAAAGCCTCGGTACTGGAATAGCCCATTTTCCCGTCTTTCATGCCTCGAAAACCAAGGCCTTTGGTAGCATTGGTATTGTATTCGGTTACATCGCCATCCGTAACCATTGCACGGAAACTGTCGCGTTCCACGATATAAGCTTCGCAAGCTTCAATGCCTTCCGCTTTGGCGGCATTCATCAGTTTTTTCAAAAACTCATTCATTTTCCAGCCCTCCTTATGCGCGTCCGCCAACGGTAATGGCGGATACACGGATCATCGGCTCGCCTACATTGGTGGGTACGCTGCCGCTCATGCTGCCGCACATACCTTGAGCCATCTTCATGTCTTTGCCTACGCGGTCGATTTTCATCAGCACATCCGCGCCCTTGCCGATCAAACTGGCGCCACGGACCGGAGAGGCAATCTTACCATCCTTCACAAGATAGCCTTCCTGTACAGCGAAATTAAATTCGCCGGTAGCAGGATTGACAGAGCCTCCGCCCATCTTGGCTGCATACAGACCGTTGCCCATAGAAGAAATGATTTCTTCATTGTCGTCGTTACCCGCAGCGATATAGGTGTTGCGCATGCGTGATGTAGGAGCAAACGCGTAACTCTGCCTGCGTCCGCTTCCAGTGGGTGCCATATTCATACGCTTGCCATTCAGGCGGTCAATCATATAGTTTTTCAGAACGCCGTTTTCAATAAGCACCAGTTTTGTGGTGGGCGTACCTTCGTCGTCTACATGCTCACTGCCCCACTCATTGGGAAGGGTACCATCATCAATTGCCGTTACGCAGGGCGCAGCGATCTGCTGACCCAGTTTTCCGCAAAACTCACTCATTCCAAAAGCCACGCTGGTTGCTTCCAGACTATGACCGCAGGCTTCATGGAAGATGACACCACCGAAACCGTTATCAATAGCGACCGGCATTACGCCGGAAGGACACTGAGGCGCATGCAACATGGTAACAGCCGTTTTGGCTGCTTTTGCACCGTAGTAAGCGGGATCAACGCGATCAAGGAACAGTTCGTATCCCATCATTGCACCGGGGTTTTCGCTGCCGGATTGATTTTCCATACCGCTGGATGCAACCGCCGTACAGGCCATACGGGTATATACACGCCTATCCGTTACAAAAAGGCCTTCGCTGTTACAGATCAGCACATCCTGCTCGCTGTCCGTATAGGTGCACACAGCCTGTGAAATCTCATTGCTGACACTTCTGGCGGCTGCATTGGCAGCACGCAGAATATCAGCCTTCTGCTTTGCCGCTGTTTGAGAAGGCAATTGACGGAAAGTGTGTACGGTTTCCATTGCGGGCGTATAGAAAGGCTTGGCCTTCACTAAGCCTTCCTTCTGGTCACGAACTGCCTGGGCTGCCTTCTTTGCACAGCGCAGCATGCCTTCTCGGTCTGTATCGTTGGTATAGGTGTATACGGCGTTCAAACCTACATACACACGGATACCTGCGCCATGGATACGTCCGGAATTCACGGTTTCCAGTCGATCGTTCTGCAGAACAAGCGTGTTGTTGCGTCTGTCCTCCAGAAAGATCTCAGCAAAATCACCGCCGGTTGAAAGCGCAAGGTTCAGCGCTTCCTGTGCAAGAATGGGATTAATCATCAGGTTACCTCCTTATCAAGCATTCAGAATAGATTCAAAATCAGCCTTTTCAAGATTTTCAGCCGCAAAGGTGGCTGTTGGGTTGACACAAGCGGACCCAACCCCCAGCACACGCATTTTTCCCGCAAGCGCAGCCTGCACTCCGGCATCCGCATCCTCCACAACCAGACAGTTGGAGGGGTTGAGGTTCAGCAGTTTGGCAGCCAGCAGAAATACTTCCGGATCGGGTTTGCTGTTTTGGATAGCATTTCCGTCTGCTACAGCGTCAAAGAACTCAGAGAGTCCGATCTGCTTCAAAATAACAGGCGTATTGCGACTGGAAGAGCCTACAGCAACTTTAATGCCTCTCTGTTTCAAAAGCTTCAGCGTATCCATTGCACCGGGCAAAATATCGTTTGGCGTCAGGCTGGCGATCAGTTCCACATAATAGCCGTTTTTTCTGGCAGCCATAGCTCGCTTTTCTTCTTCGGAATACTGCCTGCTTGCTTTTTCCAGAATGATGGCCAGGCTCTCCATTCGGCTAACGCCGCGCAGACGTTCATTGATGGTACGGTCAAATGCAATCCCTTCTTCGTCCGCCATACGTTTCCAGGCCAGATAGTGGCAATTATCCGTTGATACGATCACACCGTCCAAATCAAAAATAACGCCAAGAATCTTTTCATTCATTCATCGTTCCTCCCATAAAATGACACCAACAGAAATTACAACGATTATAACACGAAAACAGCCAAACGTACAGCAAAATACGCTGCTGTATTCAGACCTTCTTTTGTATGTTTCGATCATTTTACTGTTTTCATTCCGACGGTTTATGGTATGATAATCCTGCCGTAAAACGGCAGAGAGGAAGAGATGTATGAAATACAGAGGAATGAAAAAAGGTCTATCTATTGCCCTTTGCATCGTTGCTGTTGTGGCTGTTATTGCCAGCGGCAGTTTTTACCGTGTAGGTCAGGGCGAAGAAGCGCTGGTAATCACGCTTGGCCGGGTGACCGATATCAAAGGGCCTGGCCTTTACTGGAAGCTTCCGCTGATTCAAAGCATCATCAGTGAAAGCGTCACCACCATTCACACCAAGGAATACGGATACCGTACGACTCAGTCTGGGTCTGCAGGTACTGCTGCCAAATACGCGGATGTGGAAGATGAAAGTGTGATGTTGACCAATGATGACAGCATCGTATCCATTGAAGCTATTTATCAGTATACCATTCGTGATGTGAAACAGTATGCCTTTGACATTGATGATCCGGAAGGCACGCTGCAGCTGGCTTTCGAGGCCATCATCCGCCGAAACATTCAGAATCGTACCCTGGATGACGCACTGCTGAACAAGGAAGAAATCGAACAGCAGGTTCTGCCGGATTTCCAGGCTCTGATTGACACTTATGAGATGGGCGTGAAAATCAACGACGTTCGCATCCAGAATATCACCGTGCCTGCGGACGTAGCCTCCGCTTACGAGGATGTGAATAACGCCAACAACGAAAAAACCAAGCGTCTGGACGAGGCTGAAAAATACGCCAATGAAATTCTGCCCACCGCACGTTCCAAGGCTTATCAGACTGTGCAGGAAGCAGAAGGCTACAAAGCTGAAACCATCGCTGCAGCCGAAAGCGAAGTGGCGGTTTTCAAAGCGGTTTATGAAAAGTATCAATCCGCTCCGGAAATTACACGCAAGCGGTTGCTGATTGAAACCATGGAACGTATTTTGCAAAACAGCGGCCGCATTATTGTAGCCGAGCCGGACAGTGATGTAGTTAAAATTCTGAATGTGGATGAATCCTCTTCCAATGCTATCAGCGTTGTAGGAGCTGAAGAAGGGAGTCTGTAAACATGGAACAGAACGTATATGATTTTGACCGCGAAGCCCGCAAACGTTATGTGCGCGAACGCGTGCGCAAATTGACAATTGCCGGTATTATTCTTTTGGCGCTGCTCGTTCTGCTCAGTCAGAGTCTGTTTGTGGTTGGCGAAGCAGAACAGGCGGTTGTGAGCCGCTTTGGCGTGATTCGCAAACTGGTACTGAACAGCAGCAACACCTTTCATGAGGATTACGCTTCTATTTTGGATGGCGAAATCACCACAAGCGGCAAGGTCAAAGTGGAGAACACAAGCGGTCTGCATTTCAAAATGCCCTTTATTGATACAGTACAGACCTATTCTTCCCGTATGTATACTTATGTAAGCGACAGCGAAGTGGTCAATACTGCTGAGAAAAAACAGTATTACATCAAGACCTATGCCCAGTGGAGTATCGAAGACCCTGCTCTGTTCAGCCTCAAGCTTGGTTCCATGAACAGTGCAGAAAACCAGCTGGATAACCTGATTCATCCCGTCATTGTGCAGGCGATCAACCGTTTGAGCGCAGAAGATTTTGTCAGCAACAAGGATGCGCTGAACGCTGCGCTGGCGCAGGGGCTGCAGACCATCAACCGCGACATGGCGCCCCGCGGTATCGAAATCAAGGATATTCAGGTACACCGCACCATCCTGCCCTCCGCCAATATTGAAAGCACTTATTCCCGCATGAAAGCGGACCGAACCAAGGTTGCCCAGCAGCTGCGCAGCGAAGGCGAGGAATCCTACCTCAAAGCGGTTGCCAGCGCTGATCTGGAGGCCCGCGTAATCGAAGCGGAAGCAGTCAGTGAAGCCGGTGTAATCCGCGGCGAAGGCGATGCCGCCGCCCTGGAAATCTACGCTAACGCTTACAGCGCTGATGAAGAATTTTATGCTTACTGGCGCAGCCTGCAGGCTTTGGAAAGCGCGTTGGACGAAAACAGCACGCTGATTCTGGACAGGGATCATCCCCTGTGGAAAGATCTGCTTACCTACGCCACAGCTTCTTCACAAGCCGAATAAAGGAGTTCCCGAATTATGACAAAGCAGCGAATCAAGCGTTCCTTTGCCGAACGCGCTGGCATCATGCTTTTCATTACACTGATTATTTCCGCCGTGTATTCTCTGGTGCGCATCATCGTTCCTCAGCCGCTTGGAACAACTGGAGCTGCCTATGCAAGCCTGCGAAGCGATTACGTACTCAAGTTCATTCAATGCCTGCTCGGTCTGGTGGTTCTCTCCGTTCCCTCCATGGCCAGCCGAAAACTGAAGTTTGACATTCCCAACTTTATTTATATCATGTATTACATTTTTCTCTACTGCGCCATTTTTCTGGGCGAAGTACTGAACTTTTATTACGTGATTCCTCACTGGGATATCATTCTTCACTTTTTCTCCGGAGCCATGCTGGGAGCGCTCGGGTTTATTCTGGTCAGTCAGCTCAATGACAGCGATATGATCCGTGTGTCCCTTTCTCCCTTCTTTGTGGCACTGTTTGCCTTTTGTTTCGCGCTCAGCTGCGGCGCAGTCTGGGAGATTTACGAATTTGTATTTGACGGACTGTTAGGGCTGAACATGCAAAAGTTCATGACGGCTGCAGGTGAAGTACTAACAGGTCATCACGCGCTGCACGATACGATGAGTGATTTGATCGTGGATGCGCTGGCAGCGCTGCTGATTTCGCTGATCGGATACAGCAGGCTGAAAGCGGAAAAATGGTTTCACAGCACAAAGGAATAAGCCAACCCCCGCATACCTGCTGTATGCGGGGGTTTTGTTCGTGCTGTGCAAAGAATGTTTTCCCGTTGCATTTCGCCCCTCTTCATGCTACAATGTTATTAGTCAAAGAAGGTCAATAACTCTTTGATGAAAGGAGGCGCATTATGCGTCTGAGCGATTCCATTGAACAATTTATCAAAACCATGCTTGCGCAGGAAGAACAGGAAGTAGAATTAAAGCGCAACGAGTTGGCTGAATACTTTGGCTGTGCGCCTTCTCAGATTAACTATGTGCTTGCTACTCGCTTTACACCGGATCATGGATATATCATTGAAAGCCGCAGAGGCGGAGGCGGATATATCCGCATCTTCCGTATGCAGCAGGATACCGGAAAACAGTTGGTTTATCTGTTGAATGAGAGAATCGGAGATTCCATTTCTGCGTTATCTGCCAATCATTTGATTCAGCAGCTGCAGGAGCGCGAAATTGTTACGCCAAATGAAGCCGCCATAATGACGGCCGCTGTTTCCGCACAGTCTTTGAGTCTGCCACTGCCAGAAGCGCTGAAAGACGCATTACGCGCCAAAATATTGAAAAGCATGCTGTTGGAAGCGGCGCGCAAAGTTCGTTAAGGTGAAAGGGAGGAAACATTCATGCTATGCGAAGAATGCGGTAAAAATCAGGCGACGGTTTCCATCACCGTCACCACAGGCAGCGGCACCAATACGCGCCGCCTCTGTCCCGAATGCATGAAAAAGATGGAACTGAATCTTGTCAAGGGAGATATTCAGAGCTTTCTGAGTTCCGTCCTTTCTGTGCTTGGCAATGAAAAGAAAACCGAAGAGAAGCCCTCTGTTGTTTGCACCGCCTGCGGTCTTTCCTATGCAGAATTTGAGCATACCGGCCGGCTTGGCTGCGCACAATGTTACCGTGATTTTGCAAGCCACCTTAAGCCTTCTCTCCAAAAGATCCATGGGCGCACGCAGCATGCAGGCCGTAAACCGAAGGCTTTTGTGCCTGATCCTCAGGATGAGCTGAACCAGCGCATCATCGAGCTGCGCAAACAAATGGATGAGGCTGTGGCGGATGAAAACTTCGAGGAAGCCGCTCGGCTGCGCGATGAGCTTCGCGCTCTGACCGAAAGTCAGGAGGTGACGGAACAATGAGCGAAACTGCCATTCGAAACGTCATTGTATCGGATCGCGTCCGTCTGGCCCGCAACTATCACGACCTGCCTTTCTCCACTCAGAAAAGCCCTGAAAACGCACTTTTGTGTATCGCCCGCGCACGTGAAGCCATGGAAGCTCTGGAGCAGGAATACACTCTGTATCAGTTAAATGCCATGCCTCAGGTAGAACGCATGAAACTGGTGGAACGGCATCTTATCAGCCGTGACCTGCTCAAAAATGCAGACAGCGGCGCGGCTTTGATCCGAACGGATAAACACGTAAGCGTCATGGTCAACGAAGAGGATCACCTTCGCATTCAGGCTATCGGCGACGGGCTTTCTTTGCAGGATACGGCGAGGGAAGCGTTTGAAGCCGAGGAAGCGTTGGAGGATGTTTGTACATTCAGTTTTGATCCCCAGCTTGGCTACCTGACCTCCTGCCCCACCAACACAGGCACCGGTATGCGGGCTTCTCTGATGATGCACCTGCCAATGCTCACCCGTTATAAGCAGATGGGGAACGTCAACCAGTCCATTGCCAAACTTGGCCTGACCATTCGCGGAATTTACGGTGAAGGCAGCGAGGCGCTGGGCGATCTGTATCAGGTCAGCAATCAGGTTACGCTGGGCCGCACGGAAGAAGAAATCATCGATGCTGTTACTGCAGTAGGAAAAAAGATGATCGATATGGAACAGGCACTCCGTCAGCGGGCCATGAAGGAAAAACATGCTGAATTGACGGACAACATTTGGCGCAGTTACGGTCTTCTGCGCTATGCCCGCCAAATGGATGAAAAGGAGTTTATGCAGCACTGGAGCAATCTGAGACTTGGGACAGTGCTGGAAATTTTGAAAACACCGCTTGCCTCGGTGGATGAACTGCTCACAGTAGCGCAGAGCGCACACGCCAAACGCTACGCGGAAAGTATGGGCGCAGAACTGACCGTTGATCAGGCCCGCAGCGCCATGATCCGCACCACATTGCGACTGACCCCGTAAGGAGGAATCCGTATCATGCCCATTTTTGGACGTTTTACCCAGCGCGCTCAGCGCGCCATGGCCGCCGCCCAGCAGGCTGCCGTGAAACTTCATCAACCCTACGTAGGTACAGAACATTTGCTGCTGGGACTGCTCAAGGAGCCCGGCCCGGTCATTGCAAATGCATTGCCCGAAAATGTCACTTATGACACCGTTTTTGAGCAGGTGCGCAATCTGCTCGGCGAAGGCAATGTACAGAAGGCAGGCATGCTGGAACTTACGCCACGCAGCAAAAAAATTCTGGAAGGCAGTATTTTGGAAAGCCGCCGTTTGCATCACAGTTTTGTCAGTTCCGAGCATTTCTGGCTGGCTCTGCTTCACGAAGGCGAAGGCGTCGCAGTTACGCTGCTGCGCGGCATGGGCGTTGATGTTTCCGTCCTGCAAAACAGAATTCTGGAAAACATCAACAGCGCACAGTCTGATGCACAGGAAATGCCGAAAGCTTCTGGTGCTGAACCAGCCCAGCACAGTGAAAATGGCTATATTCTGGAAAAGTTCAGCCGCGATTTGACCAAAGCCGCACAGGACGGCGAGTTGGATCCCGTGATAGGACGTGCCAACGAAATGGAACGCATCATCCAGATCATGAGCCGGCGCACCAAAAATAATCCAGTTCTGATCGGAGAGCCCGGCGTTGGCAAAAGTGCGGTTGTGGAAGGGCTCGCACAGTTGATCGTATCAGGTAAAGTTCCTGAAACGCTTACCGGCAAGCGGCTGCTCTCGCTGGATCTGGGCAGCATGATCGCAGGCAGCAAGTACCGCGGCGAATTTGAAGAGCGTCTTAAGGACACCATCAAGGAAGTACAAAAGCAGGGCAACGTCATTCTGTTTATTGACGAATTCCATACGCTGATCGGCGCGGGCAAGGCAGAAGGCAGCATGGACGCTGCCAACATTCTGAAGCCTGCGCTGGCACGCGGCGAATTGCAGTGCATTGGTGCAACCACACTGGATGAATACCGCAAGAATATCGAAAAGGATGCTGCGCTGGAACGCCGTTTTCAGCCTGTCAAAGTTGGCGAACCCACCCCGGAGGAGGCTCTGGCCATTCTCAAAGGTCTGCGCGACCGGTATGAAGCGCATCACAAGGTCAAAATCACCGATGAGGCTTTGGAAGCTGCCGTCAGTTTTTCTGACCGCTATATCAGCGACCGTTATCTGCCGGACAAGGCCATTGACCTGATGGATGAAGCCGCTTCCCGCGTACGCCTGAACAGTTTTACCGCTCCGCCTGATGTAAAAGAGCAGGAAGAACGCCTTAAAGCACTTCAAAACGAAAAGAAGGAAGCAATTGCGCATCAGGATTTTGAGTCCGCCGCTCGCCTGCGTGATGAAGAACGTCAGCTGCGCGAAGAAATCAGCCAGAAGCGCGCTGAGTGGGAACAGAGAAAGACGGTCAGCCATGAAGCCGTAACGGATGAGGATATTGCTCAGATCGTAGCAAGCTGGACGGGCGTACCTGTCAAAAAAATGACGGAAGATGAGAGTCAGCGTTTGCTGCACATGGAGGAGCTTCTCCATAAGCGTGTCGTTGGTCAGGAGGAAGCCATCAGCGCCGTCAGCCGTGCCCTGCGCCGCGCACGCGCCGGTTTGCAGGATCCCAAGCGTCCAATCGGATCGTTTATCTTCCTGGGGCCTACAGGCGTGGGCAAAACCGAGCTCTGCCGCGCGCTTGGCGAAGTCATGTTTGATGACGAGAATGCAGTTATCCGAATCGACATGAGTGAATACATGGAGAAACACAGCGTCAGCCGTCTGGTTGGCAGCCCTCCTGGCTATGTAGGCTACGAGGAAGGCGGTCAGCTGACTCAGAAGGTGCGCAACAAGCCATACAGCGTAGTGCTGTTTGACGAAATTGAAAAAGCACATCCCGATGTCTTTAATATCCTGCTGCAGATTTTGGATGACGGACGATTGACAGACAGCACAGGACGCGTGGTCAACTTCAAAAACACCATCATTGTCATGACCTCCAACGCCGGTGCAAGAAGCGTTAATACCAAGCGCTCCATGGGATTCGGCGGCAGTGTGGAAACAACACGGGATTACGAAGCCATGAAAGAACGTGTGATGGCAGAAGTCAAGGATATTTTCCGTCCTGAGTTCATTAACCGTATCGATGACCTGATCGTTTTCCACGCGCTGGAACCGCAGGATATTGAGCAAATCACCGGCCTGATGCTTTGTAGCGTTGCCAAACGTTTGAACGAGCGAGGTATGTCGCTGCGCTATGACGAAGATGTGGTAAAGCTGCTTGCTACCGCCGGATACGATGCCAATTATGGTGCCCGTCCCTTGCGCAGAACCATTCAGCGCAGTGTAGAAGATGCCTTGAGTGAAGAAATCATCGCCGGAAACGTAGCGTTGGGCGATGCGGTGGAACTGTATGTGAAGGATCAGAAAATCGCTTTCCGTAAAGAACAGACAGACCAGACCGTTCTTCCCGAAACAACATTGTAATTATTCCTCGCCCTGTTCCGGACAGCAAAAACTGTCCGGAATTTTTTGGCTTGTGAAAAAGTAAACCACTTGCTGTGTATTGATAAATTGCAGGAACATGGTATAATAAAGTGTATGTGTCTGTGTGCAGTGCGCTGCATACAGTCAGGATTGTTCTCAAGCGTCTTCAGACGCAAAAACGAAGGAGGATTTCCCGTTATGAAGAAGTTCTTTCGCGATCTGGTGCCGTTGGTTGGCATTTGTCTGGTGGCCGCTCTGCTGCTGGCTGTTTTCAACCTGATCACCGAAGGTCCGATTGCTGAGAATGCTCTCCGCGCAGCACAGGAGACCCGTACCCGTCTGTTGTCTGCAGCCGCCACCTTCGAGCAGGTAGAGCTTGACGAAGGCAGCGCTATGGACAGTTGCTATGAAGGTTTCGACGCCAATGGCGAAAGCGTTGGCTACGTTGTTGAAACGACTGTCGGCGGCTACGCTGGTGAAATTGTTGTAACCGTTGGTCTGGATGCCGATAATGTCATTACCGGTATCAATGTTGGCGGCGACAATTTCAGCGAAACTGCCGGCTTGGGCGCCAAGGCCAAGGAAGCCAGCTTCACTGACCAGTTTATCGGCGAAAGTGTTCCCCTGACCCTTGCCAAAGGTACCACCGGTCTGCAGGACGGCGTAATTGACGCTATTTCCGGCGCTACCATTACCTCTACTGCGGTCAACGGCGGCGTCAACTCCGCCGGTAAGTTCGTCATGGATATGAGTGGCGAAGGCGCTTCTCCCAACACTGCCAGCGTACAGGGCTTTGCCGGTCCCGTTGCTGTTACCCTGTCTCTGGATGATGCCGGCGCGATCACCGAAATCACCATCGGCGACGCCTTCTTCAATGAAACCCCCGGCTACGGTGCGGGCGCTCTGGAAGAATCTTTCCAGGCTCAGTTCATTGGCAAGGTTCCTCCGCTCACTTTGGCTGATATCGACCAGATTGCCGGCGCCACCATCACCTCCAACGCTGTTGTGAATGCTGTTAACCAGGTGCAGGCTCAGCTGAGCGGTGCTGCTCCCGTTTCTGCCCCCGCTGAAGAAATTGCTCCTGTGCCCGCTGCTGGTGAGAACGCCAAGACGGGTTCTGCTCAAGGCTTTGCCGGTCCTGTGGCAGTTGCTGTTGATATGGATGATAACGGCGCGATTACTGCCATCACCATTGGCGATGCTTCCTTCGCTGAGACTGCCGGTTTCGGTGCCAAGGCTCAGGACGACGCTTTCAAGACCCAGTTCATTGGCAAGACTCTGCCTCTGACTATGGATGACATTGATGCCATTACTGGCGCTACCATTACCAGCAAGGCTGTTGTGGAAGCCCTGAACGCCGCTGGCGGTTTTGCTGCTGAGACCCCCGCTGAAACGGTTGCTGTACCCGCTGCCAGCGCCGATGCCAAGAAGGCTTCCGCCAAGGGCTTCGCCGGCAATGTAGCAGTGGCTGTTGATCTGGATGCCAACAACGCTATTACAGCTATCACCATCGGCGATGACAGCTTTGCTGAAACTGCCGGCTTTGGCGCCAAGGCTCTGGAAGATGCCTTCAAGGCTCAGTTCATCGGCAAGACGCTGCCTCTGACTGCTGCTGATATCGATGGCATTGCCGGCGCTACCATTACCACCAACGCGGTCGTAGAGGCTCTGAATGCTACTGTAACCACTACCGAAGCACCCGCTGAAGAAGCTGCTCCTGCTGCCGCTGTAGAAGGTGAAGTATTCAACGCTTCTGCTCAGGGCTTCGCCGGCCCCGTGGCTGTGGAAGTGACTGTGGCCGATGGCAAAATTGCCGCTATCAAGATCGGTGATGCTCAGTTTGCTGAGACTCCCGGTTTCGGCGCCAAGGCTCTGGAAGAGGATTTCCAGAAGCAGTTTATTGGAAAGTCTCTGCCTCTGACTTCTGCTGATATCGATGGCATTGCCGGTGCTACCATTACCACCAACGCTGTGATCGAAGCTCTGAATGCTGCTGCTCCCGCTGCTGCCGAAGAAGCTGCCACTGGCACCGTTTATACCGCTTCTGCTCAGGGCTTCGCCGGCCCCGTTGCTGTAGAAGTAACTCTGGATGATGCGAATGTAATCACCGCTGTCAAGATTGGCGATGACCAGTTTGCAGAAACGCCCGGTTTTGGTGCCAGCGCTCTGGAAGACTCCTTCCAGAATCAGTTCATTGGCAAGTCTCTGCCTTTGACTGCTGGTGATATCGACGGCATTGCCGGTGCTACCATCACCACCAACGCTGTGATCGAAGCTCTGAATGCTGCTGTTCCTGCCGCAGAGGAAACTGCCGGTGAAACTGTCAAGAATGGTTCCGCTCAGGGTTTTGCCGGTCCTGTGGCTGTAGAAGTGACTGTTGACGCTTCGAACACCATTTCCGCCATTAAGATTGGCAACGATCAATTCGCCGAAACCGCTGGTTTTGGCGCAAAGGCTCTGGAAGAGGATTTCCAGAAACAGTTCATTGGCAAGACTCTCCCCCTCACCGTTGCTGATATCGATGCTATCGCTGGCGCGACCATCACCACCAACGCTGTGATCGAGGCTCTCAACGCTGCGGAATAAACAATTCCTTTCAGAAGGGACGGCTCGTCGAGTCCGTCCCTTTTTTCAAATTGATTTCGAGGTGAAGACCATGAAACGCTGTTTTCTGGCTGTATGCCTGGTTCTGATGCTGGTTGTATCTTCTTCATGCGCGCAACAGGTTACCTATGAAAAACATCAGCATTACTTTTTTGGCACGTTCGACACCATTATCACATTGATTGCTTACACCCAGAATACGGATGACTTTCAGAGCTACGCCAAGCTGACTGAGTCTGAGATGTACCGATATCATCAAATTTTTGACCAATATAATGGTTACAACGACGTCCGCAATCTATATGCCCTGAATCAGAACGCCGCTTCCGCACCGTATGCTGTTGAACCGGAACTGCTTGCCCTTTTGAAACAGATTCAGGAATGGCAATCTCTTTACAGTACAAAGACAAATCCTGCCATGGGCAGCGTGCTGCGCCTTTGGCACAATGCCAGAACGGCGGGCGACTATATTCCAGACACAGAGGCTCTTGCAGCCGCAGCCAAGCATATGAATTTTGATGATGTTGTGATTGATGAAACTGCTGGTACTGTCTATTACGCGGATCCTGATCTGCGAATTGATCTTGGCGCGGTGGCCAAAGGTTATGCAGCCCAGCAAGTGGCCAATCAGCTGCGCAAGGCTGGTCTGGATTCCTTTATTCTGAATGCCGGCGGCAACGTGGTTTGCGGCGATGCTCCGCGTGACGGTCGTACACAGTGGACTGTGGCCGTGGAGGATGTGGATGGCGTTACCACTCGTCTTAAGTTAGGTCTGAAGAATTTGAGCATCGTAACCAGCGGCGATTATCAGCGGTATTTTGAAGTCGATGGTAAGCGTTATCATCATCTGATTGATCCCGCCACGCTGCATCCGGCGGAATATATGCGTGCCGTCAGCATTATTCACCCCGATTCCGGCCTTGCAGATTTTCTCTCTACTGCTGCCTTCCTGCTCCCCTATGAAGAAAGTCGTGCACTGATTGAATCTGTCTCCGATGCCGAAGCCACCTGGCTGCTTTCCGATGGCAGTGAATACTGCACAGATGGTTTTCAGAAACTGATGGATCTTGTCAAATAGGACTTGTTGTTTGGTTTCAGGCATGTTATAATAGTGATAGAACAAACGTTCGCTTTTGAATTTCCTGTAACACAGGAGGCGTTTACATGAATGTAGATCAGCTGATTGGCCGTTTGAAAACGGATCAATCCTTTATGGAATGCGTAACCGAATGGCGCACATTGCCTGCAACCGAAGGGCATTATTTACCGCTGCCTGAAAATATGGATGAGCGTCTCAAACAGGTTTTGCGTTC
Source organism: Clostridia bacterium (assembly GCA_017547285.1). Lineage (GTDB taxonomy): Bacteria > Bacillota > Clostridia > Christensenellales > Aristaeellaceae > Limiplasma. The sequence continues at coordinate 112,050 of JAFYQB010000117.1, forward strand.
TCGCGGCATTCATACGCTCTATACTCATCAGGCGGAGTGCTATCAACTAGCACAGGCAAAGAAAGATTTTGTGGTGGTAACACCTACCGCCAGCGGTAAAACCTTGTGCTACAATTTGCCTGTTGTATCCACTATTCTGGAAAACGAGGATGCGAGAGCACTCTATCTGTTCCCTACTAAGGCTTTGTCTGCAGATCAGGTAAGCGGCCTTTATGAGATGATCGAAGCATTGGGTGTGAACATCAAGACCTATACCTACGACGGAGATACACAGGGTGCAGCCCGCAAGGCAATTCGTCAGGCGGGCCATATTGTGGTAACCAATCCCGATATGCTGCACGCCAACATTCTGCCCCACCACACCAAGTGGGTCAAACTGTTTGAAAATCTTAAGTATATCGTGATCGATGAAATTCACACTTACCGAGGCGTTTTCGGCAGCCATCTGGCGAATGTACTTCGGCGGCTGCTCCGACTGTGTGCTTTTTATGGCAGCCACCCCCAATTCATCCTGTGCAGCGCAACCATTGCCAATCCTGTAGAACTGGCGCAGCAGCTGACCGGCCGCCCGATTGAAGCTGTAACCAATAACGGCGCCCCTACCGGAGAACGTCATTTCGTGTTCTACAATCCGCCTGTGGTCAATCGTCAGCTTGGCATTCGTCGTGGTGTTGTGAATGAGGTCAAGCGCATTGGCGAAAATCTGCTGCGCAATGAAATCCCCACTATTGTATTTGCCAAAAGCCGCTTGCAGGTAGAAGTCATCACACGGCATTTTAAAGAATGTGTTCGCAACGCCTATGGTTTTACAGACCGCGTGCGCGGCTACCGCGGCGGCTATCTCCCTAGCGAACGCCGCGACATCGAACGTGGACTTCGTGATGGTCATGTTGATATGGTTGTATCAACAAACGCCCTGGAACTGGGTATTGATATCGGTTCCCTGACCGCCTGTATCCTGTGCGGCTATCCAGGCACCATCGCCAGCACATGGCAGCAGGCTGGCCGCGCCGGTCGTCGCAAAGATACTGCTTTAACCATCATGGTCGCTTCTTCTGCCCCATTGGATCAATATATCATTCAGAACCCGGATTACTTCTTTCAAGCTTCTCCCGAAAATGCACTGGTACAGCCCAACAATCTGTATATTCTCCTCTCCCATATCAAATGCAGTGCGTACGAACTTCCGTTTGACGAAAACGAACAATTTGGCGATGTAACTGATACTTCGCAGTTTCTGGAATATCTGTCCGAAAACAACATTCTGCGCCATCTCGATGGCAAGTATTACTGGATGGAAGAAGAACTGCCGTCCGGCGAAATCAGCCTGCGAAGCGCAAAAACAGAAAACTTTGTTATTATCGACATTACCAATCCTGCTCATCACCGTGTGATCGGCGAAATGGATCGTTATACTGTTCCTATGCTTTTGCACGAAAATGCTATTTACATGCACGATGCGCGCATGTATCAGGTGGAACAGCTTGATATGGACACCTGCAAAGCCTATATCAAAGCGGTGGATACCGATTACTACACCGACGCAGATTTAAACGTCAGCCTGCACATTCTGGATGATTTGGAAGAAAAACAGCTTCCGTGCGGCGCAGGCTTGACGCTTGGCGAACTTCGGGTAAGCACCATCGTGAAAATGTTCAAAAAATTCAAACTGGACACTCACGAAACCGTGGGATTCGGCGAAGTGCGTCTCCCCCAGACCGATCTGCATACCGTTGGTATGTGGTGGACGATGCCCGACAGCATCAGTCAGCGCTATTCCAACGATGACATACAGGGTGCACTTCTTGGCATTGCCAATCTGCTTTCCATCGTTTCGCCGCTGTACCTGATGTGTGCTCCGCGCGACATCAACGTCGTCTATCAGGTCAAGGCGCCGATTACAGACAAACCCACGATTTTCCTGTATGATGCCTATCCGGGCGGTATTGGTTTAAGTGAAAAAGCGTATCAGATGCAGGAGTTGCTGCTGGAACATGCTTTGCAGATCGCTGTGGGCTGCAGTTGCGAATTCGGCTGTCCCAGCTGTGTAGGACCGTTGATCGAAGTAGGAGAACAGGGTAAGGCCGATGCCATCGCGCTGCTGAAGGAGCTGCTGAACTGATGGCCAATTTGCTTAACAAATTACGCATGCTGGATGCAGCACCTAAAAAAACCCCTTCAAAACCCGTCGATACAAAGAAAGACTTCGCGTGTTACCGCAGCCAGTCTTTATTTCCCCTGTCGCTTTTCACGAACCATTGTCATGCCCGTCAGGACATTCTGCAAGCTATTTTTGGTTGTCCATTTCCCGCTGAAGTTCACCCGGAGGATATCTTGTTTCTTGATACAGAAACAACAGGACTGTCAGGCGGAGCCGGAACCATTGCTTTCCAGATTGGCGCAGGGTACTTTACCGCTTCCGGATTTGTTGTGGAGCAATTCCTGATCCATGATTACCCTGAAGAAGCGGAAATGCTGCGTCTGGTAGACGGATTGATGCAGCGCTTCCCCATCCTTTGTACATTTAACGGGCGTACGTTTGATATTCCGCTGCTTAAGTCGCGTTTTCAGATGAACCGCATAAGCAACGCGCACATTCCGAATATACACGCGGATGTGCTTTACCCTGCACGACGGATTTGGAAGCTTCGTCTGAAAAACTGCCGTCTGAGCAATTTGGAGGAACAGCTGCTCCACGTGCAGCGCGATGATGATCTGCCAGGTGCTTTGGTGCCTCAGACCTATTTCCAATATCTGAAAGACGGAAACTTTGATCCACTGCTGAAAATACTTGAACACAACAAACAAGATATTGTAAGCCTGGCACAGTTGTTTTACTTCATGTGCAGACAAGTCGATAAACCTGAAGAAATAGAAGCAGCAGAAGACCTGTTTTCTCTGGCTCGTTCCATGGAAAAAACCGGCGAAAAGAGCAAAGCCATGAAATGTTACCATTTAAGCGCCGCCAGCGGAATGGCTGCTGAAGCCTGTCTGGCCATGGCTCGAATAGAAAAACGAGAAGGAAACTGCGATGCAGCTGTAAAACTGTACCAATCCATGCTGCTTCAGGACAAAAAATCTGTTGCGGCTTGCGAAGGACTTGCAAAACTGTATGAACACCAGTTAAAAGATTTGCCCAAGGCTGTCAGTTATACAAGGCAGGCGCTGCTTTTGCTTTCTGAACCTGCACTTTTTAAGAATGAGACTGTACAAGAACAGCAAAAAGCGTTACAATATCGTTATGCGCGTTTGAGGCGCAAACTTTCCAAACAGACAACATAAGGGAGGTTCCCAGAATGGGCTTGTTTACAACTTTGAAAGCGCGCAAAGCGTCTCTGCTGATCAACAAGGGCGATTCAGAAGGCGCCATGAAACTTTATGCCGAAGCTGAAAAAGAAGGCTTGAAGGAAATGAACGCTCTTCTTGCCTACTCTGTTTTGCTGATTCGCGCAGGTAAATTTCAGGAAGCCCGTGAATTGCTCGTAAAAATTCAAAAATATCCCATGACTGAAGAACACCGTCGTCAGTTGATGGTCAATTATGCCTCTGTCGCCTATAAACTGGGCAATCTTGAAAAAGGCATCGAACTTTTGGAGCGTATGCATCAGAAGGCCCCCAGTGGTATGGTCTATCAAACGCTTGGTTATCTGTATGTAGAAGCGGGCGATTATGAAAAAGCCGTCGCTTTCAACAAGGAAGCCTATGAGTATGATGACGAGGACGCTATCACGTTGGATAACCTTGGCCAAGCCTACTATCGTTTGGGAAACGACAAAGCGACAGCCAAAGAGTATTTCGAAAAAGCGTTGGAAACCAAACCCGGCCAGATCGACACGCTTTATTTCCTTGCCCAGTACGATATTGAAGCCGGAGACAAGGAGGCTGCCAGAAGCAAGCTGCAAAAAGCCATGGAAGGCCGTTTCTCTCCCCTGAATTATGCCACCCGCGAGAAAGTTCAGCAGGCGCTTGATTCCCTGTCCTAAATCAGCCGACCGCTTTGCATCAATTGCAAAGCGGTTTTTGTATCTCATCGAAATAAACAATCAGCAAATATGAATTTTTTGTTTCAAAAGGCTTGATTTTTTTCATAATTCATTTTACAATGTAAATATCTTAATATTCTGATGCAGTCATTTTCTGATTGTATCATTGTACAGGAAAGGAAGAAGCCGATGGCAAAGCGGATTCTTTTGGTCGATGACGAGCCCTTGATCATCAAAGGCTTGAAATACACGCTGGAACAGGAAGGTTTTGAAACCGATTCTGCCGCCGATGGCGAAGAAGCGCTAAATAAGTTCTTCTCTGATCATTTCGATTTTATTCTGCTGGATGTGATGCTTCCGAAAGTAGACGGCATCACTGTTTGTCAGCGCATTCGTGAGCACAGCAATGTTCCGATTATTATGCTGACTGCCAAAGGCGAACAGATCGATAAAATTCTGGGTCTGGAATACGGCGCAGATGACTATATGACCAAGCCTTTTAATATTTTGGAGGTAAAGGCGCGCATTAAGACCATTATGCGCCGCGCTTCCGGCAATGTGCAGAGCGAACCCCGCAAGGTGGTTAAGGTGCACGATATGGAGATTAACGCGATTAATCGCTCCGTTTCTCTTGGAGGAACAGATATCCGACTGACCGCTAAGGAATTTGATCTGCTGCAGGTGTTTGTAAACAACCGCGGCAAAGTGTTCAGCCGTGAAGCGTTGCTTGAAACCGTTTGGAAATACGACTATACAGGCGACGCTCGTACTGTTGATGTTCATATTCGCCGTCTGCGCGAAAAAATCGAACGTAATCCTGCTCAGCCTGAGTTTATCTTCACCAAGTGGGGAGTGGGCTACTATTTTACCGACAAAGACTAATACCTTTTTTTCTTCCATCCGGTGGAAGATCATACTCGCCTTCCTGCTTGTTTTGGGGGTCAGCTACTATGCTGTAGCGACCTCTTTGATCGGGCTGGTAGGCGATTATTTGTTCGACGACCGCATGCGTCAGGATCGGGCGAACACCAACAAGCTGGCTCAGGAGCTGGTTCCCCTCTATCAGGATGCCCGATTTGAACTTTTGCAGAAGGAACTCGTTTCCTCCAGCGCTGATCTCGGCGGACGCCTGATGGTGCTGGATCAATACGGAAAAGTACAGGCAGATAGTTTGAACCAACTGAACGGCTCAAGACTGCCTGTATCCGAAGCCCTGAACGTTCTGGTATTCGGAGAACAGAATGCTTACGGTGTACATACAACATCCAAAGAAGATCAGGAGGCTGAAAAATTCAACCTCCTTCGTTTGTTGCAGCCGTTTGACGGTAATGCCGAATGGAGCGCTTACTGTGCTTCTGCCATGGTTTCCAACGGCAGCTCCATAGGTGTGCTCCTCTACGCCTCCCCTATTCAGGATATGATGCAGCGCGTATTTCAGCTGCAGGATCGCATGATTCTGTATTTCATGATCGCCGCTCTGGTTGCCATGATTATTGCGCTTGTCTTTTCACGTGTTCTTACACGACCAATCGTATCCCTCACTCGAAGCATCCAGCGTATGGGCCGCGGTGATTTTTCCACTCGCGTTCCCGTCACAGGAAGCGGTGAACTTCGCCGTTTGTCAGAAACCTTTAACACCATGTCAGAAAAGCTGGAAATGCTGGACCAAAGCCGCAACCAGTTTGTTTCCAATGCCAGTCATGAGCTCAAAACGCCTCTCGCTACCATGAAAATTCTGTTGGAAAGCATTATTTACCAGCCGGATATGGATAGCGGCATGAGAACCGAATTCCTTACTGACATTAACAAGGAAATCGACCGTTTGAACATGGTCATTGGCGATCTGCTTACGCTCGTCAGCATGGATTCTAAAACCATGCGTCTGAATCGAACAACCTTTAGTCTTTCCCAGCTTGTAACAGATACAGCTAGTCGTTTGAAGCTTGTTCTTGAAAAGCGCAATCAGGAATTGAAGCTCAATTTGAGCGATCGATGCGAAATGTATGCCGACAGCGCAAAGCTAACTCAAGTTATTTATAATTTGATGGAAAATGCCAGCAAATATACCCAGGAAGGCGGCTGTATCCGGGTTCGTTTGATCCGTTCAGGACGGGATGCCATATTAACCGTAAGCGACAACGGTCCCGGCATTCCGAAAGAAGACCAGGCTCATATTTTCGACCGTTTCTACCGGGTCGATAAAGCGCGAAGCCGCGAAACAGGCGGTACCGGACTTGGACTAAGCATTGTGCATCAAATGGTACTGATGCACGGCGGTACGGTTTCCGTCGAAAGCGAAGAAGGCAGTGGCACAACCTTTACGGTCGAGCTGCCGATCCATCAGGGATAACCAGCCGTTTTCCCTCAAAGGAGTTAGATACAATGTATACCAGACGACTGTTTCTTTTGCTGATCAGTCTTTTGTTTCTGCTGACCGGCTGTGCCGGCACCGGGTTACCCATAACCGATGTTTCGCCGGATGTAACCCTTCCTCCGGCCGAGGTAACCTACCTTGCCCCCATCGGCGATGCTGCGCTTGAATACAAGGATACTGCGACGCTCTATCTGCCAAGCCATGACGGCATCGGCCTTGCGGATATCGAAACAGACATTTCTTTTTCTCTGGTTCGTCCCGCTGCCGAAACGGTTATGCGCTCTCTGATTTCCCAGACTGGCAGCAGAGAATACACTTCGCTTGGAGGAGAGGTTCGCCTCTCTTTGTACGGCGCAAATCCTGTAGAAATCAGCCGCAATGTAGCAACCGTCAATTTAAGCGCTTCTGCTTTGCAGCTTGACCGGCAGCGTCTGTACATCGCATGTCAGGCGATTGCCAACACCCTTACCGCCATTGACGGCATTGATTATGTCAATGTGCTTGTAGTGGACAAGCCGGTTGGCCTGGACATCGCAAACACCCTTCCCATGGGCGCTCTGAAAGCCAATAGTTCCAGAGATTTATCCTCCGTATACGAGCAGTTGCTTGCAAAGCGCGTGCCCGCAGGCAGTCAGGCAGCCGTTCCCCTGTCCGCCTATGTTGCGCTCTACTTTCCCCTGCAAAACAGCGACGGCCTGGTTTGCGAAGCAAGACCTATCAGTTTTGAAAATCAGCAATTGCCTGAAATGGTTACGGCTATTCTGCGCGCACTTGCAGCCGGGCCGTCAGATTCGCAGATCCGTTCTCCGCAGCTCCCTCTGCTGGCTGATCTGCTCACAACGACGCCTGTTCTTCAGGATAATCCGTCTTCGGGCAGTCAGATCATCGCGCTTGATTTTGCACACAACCTGGACGACATGCTGGATGCCTATGGCATCACCCGCAGCCAGTGCACAGCCTCCCTGTGTTATACGCTTTCCAGTTTCTTTCCCAATGTAAGCGGCATTTCCCTATCCATCAACGGAACGCCTGTTGATGCCCTGTATTTAACGGAAGAAGATGCTTCCGGAGAGGAATCAGATGTTTTCCTTCGCGCCGCTTTTTCAGGTCTGATTTACGACTACTGTACGCTGTATTTTGCAGACCCGGAAACGCAGAAACTGGCTCCCTCCAGCAGAGCAATCGCCTATTACCAGCGCACCAATCCACGCGTTTTGCTGTGCGAGCTGGCCAAAGGCCCGCAGGCAGGAGACAGCCACCCCGATCTGCTGCCGGTTATGGACGAAAAATCCATTACCGATACGACTCTGCTTGGGTTTGCCCTGTCAGATCACACGCTACTTGTGAACTTCGCACCGTCTTTTTCGGATCTTGGAAAAGGAATCTCTCCGCAGCAGGAACGCCTGCTTGCTTATGCGCTTGTTAACTCGCTTTGTATGGATGAACGGGTGCGCAGCATTTGTTTCTTCCAGTCTGGTACACAGTTTGACGGCTTTACGGATGAAATCTACTGGCGCGGATTGTTTAATCCTTTGGTTTTGGAATAGTTTCTGTTTTCTCTGACGAAAAGACCGCCCCACCCTTGCTTGAAAGCAGGTATGGTGCGGTCTTTGGCTTTCGATGAATTGATAAAAAATTCAGGTTTCAACAGCAATCAGCGGAATCATCATTTCGTCACGCGTCATTCCCCCATGATCCGCCGGATGAATGACGTTTTTGGTTCGCAGAACAGCATTGCCAACAGCAACAGAAAGATAATTGCCAAGCATGCGCTGCAAACGCGGATGATCGTTTCCGGTCCCGAACAGTCCAAGGCGCTGGACTTCTTCCATGGGCAGCAGCTGGAAACGGTCGCCGTACCGCTGATGAAACAGTGATTCGAAGCGCTCCCTGCATTCCTCTTTGACAAACAGATTCAGCGCACGCGCCTCCATGGAAGGACGGCGAATCATACAGTCCATCATTTCATGATCCTGATGGAACAGGATGGTTTCACCATCAACAAGGCCATGATCCGCTGTAATCAGAATCAGCGTATCCTGCAGTTGTTCACACAGTCGTCTGGTCTCATCCTCCAGTTGACGAACCAGCTCGCCCATTTCCGGGACATGCACGCCTTTTTCGTGCATGCTCTTGTCTGGCTCCTCCCAGTAGGCATAGATAAACTGGCGTTCCTGCGGTGCACACAGCCGTGTGATTTCATCACACATCGCACTGAATTTTTGGGGTTTTGGTTCGCGCCAGGAACACAGCCAATGCGCCTGCACGCCCATGGCACGGATAGGTTCAAAGATATCCGCATACGGCACAAAGCGTTCAGCTACATTCATTTCAGTAATTTTTTCGCCCGTATCGTTGTCTTTGTTGAGAAAATAAACCACATTGCGGTCAATTTCATCAAAGTAACCCACCCAGCCAAGCCATGCGCTTTGATTGGGGTACAGACCGCTCATCACAGCAGTAGTCGCTGCAACGGTCGTGGGCGGAAAGGTGGATGAATACGGACAGCACAGATTACGTCTGAAGAAACCGTTCTCTGACAAATGCTCCTCCAGTGCACTCATCCCCATGCCATCCAGCAGCATCAGCACAACATTTTTGTACGACTTTTGAAGCAGTTCATCCGCCTGTGAAAGCGTGGGATTTGGTGCATCACAGCCATAATAGCGCAGAATGGAGCAGGCCAGATTGGCGATGCAATTGCCGTATTGCGGATAGCAAATGTTCATGATACTTTACCTCGTCAGATGGGCAAACAGATCGCCAAACAGTGCGTCGCGGTTGATATGATAAACATACTTGCACAACACGCGGGAACAGCTTTGCGAGTAATGATGATCATACTGCGGAATGGGCGTGGGAATCAGTTTTTCCTGCATAAAGTGTCCATTGTCGTTCAGCAGCCAGCCAATGGTGGTTACATCCCAGATCACACGGCTCCACACACGACCCTCTGCATAGCTTTTTACTTCATCCACAGTATTCTTGACCAAATAATCACACAATGCATTCTTTCCCCGCAGCCAGTAATCCAGTTCGGGACCTGTCGTCGTAAAGCTGCTTACTACGCCCATACAGGGCAGCATAACCAGCGGAGCACCGGAACCAAAAACAACACGCGCCGCTGCAACATCCTGTTTGATGTTAAATTCAGCATTGTCATGCCACTCAAGCGCATGACCGCCCAACCATACAACCACAATGTTGTCAGCAATCTCCGGAGCCATCAGCAAAGCAGAAGCAACATTGGTAATCGCGCCGATAGCGGCCACATACAAGGGTTTTTCAGGGGTGTATTTCTTCGCTAATTCCACCAGATGGGAGGCTGCATCCGAATCAACAGGTGTGTTCTCATCCGGCAGATATACTGTCGATCCTCGGTAGGTGGGTATATCTTCCCCGCTCAGTTTGAGCAGCATAAGGATTTCCTGATAACTGCGTTCCATACCGTCAGCCGGACCATTGGAACGATGATTATGAAATGGTGCCGCATACAGAGCTAGTAAATTGATTTTTTCTTTTGCCTTTAAAGCATATGAAATAGCAAACTGGTCATCAATCTCGTTATAGGCATCCGTATCCAGCACAAGATCTATTTTCCCTTTCGGACATTCCAGCATTTGCAGGCGTTGTTCCAGCGTAAGCATGGCTGATTCCTCCTACGTTTATCACTACAGGGTAGCTGCCATCACAGCTTTAATGGTATGCATACGATTTTCCGCTTCATCAAAAACAATGGAACGTTCACTCTGGAACACTTCGTCGGTCACTTCCATGCAATCAATACCGAATTTCTCATAAATTTCGCGTCCAACCGTAGTTTCCAAGTCATGGAAGGCCGGCAGGCAATGCATAAAGAAGCACTGACTTCCTGCCAGTTCCATCAGATTCATGGTAACACGATAGGGTGAAAGTTCGCGGATACGCTCCGCCCATACCCCCTCTGGTTCACCCATGGAAACCCATACATCAGTGTAAATCACATCCGCGCCCATAACGGCATTCCGGGGATCCGTTTCAAAACAGAGGGTAGCGCCGGTTTCAGCTGCAATGGCCTTGCATTTGGCAATCAGTTCTTCATTCGGAAAATATTTTTCCGGAGCACAGGCAACAAAGTGCATACCCAGCTTGGCGCAGCCGATCATCAGCGAATTACCCATGTTGTAGCGTGCATCGCCCATATACACCAGTTTGCGTCCTTTGAGGCTGCCACAATGTTCGCGGATCGTAAGCATATCCGCCAAAATCTGCGTGGGGTGATATTCATTGGTCAATCCATTCCACACCGGTACGCCGGCATACCTGGCCAAAGCCTCCACCCGCTCCTGACCATAACCACGATACTCAATACCATCAAACATGCGACCAAGTACCTGCGCGGTATCAGCAATGCTTTCCTTCTTACCAATCTGGCTTCCGTTTGGATCCAGATAAACCGCAGTCATACCCAGATCAGCCGCTGCTACTTCAAACGCACAGCGGGTACGGGTAGACGTTTTTTCAAAAATCAACGCAATATTCTTACCCTCACACAGACGATGCGGGATACCAGCCTTTTTCTTCGCTTTCAATTCCGCTGCAAGATCAAGAAGCTGCAGAATTTCATCCGGCGTATAATCCAAAAGAGTCAGAAAATGACGGTTTTTCATATGTATATACCTCCTTGGCGGCAATAAAATCTACTCATTTTCTATTCAACGTTCAAGGTATTCTTCCCTGCCTTTATGCTTGCGTTTTCCTATGAAAACGCGTTATAATATCTATACTATTTGATCCTTTTGCCAAGGAGGCGGAAAACAATGAACAAAGAAAAGCTTGCCCTGCAGCAACAGTGGATTCGCGAGGAGTTAATGCGCTGTGCTGATTTCTGGGTTAATAATGGTTGGGATCACGAAAACGGCGGTGTATATACCTGTCTGGATCGTTTTGGAAAGATCTATTCCACAGATAAAAGCGTATGGATGCAAGGGCGCTGCGCTTGGACATTCTCCTATCTGTGCAATGTATACGGCATCCGTAAGGAATGGCTGGATTTTGCAAAGAGCTGTCTGGACTTTATGGAGGATCACTGCATCAACCGCGAAGCCGGCAACCGTATGTACTTTACCGTGACCGGCGATGGCAAGCCTCTGCGCCAGCGCCGCTACTGCTTTTCCGAAAGCTTCTACACCATTGCCAATGCAGAGTTCTATACGCTCACCCATGAGCCGGAATATCTGGAGCGTGCGCGTTCTGCCTACAATATCTTCTGGGATCTGTGGCAGGGCAACATGGAGGATCCCACCGGCATGGGCCCCAAGACCATTCCCGAAACCCGCAGCGGTCGTGGTCTGGCGATGCCAATGATTTTCCTGAATATGTGCTCTGTGCTGCGGCGCTGTGATCCCAGGCATGCCGCCGAGTATGATGAGCGCTCCAAGGTCTGCGTGCATGATATCTTTGCCTATCATCACAAGCCCGAAATGGGCTGCACACTGGAAAACGTTGGCCCGGACGGCGAATTCCGCGGCGATGTGACCGAAGGCCGCATTGTAAACCCTGGCCACGACATCGAATGCAGCTGGTTCCTGATGGAGTACGCCAACCAATCGCAGGACAATGAACTGCATCAGCAGGCGCAGAACGTGTTCAACTACGCCATCAACGCCGGTTGGGACGAGGAATTTGGCGGTCTGCTGTACTTCATCGACTGCAAGGGTTTACCGCCGGAAGCTTACGAGCATGATATGAAGCTGTGGTGGCCTCACAACGAAATACTGATCGCCAGCATGATGGCCTACCGTGATACCGGTGATGAAAAGTACTACGACTGGTTCTGCAAAACACTGGATTACTGTCAGGAAGTATTCAGTGATCCCGAAAACGGCGAATGGTACGGTTACCTGCGCCGTGATGGCAAACCCACCATGCCCTCCACCAAGGGCAGCACTTTCAAAGGCCCCTTCCATCTGCCCCGTTGTCTGAGCATGGTGGATCAGATGATCAGCCAGCTTCTGGCTGAGTAATCCATTCCATAAATTTGACCGCAGCGAGTTTGCTTCGCTGCGGTTTTCTTTGTTATTTGATATCACGCCAGAGCGCTTCCTGTTCACCGGCAAACAGACGGCTGTACGTTTCAGCGCTATCAAGCGCCTGATGGCTGATGAACGTTTCGTAAATCAGTTCACCTTCCGCAATGCCTTTGGTATAATCCCACACACGAACACGCAGATTTTGAAGATCGGTATGAATGGTATATCCCCCGCCATCTGAAAATCTCGTCATTTCTGTAGCGTTTTCAGATAATGCACGTCGAATCACACGCAGTTCGTTTCCCTCCCAGCGAAGCAGCACATCCTCATGCTCCGCTCCCGCTGAGCCGTTGTTTGCATCGGAATGTACGATGCCATATTCCGGATACAGGTGATAATTGCAGATGCCCTGCGTAAGCCCCGGATGACGCGCATACACGTACTGGCCATCATCCCAGACAAAAAACTCTGTAAAAAAGTTACTCGCCCCACGGATGATAAAGACGACCACATCTTTGTGTCCATCAAAGTTAACATCCTCGTATTGGATGACCGGATCTTCCAGCGCAGTAAAATACAGCGTCTGGCCATTTGGCGCAGGCCAGCTGTAAATGAAATCCCCGTTATAGCATTCGCCAATTTTGCGGATGTCAGCATTGTGGTCAGAAACCATTTCTCCGGTCAGCGTTACGTATTCCGGCATCACATAACCAGTCAGACCATTCTGTGTTTTCACATAATACCAGTCATTGGAACACTGACCGAGCATACACAATTGTTCCTGTTCCTTTAGCACTGCCTCCACATCATTGTTTTTAGATGGGCCAGAACGCAGATTCAGCGTATCAGACTTCACCCTCGCACCAGGCAGCATATATTCCAGCGGCCGTTCATGGCTCAGGTAGTCGCACATGATATAGCCATTTACAGCTCCAATCTGCACACGCGCCCAGTCATCCGCCAGTGTGGAATCATCAAGCTTTACTTCTGTACCTGTATAAAACAACCCTATGGAATCCGCCTGCTTTGAAGGAGCATTTCTGAGATGTACACGACTGGCTGTTTTACCGTCTACATACGCAGTTTCCGCATAAGCAGCGGTCAGCATTATACACAACATCACAACCCAAAAGAACGCGCTTTTTTTCACGGCTTTTCCCCCGTTTATTTGGATGCAAATACAACGTATAACCACTGCATTTCCTGTGCACCAAAAAGAAATTTACGGCTCATCCGCCAGCGCAGCCTCAGAAGAAATTTTAACTTCCATGCCGTTTTCCACAGGACGAGCTGCATAGATGGCCACACCCTGATCATTGCCTGCGGTAAACGGGAATACAGGAAGCGTTGTGGCTGCACCATATTCACCCTTAGGAGAAAGCGCAATCACGCTGATCGAACCTGCATCTTCTCCGAGTTGGATCTTGCGCTCCGAAAGCGCCTGTACAGCTGTTTCACATGCTTTTTGCGCAGACAAGCCATCACGCATCAGCGATACAATTTCGTAGGACAGGCAGACGCGCATAATATCTTCTCCAAGTCCGGTAGCTGCTGCTGCACCATAACGGATATCCGCATAAAAACCTGAACCTACAATCGGCGAATCCCCCACACGTCCCGGTTCTTTCATAAAAAGGCCGGAGGTGGATGTGCCTGCGATCAGTGAACCGTTTTCATCAAGGGCAAGCACACATACGGTATCATGTTCGTTATAGGCGTCCATTTTACGGTTTTCCTGCTGCAGGGCCTCCCGCCACTGTTTCATTGCCTCGGAAGTGCGCATGTCCCGCATAGGCAAGCCAATTTGCATGGCAAATTGTTCTGCTCCTCTGCCAGCCAGCAGACAGTTGGTTTCACGTCCACACAAAGCGCGAGCTGCACAAATCGGATTGCGAATGTTTTCAGCGCTCATCACAGCGCCAAACCGCAGCGTATTGCCATCCATATAAGCAGCATCCGTCATCACGTGACCATCGTGATCCGGCAAACCGCCATATCCAACGGAGGTATAGGATGGTTCATCCTCCACACACATAACAGCATGCTGCACGGCATCACCAGCGCATCCACCCTGCTTCAACTGTTCGTGCGCCTGCGAAACTCCTGTAAAACTCATCTTCCACGTGCCAATAATCGCGTACATATGCTGCGCTCCTTTATCTATTTTCCTACTTCCGGTTAGCCTGTGCTTCATTATAGCATGTTGCTGACAGGAAGACAATCAAAAGCAAAATAAGCTGTCAGCAAAATTCTTTCAAAATTTTGCTGCTTTTCTTCAAAAAACACTTGACTTTTATGCCATAAAATGCGATAATATATCCCGTGCTCTGGATGACAGAGTTCCAATAAAATAACTGGGTGTAGCGCAGTTTGGTAGCGTGCTTGAATGGGGTTCAAGAGGCCGGAGGTTCGAATCCTCTCACCCAGACCATTGCCTTGAAACAATGTTTCAAGGCTTTTGTTTTTAAGCTCCTGCATAAGCAGGAGCTTTTCATTTATTTAATGACACCCTTCTTGAGGATAATGTTTGCATACGTAGCTTTTTCTCCACTCATGATCACAGCATAACTATGCGTTTTAACCCGATCATAAAAAGCAAAGCGTTCTATCTCCTCCAGGCAATCTGCTTTTCTTTCCTCGTATCTGCCAAGAATTTGCCGGTACTCTTCCCAAATGGGCGTTTCTGTCCGATCTCCTGGAACGACTTGCATCAGCATAGCAGGATGATCCACATACTGATCCAGTGGCATCAGCGATAAAATAGCATCCAAAATTTCCGGTATACCATGGCCATCCATGCGAACGACACGATTCGACAGTGAATTTCCCGGAAAATTAGCATCACCAATGGTAATTTCATCACCGTGTCCCATTTCGCACAAAATTTTCAGCAGTTCCGGAGGAAGGATCGCAGGAATTCCTTTTAGCATTGTATAGACCTCCCGATCAATTCATTATTCGAAAGAATGTTTCTTTATTTATCATAATACTACTGGAAACACACAAAGACAAGTGATATAATCATTTCAGATATCGATGCTTAAATAAAAAAGAGGGAAACAAACCGAGGAGGAATAAAGAATGAATATAAAAGAACAGATTTGTGATGTATGTCATAAAATGTGGCAGCTTGGATGGGTTGCCGCCAACGATGGAAATGTGTCTGTCAAAAACGACGATGGTACCTGGTGGATTACTCCCAGCGGCATCAGTAAATCCATGATTACGCCGGATAAACTGATCCGCGTGGATGCAGAAATGAACGTTGTCGAAGGCCCCGAAGGATATAAGCCTTCCAGCGAAATGAAAATGCATATGCGATGTTATGAAGAGCGCGAGGACGTAGGCGCAGTCGTGCATGCTCATCCGCCTACATCCACCGGTTTTGCAGTCGCCAATAAACCGCTGGATCAATACTGTATGATTGAAACTGTGCTTACTGTAGGCTCCATCCCTGTAACGCCTTACGGTACGCCCTCTACTTACGAAGTGCCCAATGCAATTGCTCCGTATTTGAAGGAACACGATGTTCTTCTTTTGCAGAATCATGGAGCCCTAACCGTTGGCTGCGATCTGATCACAGCATTCTACCGTATGGAAACGCTCGAGCACTTTGCGAAAATCAGTCTGGTTGCTCATTTGCTTGGCGGAGCTCGGGAGATCCCCCGTCCGCAGATTGATCAACTGCTGGAGCTGAGGGATAACTACTATCATATTTCCGGCAAACATCCCGGTTACAAAAAGTATTCTGAGGAGGAGATCTGACATGCTGTATCCGCGCATTGGTATCCGTCCCACCATCGATGGCCGCTGGGGCGGCATCCGCGAAGGTCTGGAAGAGCAGACGATGGGTTTGGCGCTTGCTGCAAAGGAATTGATTGAAACCCTGTATTATCCGGACGGAACGCCTGTCCAAGCGGTCATCAGCCCCTGTACCATAGGCGGCGGCGCAGAAGCTGCCAAGTGTGAGGAATTCTTTTCCACACAAAACGTGGTCGCAACTCTGACTGTTACCCCATGTTGGTGTTACGGCATGGAAACCTTCGATATGAATCCCAATACCATCAAGGCTGTATGGGGATTTAACGGTACCGAACGGCCCGGCGCCGTTTATCTGGCTGCTGTTTTGGCAGCCTATGCGCAGAAGGGACTTCCGGCATTCTCTATTTATGGACGCGATGTGCAGGACATGGGTGACCGTACCGTTCCTGCTGATGTAGCCGAAAAGCTGCTTCGTTTTGCCCGCTGTGCTGTCGCAGTCGGCTGGATGAAGAACAAAGCTTATGTAAACATTGGCGGCGTTTCCATGGGTATTATGGGCTCTTTCTGCGATACGCAGGTCATGCAGAAGTATCTGGGTCTGCGTGCTGAATGGGTGGATATGACCGAGCTGCTGCGCCGAATGACGCTGGAAATCTACGATAAGGACGAATATGAAAAGGCCCTTGCCTGGATCAAAGCCAACTGCAAAGAAGGTTTTGATATTAATGCCGGAAATGAATTGATCGAAATCATCACGAAGTCCAAGGTTATTCCTGCGGACAAGGATTGGGAATTCATTGCCAAATTCTCTATTATCGTAAAAGATATCATGTTCGGCAATCCCAAGCTGGATGAGCTTGGCTGGCATGAGGAAGCGCTTGGAAAAAATGCTGTTGCCGGCGGTTTCCAGGGTCAGCGTCAGTGGACAGACTGGCTGCCCAATGGCGACTTTACCGAAGCTATTATGGCCTCCACATTCGACTGGAACGGTCCCAAGCAGCCCACGGCTTTTGCTACCGAGAATGATAATATGAACGGTGTAGCCATGCTGCTTGGTACGCTGATTACCAATACAGCCCCCTGCTTCCATGATGTGCGCACCTATTGGAGTCCCGAGGCTGTAGAGCGTGTAACCAGCTGGAAACCTGAAGGCGCTGCCAAGGCTGGTTTCATCCATCTGATCAACTCCGGCGCAACTGCACTGGACTGTACCGGCGCTGCCGAAGGTAAAATGAAGCCCTTCTGGGAAATGACGCAGGAAGATATCGACGCCTGTCTCAAGGCTACCGACTGGTGCCGCGCCAACTATCAGTATTTCCGCGGCGGCGGATTCTCCAGCCACTTCAAGACGCAGGCTGAAATGCCTGTTACCATGATCCGCACCAACATCGTAGAGGGCGTTGGACTTTGCATGCAAATTGCAGAAGGCTCCACTGTTACCTTACCTGATGAAGTGCATGATGTATTGGACAAGCGTACCGATCCCACCTGGCCCACCACCTGGTTTGCACCGCGAACCACCGGCGAAGGCGCTTTTGCGGATGTGTACAGCGTAATGGCCAACTGGGGCGCCAACCACGGCGTAACGGTTTACGGCCATGTAGGCGCGGAGATCATTACCCTGTGTTCTATGCTGCGCATTCCTGTGACCATGCACAATGTGCCTGCAGATCAGATCTATCGTCCGCACAGCTGGGCAGCGTTTGGCACGCAGGACACGCAGGCCGCCGACTATGCTGCCTGCAAGCACTACGGCCCCCTGTACGGCAAGCTGTAATCCTAATTAATTTTATATGAAAAAGCGGCCTGTAGGCCGCTTTTTCATATACGCTTTTACAGATAGTTGACAGCGTGGTTCACAAACTCTGCAAAAATGGAATTAGCCCATGCGAACCAGGGACGAGTGAACTGGGTGGGATCATCCACGTTTACACCTTCGTGCATCAGGTTGGTGTCTGCATCAATGCTGGTGAGCGTTTCCAGCAGAGAACGGATTTCGTCCTTATCGGTAGAAGTCAGACCCTGAATGCACAGAGAGATCGGCCATACATAGTTTTCAGGAGTATGGGGACTGCCGATGCCCTTGGCCGCCTTACCTTCAAAATAGAAGGGATTGACGGAACTCAGCAGCATGCGGCGGGTATTCTGGTAGATCGGGTCATTAACATCCAGACACTCCAGATAAGGCAGGCTGAGCAGGCTGGGCACATTGGCATCATCCATGAAATGATAATTGCCCATGCCGTCTACTTCGTAAGCATATACATCGCCATATTCTTCGTGATGAACCACAGCGTACTTTTCAATACCAGCCTTGATTTCATCATGCAGCTTCGCAATGCGGGCTTCCAGCGCTTCGTTGGGACACAGTTCGTGCACCATTTCAGCCAGCTGTTCCAGAGAACGCACAGCAAAGAAATTGGCGGGAATCAGATAGCCATACTTGCAGGCATCGTCGCTGGGACGGAAGCCGCTCCACGTCATACCGGTATAAACAACCGGTTCACCCTTGCCGTTGTGCGTAAGCGTATCCTTGGGCTTGCAGTTGGCACGTTCGAAGAAGTAATCAGACTTTTCCAGATGATACTGTTCAATTTCCCAAACTTCCACGATGCGTTCAGCTGCCTTACGGAAATCCTCGTTGCACCATTCCACACTGCCGGTTTCCTTCCAGAAGGCATGAGCCAGACGGATGGGATAGCACAGGGAATCGATTTCGTACTTGCGCTCCCATACCCATACCTTCTGCTCTTCCGTCCAGCTGGAGCTGTCGCGGCCATGCCCCTTGGCATTGGCTTCACGGTTGAAAGCGTTGGCATAAGCGTCCAGATTCACATAGGAATACTGACGCATGATCAGCTTGCAGATAGCCTCCTCTACCACAGGTTCTTCTTTGGCAAAGGGCAGATAATGATAAACCTGAGCAGAAGAATCACGCAGCCACATGGCAGGAATATCACCGGTAATCAAAAACACAGTGCCGTCTGCCGCACGCTGCAGCGTGGTATCCCAAGTGCTCCGGAAGCACTGACGATACATTTCAGCGGTCTTTTCCTTACCGGCGGCCAGCAGCTTCTGGTATACCTTTTCCGTCATACGTTCCATCAATTCCATTGGTATTCCTCATTTCTTCTTGATTTTTTTCTTGCGAATTGCAAGCATTTGCGGAGGATCATTGGGTTGATTCAGATAGTGCTTAAGCATAGCATCGTAACGTTTATCATCCAGACCGCCTGCCCATTCCAACAAGCTTTCCAGTTCACGTGAACCTTCTGCATGGCCCGGATAAATACAGATCGTCATTACAGCTTCTTCCTTCAGAAGCACAAGCGCAGCATCAACCGCCCGCAGTGTTGTAGCCGTCTGCGTTGTTACACCATGTTCTGCTCCGGGAAGCCATCCCAGGTTGAACAGTACTGCATCCACAGGTTCATGTACAGTGTCAAGCATGTGTTCATGCCCGACGCCGAACAGCGATGCACGTTCGTGCATTCCCGCCTGTTTGAGGCGTTCGGCCGTATGCGCCACTGCCTCCTGCTGAATATCAAAAGCGTATACCTTTCCGGTTTCTCCGACCAGTTCACACAACCACAAAGTATCATACCCATTTCCCATGGTTGCGTCAATAGCACGTGCCCCTGGAAAGAGCGCTTTTTCTATCACTTCTTTTGCCCAAAAGCGCGCAGACTTGAAATCTGTTGCCAACTTCCTATCTCCTGTCTTCAAATTTTCCGCATGACGGCTTCAATATCCTGAATTGTTCTTGGAATAGCAGCCGAAAGATTTTCACAACCGTTTTCTGTAACCAGGCAATTATCTTCCAGCCGGAATCCAATCCCCCACGCTTCATGGTAAATGCCAACATCTACACAAAACACCATGCCTGGCGCAATTGTCTCAGGAGATGCGATAACATCATGCACGTCATATCCAACGTGATGAGCGCCGCCATGCCACATATAGGTGCCAATATCCTTCACATCCTGAAGTACGCCTGCATCACGCAGCCGTTCGGCGTTATACCGGCGTATGGTACCGTCTACCTCCGCCATTTTCATGCCTGGACGGATGATTGAAAACAGATGATTGGATGTATCCAAAGCGCACTCATACAGGAGTTTCTGTCTTTCGTTGAATTTTCCGTTACACGGCCAACCTCGTGATACATCCGTGATATGACCATCCCACTGTGCTCCCACATCGTTGAGAATCATATCACCATCCTGTGCCTGTCCGGAATAAGCATAGTAATGAATGCAGAAATTGTTCGCTCCTGCCGAAATGATCGAAGGAAATCCAGGACCGTCTGGGCTATACCGACCGAGCACATAATCAAATTCAGCTTTATACTGATATTCAAACATACCGGCTTTAGATGCTTTCATCATGGCCAGAATGCCTTCGCCAGTGATCGTCTCCGCTTTTCTCATTGCCTCAATCTCACAGGGCTGTTTGATCAGACGCAGCTTACGGACAAGCGCATTTGCATTTTCGATTTTCAGATATGGATAGTCCTGCTGGACTCTTTTCAGCAGTTTATGTGCAGGGCGGTCGATATCCAACGGACTTACACGGAACAAATCCAGATACAGATGCTCAAAACATACCGACTTGAGCGAATAATGTCCGCCCGCTGCCAATGCATGAAGATCACCCGCGAACTGTTCTATATAACGGATATTTGAAACACCGGAAATATTTTCCGCTTCCTGCGGCTTCAGCCTGCGCCCCGTCCATCGTTCAGCCATCAGATCGGGCGCAAGTACATACAATCTTTCTTCAACGTTTTCTGAACCTTTGAGTGCAAGCAGTACAGATTCTTTTTGCTGAATACCTGTCAGGTAAACAAAACTGCGGTCAGCAAAAAAAGGATAGTATTCATCATTGGTTTTCCGAATTTCTTCACCTGAAAACATGATCAGCAGCGAATACGGCTTCATATCCGCATACAAACGCTGACGATTGGCAGTATGAAAAAACTTGTTCACTGCTTTGCCTCCTGACTGGCTGTTCGACGTTCCCGATATGCTTTCCAAACCATCTCAAACGATTCATCTTCCGGAGGCATTGGTC
Organism: Clostridia bacterium; assembly: GCA_017547285.1. Taxonomy (GTDB): domain Bacteria; phylum Bacillota; class Clostridia; order Christensenellales; family Aristaeellaceae; genus Limiplasma. The sequence continues at coordinate 133,253 of JAFYQB010000117.1, forward strand.
TGATTCCCCGCCAGTGTATTTTACAACCTTCAGCGGTCAAGACAATCTCCTGAACAACGCCGCCATGTTCGTTACCATCCAGGCGGAAACGGTAATAATCGGGAAGTCTTTCAATAGTCCGTCCTTCCGGATCGATATACATGGCGCTGCCACGGCTTTTACCGCCGCTTTTCAGGTAATCCAGCATGGCCTGTACATAAAGCTGCTGACAGATCAACGTTTCTTTCAGCCGATAAATCCACCTGAGATCAAGGTTTCTTTTGATCGATACCTGTCCGAAATGAAGCATTCTTTCCTTGATTTCAGCAAGCAGCTTACGCAGATTTTCTTCACTGCGTACCGGCCCTGCATATCGGTCCATTGCTTTGCGCGCGTCTGTATAGGCCAAATGAACATCCGGGTTTGCTTTTCCACTCAAGACTTGTTCTTCAATTTGCAATACATTCTCCATGGCGCTGAACAAAGCGGCCTTGAACAGCTCTTCCTTCGCAAACACACCTGGTTCTGCTGCAATGGCCTGAGCGGCGCGCGCGGCGCCGGTCTGTCCGGCATTCAGTGCGCTTCCACCCGGACGATAAACGCCATGTGTGGCAGCAGCTTCACCAATAGCAAACAAACCGAAAATATTGGTTTTCCAGTTATGATCGACTGCAAGTCCGCCATTGTTATGCTGTACGCACAATGCAATTTCAAGGGGTTGTGTACGCAGATCCACACCGTGATCCATATAAAAATCAACAGCCGGTTCATTCATTTGCAGCAGACGATCGATCGGTTTTCCAAAGCAGGCGCCTGCTCGTTCAAGATACAGAAACGCTTCCGGTGAAAGCTTCTCAAACGCAATTTCTTCGCCGCCGGGATTGCTTCTGAAGTCCAGAAAAATCCGACGGCCTTTCTGCTGTTCGGCATGAACGAGAAGGTCGATACGTGAGCTTCCTTCAGCAGCCTTTCGAACATCAAACGGCCATTGATAGCCTTTCAAAAAAACATTGGATAGCGCTTCACTTCTGTTTTCAAAGGCATCCAGCAGAAATTCGCGATCATCTTCTCCGTTGGCATCAGTCGACACAAAACGCGGCAATGCCTGCATGTATGTTCCTGATACATTCCATCGCGGATTAACAGACGCAAGTCCGAACTGCCATTCCGTAAGATTACGTCCTTCTGCACCTGCGGCAAACGCAATACCTGTTGCGCCGTATTGACTGCCCGGATATACACTGTTCAAATACATTCCGGCAGGCCCGCCGGTCGCCCAAATCACATTTGCACAGTGAAATGCAACATATCGCTTTTCGGGATCGTCTGCATTTGCCAGATCCAAACAAAGAACACCGATAATCCGTTCGTTTGAAACAAGCAGTTCAATCACCTGCAGCTTGTCCCAAATCGTTATACCAAGTTTACGGACTGATTTTTCAAGCGCTTCAGTCATCAACTTGCTTGTATAAGGGCCTGCGCTGGTTGCGCGGCGGTAGGGATCATGGTCCGTTTTGTAGCCCACATATTCCCCGTATTCATTGGTTGGAAAAGGCACGCCAAGCTGAACAAGGTGAAAAAAACCGCTCGCAGATGCAGCTGCTTCACACAACGCCAAATCTCCATCCACAGCCTGACCCTGATACAGCGAAGAGGCCATTTCGCGTACGCTGTCCGCATCTGAACCGGAAAGAGAAAGCTTGTAATAGGTTTGCTTGTCGCTGCCGGTATTGCGGCTGGTGCCGCAATTGATTCCTTCCGTTACCACAGCAATATCCGTATGCCCCAGTTCATACAGGCATTCAGCGGCTCGCAGTCCGGCAGCGCCGCTGCCAACGACGATCGTGTGCACCTGGCGGCAAACCGGTTTCTTTGCAGATTTCACATTACTCTCCCCCGTTCATCCAAGCGGCATAAGCAGGAAACGCTGTTTCCGGTTCGTCCAGTTCGGGATGCCATTTCTTTTCCCATTCCAGCGAGTAATATCCCTGATAACCATCTTTTTCAAGCATCTCAACAATACCGCGAAGCGGCAGATGGCCTTCGCCAACGGAACAAAGATGATGCAGTTTGCCGTTTTCGTGGATAGCATCCTTCATGTGAACATGACAGATCCATGGTTTAAGAGCACGATAGAACGTTTCATATTCCATACCATAGTTGGCATGGGTATGGCCTACATCCCAAATGATACCAAAAGCTGGGCTGTGCACACGCTCTGCCACAAATCGCAGCCGTTCGATTGTTGTCAGATTTCCGTGCACCTCCAGAAGCGGACGAACATTCACTTTTTCCGCCTCAGTACACAATTTTTCAAAATACGCAGCAATTTGTTCAAGCTGAGCTTCTTCGGTTTCGGGTTTCACCTCATTGCCGAAAATGCGCATCATGGGAATACCGCAATCCGCACAGAACTGCAGCGCTTCCAAAGCCGTCTGATACTGCTTTTCCACTGTTTCAGGATCGTGAAAATTGACAGAAGTACCATAAACACATAATTTCAAACCGTTTTCTGCAAACAGCCGAAGCGTATTTTCTCTGTTGTCCGGGAGGAAGCAAAGCATATCTGAAGGAAGCATTCCGCCCTGGATACCGCGCAATTCAATTCCCTGATATCCGCAGTGAGCAGCTGTTTCGATGATCTGTTCCAGGCTCCATTCAGGACAACCAAGTGTTGAAAAGGCCAGTTTCATCAAATCACTCCTGTGTCATTAGTCTGTATTGCTGCAAAGGTACCTGCAGCAGCAGGGGATCGCCTTTCAGGAATCGCCGAATATCTTCTACAATTCCCTGTGTCATTTCCCAGGTAACAGGTCCGCATGCATAATGAGGCTGCAAGAGCGTTTGATCCGTCAATTTCAGTAGCTCTGCGGGCAATTTTCCTTTTCCTTCTTTTTCGTATACATCCAGCACGGCGTAAATACGTCCGGTTTGAAGCTCTTTAATCAAGGCATCCGTATCAACCAGCGAGCCCCGCGCTGAATTGATCAGCATACCATTATCAGGCATCATCTTCAGCGCTTCCGAATCAATCATGTGATACGTTTCCGGCGTTTGCGAAGCGTGTATGGTCACAAACGGCTGGGACATTGTTTCTTCAAAGGAGCAAAGTTTTGCAAACGGCCAGCGCTCAAGCACATCAGAATCAGCATACGGATCGTACACGTGAACCTTACAGTTGAACGGTGCAAGCATATCCAGCAATCGCCGTGCAATTGTACCCAGACCAATCACACCAACGTGGCCACCCAGCAATGACTTTTGACTGGTTGCCGTACGTTTCCTGTCCCATTCATCCCGGCGGGTCAATCGATCCATCTGCAAAAATTTATGCCCTGCTGCAATCATATAGCCAACAACAGCCTCAGCCACGTATTCCGCCATGATACTGTTGGCGCTCAGCACCGGAATATTGCGCTCATAAAATGCTTCGCTTGCAATATGAGCAACCGTTCCCGTGCAATGTGCAAGCAGTTTCAGCTTCGGCGCACAATCCAACAGCTCTGCAGTCAGCTGAGGTGTGCCCCAGTGCGTAAGAACAATATCCGTATCATGAAGTAACTGCTTCAGTTCCTCTATTGTAAACTGCCGCTCATTGGGATTGATCGTCACCTTTCCCAGGTCGAAAAGCTGTTCAAGGACATGCGCAGGGAAATAAGTATCAAATATATTTCCCTGCGGAGCAGTAATCAAAATGTTCATTGTTCTTCTCCTTACAGCCTGCGTAAACTGAAACCGCCGTCAGCATTCAGAATCTGGCCAGCCGCGTAATCCAGCAGGCCGCTGCAACACGCCTCCACCATCTTGGCCACATCATCAGGCTCGCCGAACCGCGGGATAGGCAGAAGACCATCTTCAATCAGTTTGGCGTATTTATCATGCACCTTTTCCGTCATATCTGTTGCAATAATACCGGGACGAACCTCAAACACAGGAATTCCTTCGGCAGCCAGACGGTCAGCCAGAAGCTGTGTTACCATTCCCAGCCCCGCTTTGCTAATGCAGTATTCACCGCGCGCAGTGCTGGAAGTATAAGCGGAAATACTGCCGATATTCACAATACGAGGCGAGTCTTCCCAGTGTTCTTTTTGCGAAAGCATATAATTAGCCGCCAGCTGACACATAAACATGGTGCCCTTCAGGTTGATATCCAGCACGCGATCAAAGCTTTCTTCCGTCATCTGAAGAATATCCTGACGTACAAGCGGGGCGACGCCCGCATTATTGACCAGAACATCCAGACGGCCATAATGCTGGCTGATATACGCAAATGCAGCTTTACGCTGTTCTCCGTCGGCAATATTGCATCCGATATAATCGCGATCCTCCGGCAGATCCGCAGGACGCTCCGGACGGGTGCCTGAGTAAAGCACACGGTACCCGGCGTTATGAAGCCGATCCGCAATAGCACGTCCGATTCCGCGAGTGGCTCCGCTTACAAACGCTACTTTCACAGCTTATACATCTCCCTGTCATGAATAATACATCCGGCCGGAATACCGGCACGCAGCAGCTGCGCACAACCGCCGCAAGTCATGCAGACCTTTTCAACTCCCCCGTTTTCACGAAGCTGGCAGGGAAAGTCTGGATTGGCAAACGCCATGCGTCCAAAGCCAGCCATTGCGCAGTGTCCGCCGGATACCATGCCGCTTGCCAAAGCCGGAGCAAAGCGGCGCAGATAAGAGAACGCACTGCCCAGCAGCGGAAGTTCGGGATAGGCATGCTGAATATCGGAAAGGCCTTTCATTACGCGGCCAAGTCCTTCGATTGGATGTTCCGGCGGAATATAGTTGCCATTGTCATAGGGACGGTTCACATGAGGATTCTTGTAAGGATTGCCCATCGTAACATTCAGAAGCGGAATATGGAATTCATCCACCAGTTCACCAATCAGTTTGAGCGGCTCAGCCAGATCCACTTCCAGACTTCCCTCATGGACGCCAAATCCATAAGGATACGGAAAACCGTCATAAGCATTCATACGGGTGGTCAAAAAACCGTTTCCAACACCAGACTGTGCCGCACGGAATGCATCCTTCAAAAAGCGGGTACGATTTTCATACGAACCGCCGTACGGGCCGGGCCGGGTAAAAGCACTCAGCAGTTCGCAGGCAAGATAGCGATGGCAGCACTTTACATCCACACCATCAAATCCAGCTTCAGAAGCCAGCCTGGCAGCCCCTTCATAAGCATCTGTAAAACGTTTGAGCTGATCATCGCTCAGGATATGTTTATCATCCAGAAGCGGTTCTTCCAGCGGCGGGCAGTGATATGCAATCATTGGATCAGACGTTCCGGTAGGCTTCGAATAGCGACCACTGTTGGTAGCCTGCATCACGATAACAGGTTCGTACCCGTTGTTTTTGAGACAGGTTTCCTTCATGTGTGCCACCAAACGCTTGTAAGCATCTACGTTGGCAGGTGTGATCTGCAGCTGGTGCGCGCTGGCGCGCCCCTCCGGAACCGTTGCAACCGCCTCAAACCAGATCAAACCCGCTCCGCCTCTGGCAAAACGGTCATAACGACGCCATGTGAGTTCGCCCGGCGTTCCATCTTCCAGTCCATCGGTACCTTCCATGGGCTGCAGCGCGATTCGGTTGGCAACCGTATGACGGCCAATTTTCAGCGGCTGAAACAACGGAGAAACATCTTCGTTCAGAGGCAAAAAAGCATTGCACAATTCCGCGGTACGCTGAATGTCCGCCAACGACTGATAGTGAAATTTTTCATGTTGCATGAGTTATTCGCTCCTTTTCAGATACATTCTTTTGAAATGACTGGTGATATTTCGGCAGGCTCTTTTCCTGATACCCAAACCACACAGACAGTTGGACAGCAGTACGCGAAGAAACAAGTCAGCTCGTTTCCTGGTTTGTCTAGCATACCTTGCTCAAAAAATCAAAATCAGCGCTGTTCTTCCCCAATAAAAAGCTCGTATTTATCGAACGCAACAGCTGGTTTTATTATACCACGATCTCCCATTTTCCTCAATCAAAGGTTTATAGATTCGTTGTGTTTTTTACTCATACAAATAAAAAACCTGGCGGCATCTTCTGCCGCCAGGTAGAACCTGTCAAAAAGATTAGTCAGCGTAATTGTTGAAGTAATTCTGAATCAGAACGATAGGCGTACCCTTATCGCCGCTGCCGCTGGTCAAGTCGCTCAAAGAGCCCAGCAGGTCAGTCAGACGGCGAGGCGTGGTGCCCTCGGAAACCATCTGGCCCTTCAGGTCGCCTTTCTTTTCCTTGATGCGTTCCTTGATGGCCTTGGTCAGCTCATCGCCGGAGAGATTGGCGAAATCGTTATCTGCCAGGAACTTCAGTTTCAGTTCGTTGGGCAGGCCAATCAAACCATCGGTATAGCCAGCGCCTACCACCGGATCAGCCAGTTCCCAGATCTTGCCGACGGGATCCTTGAAAGCGCCGTCGCCGTATACCATGACTTCCACCTTAACACCGGTACGGGCCAGAACTTCTTTCTGAATGTTTTCAGCCACTTCCTGAGCGTTCTTGGGGAACAGCTTCACAGTGTTTTCGGTCGCCTTGTTAGTGCCAAGCAGACCGTAAGCAGCATTGTAGCCGCTGCCGTTTACAGGAGCGTTCAGGATATCGGCGAGAGTGAGAACCACTTCGCCGCCCTTGGCCAGCACACGGCGCTTGGAACGTTCGCGGGTGTGGATGTCGCAGCAGATTACATTCTTGGTATAATCGACAATCGCATCGGCGTGGTTTGCGAAAATGATCTCGGCTTCAGCGCCTTCTTCTTCGATCAGATTCTTATAATAGTCAACATAGTCCACGCCGGTGAAGGGATGCTTCACATAGCCAAATGCCTTGCGGTATTCCTCCACATTCAGCACATCGGTATAAGGATTCACACCGCTATTCTCCAGCACGTCCTCATCGAACAGATGATTGCCAACCTCGTCCGAAGGATAGCTGAGCATAACAACAACTTTTTTGGCTCCGCGGGCAATACCGCGCAGACAGATAGCAAAACGGTTACGGCTCAGAATGGGGAAAACAACGCCGACAGTGCCGCCGCCCAGCTTTGCTTTTACATCAGCCGCAATGTCATCGGTAGAAGCGTAGTTGCCATCCGCACGTGCAACAACAGCTTCGGTAACAGCAATCACGTCTTTATCCTGCAGTTTGAAACCATCCTGCTCAGCTGCAGCCAGAACAGAATCCGCCACGATCTTGACAATATCGTCTCCTTCGCGGATGATAGGCGCTTTAATGCCACGAGAAATGGTACCTGCCATAATAATCATGCCTCCCAGAATCCTTGGAATCTTTGGATGAGGGTCATTTCGCGATTCACATCATCATTGCAATTACAGCATTACAATCATGACGAATTATTATACCAAAGCCTTTCGACATCTGTCAATCATTTTCGGTATTCAATTCAAAAAAACATTTTGTTTTTGGTTCGTTTTGTTCCGTTTCTATCAAATAAGGAATTTTGCACTTTTCTGAATAATATGGTATAATTCCGTTGCGGAATAACAGCCGTATTATCTTTGTTTCCATTGGAGGCATTTATTTATGAGCAGGCAGGAAGCCTATATCCAATATAATTACGCATTGAAACTTGGCCAAAAATACTACCGTGAATGTGTTGTACGCGGCAAATATCCATATCAACAGGCTTTGAGCGACGTATTTAACGAAAATCTTGCCGCCGCTAAAGTCAACATCGGTCTGGTGGATATTCCTACCGAACAGATTGTAGGCACTACTACCAGCGGACGCGGCAATGCCTTTGCCGGCAATTTTATGCCGCTGCTTCATGATTCTACTGAGTTTGGCACGAAATGGATTTCTCTTTGCACTGCACATCTGGATGAGGGCGGCATTTCCGATCCTATTGTTTGCTACGAATATATGGGTCGTTTTTACGTAACCGAAGGAAACAAGCGCGTAAGCGTTCTGAAAAGCTACGATGCACCCAGCATTTCCGGCAATGTAACGCGAATCATTCCCACATGGTCGGATGATGAAGCTGTCCAACTGTACTACGAGTTCATTCCCTTCTATGATCTGAGCGGCTTGTATGACGTAAACTTCAGCCGCAAGGGCAGTTACGCAAAGCTTCAGGCACGCCTGGGCTTTGCTCCCGATCACGTGTGGACCAAGGAAGAACGCTCCGAGTTTCTGTATGGATTCCGTCGTTTCAAAGCTGCATTTGAAAAGCTGAACACAGAAAAGCTTGACATCACACCGAGTGACGCTCTGTTGATCTGGCTGCAGATGAATCCTGCGGAAGACCTGCAGAAAACCGACCTTGTGAAGAGCCTTTCCGCCGCCTGGCCCGATGTACGTATTTTTGCAAACGGTTCTGCTATTGCTGTCAGCACAGAGCCTGCGGAAGAAAAGGCAGGCATTACCCGTCTGTTCGGCATTGGTCGTCCCAACCATCTGCAGATTGCTTTTATTCATGCGATGAATCCTGAGCAAAGCAGTTGGACAGCCACTCACGAAAGCGGCCGTAAACAGCTGGAAGACGCTATGGGAGAACGTGTTTCTGTCAAGAGCTATATTTGCGAGGGCGAAGATCCGTTGAGCGTTATGGAACGTGCTGTTGAAGAAGGCGCTCAGGTGATCTTTGCCACCACGCCTCCTCTGATCGCCGCCTGCCGTCAGATTGCCGCGCGCTATCCGCAGGTGAAAGTGCTTAACTGTTCCGTATCCATGCCTTATTCCGGCGTACGTACCTACTACGGCCGTATGTACGAGGCAAAGTTTATCACCGGCGCCATTGCAGGCGCTATGGCAGATAACAACAAGATCGGTTATGTGGCCAACTATCCCATTATCGGTACCATTGCGTCTATTAATGCGTTTGCCCTTGGCGTACGCATGACCAATCCGAATGCGAAGATCTTCCTCCGCTGGTCCTGTCTGCCCGGAAACCCGGTTCATTCTCTGATGGAGGAAGGCGTCAGTGTTGTCTCCAATCGTGAATCTGCCACCGAAGATCCCTACTGGGCATGGGAATGGGGCACCTATAAGGTTGAAGACAGCGGTCATTTGCTTCCCCTTTCCTCTCCCGTATGGAACTGGGGCAAATTCTACGAAGGTGTTATCCAGACCATTTTTGACGGCGGCTGGAATACACTGGGCGGCAAGGAAGCGCAAGCGATCAATTACTGGTGGGGCATGCGCAGCGGCGTCATTGATGTAACGCTTAACCCCGACCTTCCCGAGGGCAGCAAACACCTTTCCCAGCTTCTCCGTCAAGGCCTGATGTCGGGTTCCATTGATCCCTTCCACGCTCGAATGCTTGATCAGAACGGCGAAGTTCGCAACGAAGGCGACCGAAGCTTCACTGCAGAAGATGTTATGAACATGGATTGGCTGCTGAATAATATTGAAGGCAACATTCCCGACTTTGAAGAAATTCTTCCTGTTTCCCAGCAGCTTGTCCGCCTGCTGGGTCTTAAGCGCAACGAGATCCTGCCCACACCTGAGGAGGTTATCCTGTGAGGATCCTACTGATATCCGACGAAGAATCCCCTTATCTGTGGGAACATTATCAACCCGGCAGACTAGATGGGATTGATCTCATCCTGTCCAGCGGGGATCTTTCGCCTGAATATCTGAGCTTTCTGGTTACTGTCGGAAGAGCACCATTGTTATATGTCCATGGCAACCATGACGAAAAATACAAAAGACGTCCTCCGGAAGGCTGTGAATGTATCGATGATTCGATCATCAATATTGATGGCATTAGAATCATGGGTCTGGGAGGCTGTTTGCGTTACAGTCCTAAAGGCGAGCATCAGTATACTGAGCGTGAAATGGTTAAGCGCATTCGCAAACTCCGGCCTAAAATCTGGCTAAATCGCGGCGTTGACATCATCGTCACACATGCTCCGGTTCGGGGTTTGGGTGATGAGGACAACCTTGCCCATCGCGGATTTGTTGCTTTCCGAAAGTTACTGAAACGGCATAAGCCCAGATACTGGATCTATGGACATGTTCACATGAGTTATGGCATGAATCACCAGCGCGTGATTGAACATCAGAATACAAAGCTCATCAATGCCTATGAACGCTATATCATTGATGTTGAGCCAGTAAGAAAACGTCCTTTCTGGATCAAGCCATATATTTATTGATCTTCCTGTTTCATTCAGAACCACATAAAAAGCCACCGCATCCAAACGGATACGGTGGCTTTCTTTCGCTTGGTGAAATCAACGCTTAGCGCTGCACACGGCCGCTGCCGCTGCCCTTCATCAGGCTCTCAACTTCGGCAACAGTTACGCGGTTGAAGTCGCCGTTGATGGTGTGCTTCAGGCAGGAAGCAGCCACAGCAAACTCCAGAGCGTCCTTTTCGTTGTCGTAGTTGTTCAGGCCGTAGATCAGGCCGCCGCCGAAGCTGTCGCCGCCGCCAACGCGGTCAACGATATCGGTGATGCGGTACTTGCGGCTGAGGAAGAAGTCCTTGCCATTGTACAGGCAGGCAGCCCAGTCATTGTGGTTGGCGCTCTTGGACTCACGCAGGGTGATGGTCACGCGCTTCACATTGGGATAGGTCTCCATAGCCAGCTTGGCAATGGCCTTGTACTGCTCAATGTTCAGCTCGCCGTCTTCGACTTCGCTGGCGCTCTCGGCCTTCATCAGCAGAGACTTCTGGAAGTCTTCTTCGTTGGCGATGATGGTGTCAACATACTTAACCAGCTCAGTCATGACCTGATCAGCAGTCTTGCCATACTTCCACAGGTTCTTGCGGTAGTTCAGGTCGCAGCTCACATGCAGGCCCATTTCCTTAGCAGTCTTGGCAGCTTCCAGGCTCAGCTCAGCAGCATTGGCGCTGATGGCGGGAGTGATACCGGTGATGTGGAACCAGGTAGCGCCTTCAAAGGCCTTCTTCCAGTCGATGTCGCCCACCTTAGCTTCGCAAATGGTGGAGCCGGCACGGTCGTAGATAACCTTGGAGGGACGCTGCACAGCGCCGGTCTCCAGGTAGTAGATGCCCATGCGGCCGTCGGCACGCACGATGTTGGAGGTATCAACGCCAAAGCCGCGCAGTTCGCGGATGCAGGCTTCGCCGATATCATTCTTGGGCAGAACGGACACAAAAGCGGTTTCCATGCCGTAGTTGGCCAGAGAAACGCTCACGTTGGCTTCGCCGCCGCCGAAAGTGGCTTCGAGGCTGGGAGACTGGAAGAAACGCTCATAGCCGGGGCTCTTGAGACGCAGCATGATTTCACCAAAAGTAACTACCTTGGCCATTGGAAAAACATCCTTTCTCTTGTAGGCTTAGTAAGGGTAGGGGCAAACAGCTGAATATCAGCCGCTTACTTCTGCAGCAGGTGGATCGCAAAACCGGCGATCTCGTCCTTGAGATAGATGGCAACCAGCTTGCCGTCCTTCACGATCGCGCTCTCGTCGTCAAACGCAAAGCCGCGGCGTTCCATGTGCCAGCGAGCACGCTTGATGGAGTTGCAGGCAACAGCGATATGGCCGTGAGTACCGCGGAAGGGCACCTTCATCACTTCGAAGCCAGTGCCAACAAAGTTAGCCTTGGCACGCTCGTCAATGGGCCAGCCCAGCAGCTTGCTCAGCAGCTCGGCATCCTTCATGGACTGCTCGGGAGAACCGCTGTTGATGCCGACATGCTTGATTTCCAGACCCAGCATCTTGTTCACGGCACTGCGGGTCAGATCCTCGATCTTCTTCCAATCCTTGTTGGCAACAGCATCAGCAGGAACCATCCAGCTGCCGCCGCAGGCGATGACCTTATTGAAGGCCAGATAATCATTCAGGTTCTGCTCAGTCACACCGCCGGTGGGCAGGAAGGTCACAGCGCCGTAGGGAGCAGCCATAGCCTTGATCAGCTTCAGGCCGCCCAGAGGCTCAGCGGGGAAGAACTTGACAGTCTTGAGGCCCAGGCCCAGAGCCACTTCGATATCACTGGGATTGGCGGTGCCGGGAACGATGGGTACGTTCTTTTCCTGGCAGTACTTCACGATTTCGGGGTTCAGACCAGGAGAAACGATGTAGGTAGCACCGGCATTGATGGCACGGTCAACCTGATCCTTGGTAAGCACGGTGCCAGCGCCCAGAATAACTTCGGGCAGTTCCTCATGCACGCGGCGGATGGCTTCCTCAGCGGCGTCGGAACGGAAAGTGATCTCAGCTACAGGCAGACCGCCATCAGCCAGAGCCTTGCAAAGAGGCACAGCGTCAGCAGCATCTTCCACCTTGATAACGGGCACGATACCGGCACAGGACAGTTTTTCAAGCATTTCCATGGTAGTTCTTCCTCCCTGTTTTATTTTACAGTTGGGATAGGCGTGTTCAAACCTGCATTCTGTATTCATGCATGCAGACACAGATGACCATAGTCATCCTTATACAATATGATAATCATCAGGGCCGTTTCTGTCAAGCCAAAACATGGAATCTTACAGTGTTACGCCCGTTTTGAAGATTGCCATATCATGATAGCCGTTCTTTTCGCTGCACACCTGCTCGCCGCTGGCAACACGCAGCACATAATCCATCAGATCCTGCGCCAGATCAGGCAGTTCGCGGCCGGAAAGCAATTTACCGGCGTTAAAGTCAATCCAGTTGCTTTTGTGGTTGGCAAGCGTTTCATTGCTGGCGATTTTCACAGTAGGAACAGGAGACGCAAACGGCGTTCCGCGTCCGGTCGAGAACAGAACAATCTGAGAACCGGAGGCGGCCAGTGCAGTAGAGGCCACCAGATCGTTTCCGGGAGCGGAGAGCAGATTCAAACCAGCCTTTTCGACCTTCTGACCGTATTTGAGCACATCTTTCACAGGTGCAAACCCGCTCTTCTGGGTACAGCCCAGCGCCTTATCCTCCAGCGTGCTGATGCCGCCGGCCTTGTTGCCGGGAGAAGGATTTTCATAGATGGTCTGATGGTGTTCCTCAAAATAACGCTTGAAATCGTTGATCAAAGACACTGTTTTATCAAACAACTCCGTGGTTTCACAGCGATCCATCAGGATCGTTTCTGCTCCGAACATTTCCGGTACTTCGGTCAGAATGGTGCTGCCGCCCTGAGCAATCAGCAGATCGGAGAAACCGCCGATGGCAGGATTGGCCGTAATGCCGCTGAAACCGTCGGAACCGCCGCACTTGAGGCCGATCACCAGTTTGCTGGCGGGACAGGGAACACGTTTTTCATCGCGCATGTTATCCGCCAGTTCCTTGAGCAGTTTCATGGATTCTTCAATTTCATCCTCTACCTGCTGGCAAACAAGGAAACGGACGCGGCTTTCGTCATACTCGCCCATGTGCTGCCTGATATGATCCACGCTGCTGTTTTCGCAGCCAAGTCCCAGCACCAGCACGCCGCCCGCATTGGGGTGCGTAGCCAGATCTGCAAGAATCTGACGCGTGTTTTCCTGATCCTCTGTCATCTGGGAACAGCCGTAGGGATGCGGAAAAGCGTATACGTTCTCCACCCCATCGCCTACCAGGCATTGCGCCTTGCGTTCCAGCACACGGGCCACATCGTTGACGCATCCAACCGTGGGCAGAATCCACAGTTCATTACGCACACCCACCTTGCCATTGGCACGGGGATAGCCCATAAACGTGACAGGCTCCTTAGGCTCCAATTCAGTCACAGCGGGATGATGCTCATAGGTAAGTTCGCTGGAAAGCAGCGTTTTCAGATTATGAACATGCACATGTTCACCAGGCTGTACATCACATTTAGCCTGGCCGATCGGAAAGCCGTACTTGATGATCGGCTCCCCTGCTTTGATCTCTTTCAGTGCAAACTTATGTCCAGCTGGAACATCTGTGATTAGCGTTACCTGCTGTCCTTCCACATCCAGCGTTTTTCCTGCCTCCAGCGCAGTCAGCGCGACTGCCACGCTGTCGCCAGCACTGATTTTAAGTACTTGACGCATGGTATTACCCTCCGAAACGTTCGGTCATTACAGTACGCATGCCCTTGGAAAGAATCTCATTCAAAGCCTCGGAAACATAATCCAGCAGGCCGGGAATCTGCGTCAGATCCTGACCAAAGAAGTTTTCATTGCTCAGGAACATTTGTGCCATTTCACATGCCGGCTTGTCGCTGTTGGCTGCAAAAAACTCCAGCACCGCAGCGTCGTCCTGCAGAACATAGGGCTGTCCGCCGCGCAGGCATTCCAGCTTGCCATCCACAAGCTTTCCGCCGTGATACAGGCCCATCAGAGAAGCCAGAGAGAAGGTCAGCCGTTCCGGCAGCTTGCCTTCCTTTTCCACGTAGCCAAGCAGGCTGGGCATACAACGGGCGCGCCACTTGGAAACAGAGTTAAGACAAATAGAAAGCAGCGCATGCTTGATGTAGGGATTCTTGAACCGGCCGGTTACCGCTTCCGCAAAGGCCATCAAATCCGCCTTGGGCAGAGCGAGCGTAGGAATGACCTCATCATAGAGCGTCTTCTGCATAAAGTTCAGGATCAGCTCATCGTTCATAGCATCCAGCACATAATCATAGCCGTACTGGAAAGCAGCAGGAACAAAAGAGGTGTGTGCGCCGTTCAGAATGCGGACCTTGCGCTGCTTATAGGGCTTCTGGTTATCGGTGAAAATCACAGGAAGCTCACACTGCGGCAGGGGCAGTTCGGCGGAAATGTCCTTTTCGCTTTCAATGACCCACAGAGCAAAAGGTTCGCCGGTCACCAGCAGGCGGTCTTCATAGCCCAGCTTTTCCCAGATTGCGGTATCTTCGCCGCGGGGATAACCGGTCACGATACGGTCAACCAGCGTGGAAGTGAATACGCAGGCTTCATCCAGCCATTTTTCAAACTTCTCACCCAGCTTCCAGAGTTTGACCAGCGCTTTCACGCAGCGCTTGAGTTCGATGCCATTATCATCAATCAATTCCACAGGTAGAATAATCAGGCCCTTGTCCTGTGCATAGTCAAACGCCTCAGCGCGTTCGAACAGGAATTTGGTCAGCTTGCCGGGATAAGTGTTGGGCGGGCAAAGATCAAACCTGTCATTTTCATCAAGCACAATACCTGCCTCGGTGGTATTGCTGACAATAAAACGCAGCGTATCCAGTTTAGCATACGCAGCGTACTTTTCGTACTCACCATAAGCATCCACAGCGTCAGAAACGCTGGTGATCGTACGGCTCATTTCCACGGGGGAACCCTCTACAAGACCGCGCAGCATAACCGTATAGCGGCAGTCCTGTTCGTGGAACATATCCAGATTGCCAAAAGTGATCGGCTTTACCAGCACCACACTGCCGTTAAAATCCGTCTTTTCATTGGCAATATCAATCATATAGTCTACAAAAGCACGAAGGAAATTACCTTCGCCAAACTGAAGCACGCGTACAGGACGTGCGGGCGCCTCCACCATCTGCTTGTTCAGGCGTTCCATAAAGCGAAACCTCCATTTTTTCATACCTGCCCTTGAGCGAATCATCATAGGTACAGTATTGCTTTTATCTTACCCTATTTATGTCTTTCAGTCAATTCTTACATTTGTTTTAGAGGCATTTTCAACGATTCTTTTTTCATTTTCGCATCTTATGGGTTGAAATCACACCAGTCTTTCATGTATAATGTAAGATGTAAGCAGAATACGTAAGTGTTTACAATTCCAGAGAGGTGACCCATGAACATCTATGATGTGTCCGAACGTTCAGGTGTATCCATTGCCACGGTTTCGCGCGTTCTGAATAACAATCCTCATGTAAGCGCGAAGACGCGTGCAAAGGTACTGGCCGTTATGGAAGAATGCGGTTATGTGCCCAACGCATTTGCACGAGGACTGGGATTAAACACCATGAAGACCATCGGTCTTTTATGTTCATTTAATGTGGACTCTTATACTACACAGGCTGTTTATCATCTTGAAACGGCCCTGCGCGAACGAGGATACTATTGTCAGTTGAGTTTTACCTCTATGGAATATACCTCGCGTATCAGCGCCATTGAACAAATGTGCAGCCGTCACGTGGATGGTATCATTCTGATCGGGTCCACTTTTGTGGAGGACGAGAAATACGGAAACGAACACATTCGGCAGGCAGCCCGCTCTACGCCTATTGTCAGCCTGAATGGCTCACTGGATTTTGAAAACGTTTATTGCGTATTGTGTGACGACTACCGCGCATCTAAAGACGCAACCCTTCATCTACTCAACACTGGTTTTACACGCATTTTGCATTTAAGCCACGGAGATAATCAAAGTGGCTTACGCAAGCAGGCTGGTTACCGGGATGCTTTCAAGGAAAAAGGGATTCCCTTTGATCCCGAACTGCTGCAGCATGCAGAAATCGAAAACTCGCTTCACAAAACAACTGCAATCTGTGATTTCCTTTGTCAGTTGCGAGCAAACGGACTTGTGTTTGACGCTATTTTCACTTCTGAGGATGAACTTGCTATTGCTGCCATTCGTTATGCGCGTCAAATGAATCTGTCTATTCCAAAGGATTTCAGTGTCATAGGCTACAACAATTCCACAATCTGTTCTTATACCGATCCGGAATTCAGCAGCATTGACGTACGTCTCCCTGTTCTTTGCCAGCAGTGTGCGGACATTATGACTGGCGTACTGGAAGGACGGGAAATGCCTCGTACAACCATTTTCAACGCTGAGCTGGTGCTGCGTGAAAGCACAATGTAAGCAGCTTTCCATTGTTTCCCCATCATCTTGTGATGAATATCAATATAAAGGAGCGAACCCACATGCAGGCTTTCATGGACAAAGATTTCCTTCTCTCCACCGAAACCGCGCGTACTCTCTTCCATGAGTATGCCGCCGACTGCCCCATCATCGACTATCATTGTCATCTCAACCCCCGCGAGATCTGGGAAGATGTGAAGTATGAAAACATCACTCAGGTGTGGCTGGGCGGCGACCACTACAAGTGGCGTCTCATGCGCTGCGCCGGCGTACCCGAGAAGTACATTACCGGCAAGGATACCACCGACTACGAAAAGTTCTGCAAGTGGGCCGAAGTAATCGGCAAGGCGATCGGCAACCCCCTGTATCACTGGAGCCATCTGGAGCTGCGCAACTATTTTGGTTATCAGGGCGCTCTGAGCGCCAAGACCGCCGATGAAGTGTGGAATCTCTGCAACGAAAAGCTGCAGAGCGAAGGCTACACCGCCCGCGGCCTGATCGCCATGAGCAATGTTGATACCGTCTGCACCACCGACGATCCCATCGATACCCTTGAGTATCACAAGCAGCTGGCTGCTGATGAAACCATGAAGACCGTCGTTCTGCCTGCCTGGCGTCCCGACAAGGCCGTCAACCAGGAAAAAGCCGACTATCTGGATTACCTGGCCAAGCTGGCTGAGGTTTCCGGCGTGGAAATCAAGAGCTTTGCCGACTGGAAGAAGGCCATTGCTGTTCGCATGGACTACTTTGCAGAGAACAAGTGCTGCCTGAGCGACCACGGCCTGGTTTACGTTCCTTTCTCCCCCACTTCTGAGGAAGAAGTTGAAGCTCTGTTTGCCAAGCGTCTGGCTGGCGAGATTCTGAATGGCGAAGAAGACGCAAAATTCAAGACTGCCTGTCTGCTGTTCTGCGGCAAGGAGTACAAGAAGCGCAACTGGACCATGCAGCTGCACTACGGCTGCCGCCGCGACAACAATCCTCCCATGTCTGCCAAGCTGGGTCCGGACACCGGCTTCGACTGCATCGGTGACAACGCTCCCGCCGGCCTGCTGGCTGCCTATCTGGGCGCTGTGGAAAGCGATGGCGGTCTGCCCCAGACCATCATTTACAGCCTGAATCCCAACGACAATGCTGCTATCGATACCATCTGCGGCTGCTTCCAGTGTGACGAAGCCGTTTCCAAGATTCAGCACGGCTCCGGCTGGTGGTTCAACGATCAGTTCCAGGGTATGACTGATCAGCTGACCAGCCTTGCCAATCTGGGCTATCTGGCTGGTTTCGTGGGTATGCTCACCGATAGCCGCAGCTTCCTGAGCTATCCCCGTCATGAGTACTTCCGCCGCATCCTGTGCCGCCTGCTGGGCGAATGGGTTGAGGACGGCCGTTTCCCCTGCGACATGGATCTGCTGAGTGAGATCGTCAAGGACATCAGCTACTACAACGCCAAGCGCTACTTCCATTTTGCTGAGAAATAATTTCTCTTTGTCAAACCAAGAAGGTCCTGTTTTTCGGGACCTTCTTTTATTTTATCCAACTGGCTGTTTCGAAGCCAAAGCAGAAGCAGTAACCTTACCCTCGTAATAAAAAAGCTATCGCGACGTCATTTTCAAGTGTCGCGATGGCTTTTATTAGCTTTATATGAGTTTTAGACGGCGCATAACCTCGTTACCATGCCTGCCGAAATAATCATGCAGTTTTCGGTACTCGCCATACAGCATATCGTAGATTCGACTATTCTTACTTTCAGGCTGATAAACAGTGTCGCCGGTACCACCCATAGCGCAGGCTGCCTCGGTGATAGACGAATAACCGCCATTCTCTGTTCCTGCTGCAACGGCTGCAAAAATGGCTGTCCCCAGTGCATTTGCCTGATCCGACTGTACAATTCTCAAATCTCTGTTCAGCACGTCCGCGTATATCTGCATCAGCAGTGGATTCTTTTTGGCGATTCCTCCGCAGACACATATTTCACGGATCGGAATCCCGCTGTTTTCAAAATTTTCAACAATTACGCGCGTTCCGAAAGCAGTGGCTTCAATCAACGCTCGATAGATTTCTTCCGGCCTGGTCTGCAGTGTCATTCCAAAAAACATGCCGCTCAGTTCTGAATCCATCAACACCGATCGGTTCCCATTCCACCAGTCCAGCGCAAGCAAGCCGCTTTCCCCGGGACGAAGCTTGGCTGCTTTGGCCGTTAGCAGCTGATGGACAGATAGGCCTTGTCTGTGCGCCTCTTCTTCATATGCCGCTGGAATATACTGGTCTACAAACCATTTGAAATGGTCGCCGCAGCAGCTTTGGCCTGCCTCATAAGCATACCAGCCCGGCATCATGCCGTCTTTGGCCATACATAGAATGCCTTTTACGTCATGTTTATCCCGATCCAAAACCAGATGAGCAGCAGATGTACCCAAAATCAGGAGCAGCTTTCCGCCTTCTGTTACTCCAGCAGCCGGAAGCGCGGTATGTGCATCAATGCAGGTAACTGAAACGGGCGTACCTTCCCGCAGACCTGTAAGCGTAGCTCCACACGCATTGATTCGACCGGCACAACTTCCCAGAGGAAGAAGTTCATCGCTCACCTTGCTGGTAACGCTTATAAGACGCGGGTCAAGTTCTTGCCAAAACGCCTGCGATGGGTATCCCTCTTCTTCCGTCCAAAAAAGCTTATAGCTGGCCGGATTGACAGAACACGCTCGACTTCCTGTGATTTGATGAATAATCCAATCCCCCGCTTCTACAAAACGGTCAGCTGCCTCATATACTTCCGGCGCCTCTACAGCAATCTGCCATAAGCGCGGGAACATCATTTCCGATGAAATTCTTCCGCCGCACCGTTCCAGAAATGCTTCGTTTCTGGAAAACGCCACTTCTGTCATGCGGTTGGCGTATGACTGGGCCGCATGATGCTTCCACAACATAGGCCAGGCATAAGGGTCGGCAGCAAATTCAGTTTTCAGGCACAACGGGCATCCATCTTGATCAACCGGCAAACTGGTGCTGCTGGTAAAATCAATTCCGACGCCAATCACATCTTTTGCATCTACTCCCGACCGTTTCAAAGACTCTGCAACAACTGCCCGCAATCCGTCCACATAGTCTTGCGGATGCTGCAGCGCCCAATCCGCCTGAAGCGGCACGCCGCTGGGCAGCTGATCCGTCATCACTGCATGCGGATAATCAAAAGAGGCGCACGCAGCCTCTCTTCCATCTGCTACATCAACAATCAGCGCACGAACGGAAAGCGTGCCAAAATCCACCCCTATGGTATACTTTGCCATACTTTCTCCTTTGATAAAAGCCCCGGAGGCATTTGCAAACACCTCCGGGGCTGATGATTATTTGAATTACACCTTGAAGTTGACGGACTTATCACCCTGCTGGTTGGTGCCGAACTCGTAGTCATTGCCAGGCAGTACAGCATTCAGCAGAATGCCAGCCAGAGCAGCAATCGCCAAACCGGACAGGCTGATGGTCACATTGCCGATCGTGAAAGCAATAGCGCCAGCAGCAGAGAAGGTAACGCCCAGGGCGAGAGACATGATAATAGCAGCAATAATGACGTTGCGGGACTTGGTGAAGTCGACATTGTTCTCAACCACGTTGCGTACGCCAACAGCAGAGATCATGCCGTACAGGATCAAGCTGACGCCGCCAATGGTAGCGGTAGGCATGCAGGATACCAGTGCCGCAAACTTGGGAGAGAAAGAGAACAGAATAGCCAGACCTGCGGCAATACGGATCACGCGAGGATCATATACCTTGGTCAGAGCCAGAACGCCGGTGTTTTCGCCATAAGTAGTGTTGGCAGGAGCGCCGAAGATGGCCGCCAGAGCGGTCGCCAGGCCATCACCCAGCAGAGAGCGATGCAGGCCAGGCTCTTCAATGTAGTTTTCACCAACAGTGGAGGAAATGGCGCACATATCGCCGATGTGTTCAACGATGGTAGCCAGCGCGATAGGCATAATGGTGATAATAGCAGAGAGCAGCAGAGAACCGTCACAGCCCTTGAACAGAGAGAACGCAGTATCCTTCCACTGGAAGGGCAGGCCAACCCAGGCAGCTTCCTTCACAGCAGTAAAGTCTACCTGACCGCACAGCGCAGCCACAACATAAGAACCTACAACACCCAGCAGAATGGGAATGATCTTGATCATGCCCTTACCCCAGATGTTGGCAACGATCACGATCGCAATAGCCAGAATAGCGATCCACCAGTTAGCAGCACAGTTGTTAATAGCGCTGTTAGCCAGCGTCATACCGATGCAAATAATGATGGGACCGGTAACAATGGGCGGGAAGTAGCGCATTACCTTGCTGGTGCCAAACGACTTGAACAGCGCAGCAAGAACACCATAGAGCAAACCAGCACATGCCACGCCAACGCCGGCATAGGGAATCCAGTTCAGATCAGCAGTATTGCCGAACAGAGCGTTTACAGCAGCATAGCCGCCGATGTAAGCGAAAGAAGAACCAAGGAAAGCAGGCACCTTGCCTTTGGTCAGGAAGTGGAACAGCAGCGTGCCAAGGCCAGCGAACAGCAGCGTAGCGCTAACGCTGAGTCCGGTCAGCGCAGGTACCAGAACTGTTGCGCCAAACATGGCAAACATGTGCTGGAAGCCCAGGAGCATCATTTTGGGGGCACCCAGTTTACGAGCATCACGAATTCCGTTTTCCATGAAAAACCCATCCCTTCTCAAGTGCATCAATGAGTTCATTGTGTATGCGCAAACAGTTGAAAACTGTTATTGCCAAAATCACCGCACCGTCCCACGGCAGAAAAAAAGCCCTGTCCGGCTGGACAAAGCAGTTCATTGATTCCAGCCTTTCATTCTGGCAGAAGGTGCAATATCAATTTTCGATTACCGAAACGGAGTATAACACAGAACCCCCTGTTTGTAAACACTAACATCGTGCACAAAAAAGAAAAACCGCCATCCATCAGATGGCGGTTTGCATCGTCCTTGCGGCGATATTGGCTGGGGTAGCAGGATTCGAACCTACGAGTGCGGGAGTCAAAGTCCCGTGCCTTACCGCTTGGCGATACCCCACTGCGGGGATAAAAAAATGGGGTGAACGGTGGGGTTCGAACCCACGACATCCAGAGCCACAATCTGGCGCTCTACCACTGAACTACGTCCACCATATCTGGCGCGCCTGGAGGGATTCGAACCCGCGACCCTCGGCTTAGAAGGCCGATGCTCTATCCGACTGAGCTACAGGCGCATACCGAGTGTCACTTGCAATCCCTCACGGAACCCGCTGACAGTTGTTAATGTTATCATATGCCAACGCAATTGTCAACAGTTTTTTGAAATTTCTTTTTTCTTTTTTTAAGCATTGATCTTACTGATGAAAAATAGACTGATGAAAAACAGATAAAAGACTTGCCTTTTTGCAAAACCTCATGTAAAATAGATAAGCCGAGTGTACGATGACGGTTGAGTCCTGTGCGATTTCAACGCGTGAACCCTGTCAGGTCCGGAAGGAAGCAGCAGTAAGCGCCGTTTGGGATGTGCTGCGGGGCTGCTCAGCCTGAGTGCACCCGGTTTTTCTTTATCATTTCACAATTGTGCTATCAGCAGGAGGATATGCTTCAGTGAATTATCAGCATGTTAAACAATATGACCCGGAACTTTTCCAGGCAATGACCGATGAAGTGGAACGTCAGCGCGCACACATCGAACTGATTGCTTCCGAAAACTTTGTTTCTCCTGCCGTCATGGAGGCTATAGGTTCGCCTCTTACCAACAAATATGCTGAAGGTTATCCCGGCAAGCGCTATTACGGCGGATGCCAGTATGTTGACGTAGCCGAAAATCTTGCGAGAGATCGCGCCAAAACGCTTTTTGGCGCCGAGCATGCCAATGTGCAGCCTCATAGCGGTGCACAGGCCAATACCGCCGTCTACTTTGCCATGCTCCAGCCCGGCGACACGGTACTGGGCATGAATCTCAGCCATGGCGGTCACCTGACTCACGGTAGTCCTGTAAACATCAGCGGCAAGTATTTCAACTTTGTTCCATACGGTGTAGATGAAAAAACCGGCTGCATCGATTACGATGTTGTTCGTTCGCTGGCCAAAGAGCATCAGCCCAAGCTGATTGTTGCCGGTGCATCTGCCTATCCCCGGGCCATTGATTTTGCCAGACTCCGCGAAATCGCCGATGAAGTTGGCGCTATGCTGATGGTGGATATGGCGCACATCGCCGGTCTGGTTGCTGCCGGCGAGCATATGAGCCCCGTCCCCTACGCTGACTTTGTAACTACTACAACCCATAAAACCCTGCGCGGCCCCCGCGGCGGTATGATCCTTTGCAAAGAGCAGTATGCCAAAGCAATTGATAAGGCGATTTTCCCCGGTACACAGGGCGGTCCTCTGATGCACGTCATTGCAGCAAAAGCTGTATGTTTCCGCGAAGCGCTGCAGCCCGAATTCAAGGCTTATCAGCAGCAGATTGTTAAAAACGCCAAAGCACTGGAAAATGCATTCCGCGCCAATGATATCAAGATGGTTTCCGATGGTACCGACAATCATCTGATTCTGATGGATCTGACCAACACAGAGCGCACCGGCAAAGAAATGGAAGCATTGCTTGGCGCATGCAATATTACAGTTAACAAAAATACCATTCCCGGCGAACAGCGAAGCCCCATGATTACCAGCGGCGTCCGCGTCGGTACCCCTGCCGTTACGACCCGCGGCATGACAGAACGCGATATGGAATTAATCGCCGGATTCATCAAGCGCGTAATGATCGGCGGCGAGGCTGTATGCGAAAGCGTAAAGGCCGATGTAGTTGAAATGATGCAGCGTTTCCCGCTGTACGAAACCTTCTTCAATGCCTGATATTCCAAAAAGCGTCCATTCAAAGGGTCTTCTTGGCGAATCTCTCGCAGAACAGCATTTGTCAACGCTCGGTTTGCAATGCATTGCACACCGCTATCATTCACCCTATGGCGAAATTGATCTGATCATGCTGGATCATGATGTTCTGGTATTTGTAGAAGTAAAGTTCAGGCACCACGGCACACTGGTTTCCGCTCAGGCAGCCGTTACGCCGGCCAAACAACGGCGTATAATCCAGACTGCGCTTTGGTATCTTAACGAGCATCCGCAGCATGCCAGCCGGTTGATGCGTTTTGATGTTGTATCCCTTTCAGGGGAAAGTTGCATAGAACATATTCCAAACGCGTTTCAAGGAGCCGGATGGTAAAAAAACTCCGAAAGAGAACTTTCTCTTTCGGAGTTTTTCATTTTCAAAAAGTAGGTTTGCAGGCGAACGTCATTTCATTCAGATAGTTCAGAAAACCGTCCATCTCAAATGTCAGTCGGCTGGAGCAAAGCATCAGCCTTTTGGCTTTATAATAGCGGTTTGCATCTCTGTTTCCATACTGGTCATCTCCCAGCAGCGGATGCCCTGCAAACGCCATATGTGCGCGTATCTGGTGGGTGCGGCCCGTATGGAGGACAACCTTAAGGCGGGAACATTCCCCTTTTTCGATCACAAAATATTCTGTTATGATCGGTTTCGTTTCACTGCTCTCATGCGGCGTTACGCGCACCCGGGCTCTTTTGGCGTCTTTCAGCAAATGATGTTTGAGCACTGCATGAGCAGGTGATGGCGTACCGAGAACCACACAAGTATATTCTTTGTGGATTTTTCGTTCCCTGAAAGCATCCTGCAAACTTGCCTGTGCCTGTTCTGTTTTGGCCAGAATGATCAAGCCCTCTGTCGGATTATCCAGGCGGTGGCAAAGCAGCGGTTCATGGCTCAGTTCCGGCTTTTGATCCAGCAGAATCTGCGTAAGATTTTTACCGCCCTTCGCATCTGCTTCGCAGCTGATACCAGCCGGTTTGAACACGATCAGTACATTTTCATCCTCATGGATGATCCGTACCAGCGGCTGCTTCGGTTTCAAATCACGTGTATAGATTTTGACTTCAGCCCCTGGTACGACGTGAGCATCCAGACCAACACGCTGCCCATTCACTTTGACGTCGCGTTTCTGAAACGCTTCGCGCAATACATATTCTGGCACTTCCGGAAGCATCCGCTTCGCCAGTGCAAACAGGCGAGACTTTTCCGCATTCACGGAAATCACAAAAGAATGCATTTCCATATTATTGTACCAACGCCGTTTTCATCCCCATCCAGTGCGGTGTACACTGGTAGAGCATTTTCAGCGCTTCTTTCATAGCCTGTGTAGGAAGCACGCTCAGCATAGAAGCCATCACTTCTTCCATTTCATGCAGCGATACGCCCTGTTTGGCCAGCATCCGCAGGTCCTCCGCCGCCTCGCCCAAATCAAATTCCGGACGCAGCGCGCCGCGCAGCACACCGCAAAGGGTTTCATGAAGGGGGATTTCTTCCGGCAGCATTCCATTCATGCCGCCAGCAATCAATTCCTGAGAAAGTTCAAGCGTGAAAATGCCTTCCACCGGCTGCATACGGAACATGCGATACGGATCAGCCAATCCGGGATGCAACAGGATCAAATCTCCGTTTGCGTCTGAAATATATTCAAACGATGACTGCAGATACCGACGGGCTACCTCAAGCGCCAGCTGATCATCGCGCCGCATCACTTCACGCACAAACACATCAACAGGCTGTGCAGAATGAAGCAGGCCGGCAATATACAGCAAACCGTGAATGGTTGCATCAAAACGGAAAACCCGCTCCCGCGCTGCAACTGCTTCCGGCATATGGATCGTCAGCTTCAATGGTTCGTGAAGAGAAACAGGCAGTTTAAGCGTCCATTCTTCGCCGTTGGCGCAGAAACTGCACCACAGACGGCGCACAAGCGCTTCTGCAGCTCCAATATCATCCCAGTCGCCAAGCACGATCTCGCCGTTATTCATCAGCAGTCTTTCCAGAAGCTGCATTTCACCCATGCTGATATACAAGGCTTCCAGCGGCAAACGAACCATTACCCTTTCACGAAGTTCGTGAAGGGAAATCAGTTTATATTCTCCATTCTGCTCAAAAGATCCGGAAAGCAGGCGCATGGCATCCAGTTCTGTTGCTTCTTCGGAAAACAAACCTACGGAAGGATAGGCAAAAAGCCGGCGTTCGCATGCTTCAAACTGCTTTTCACGCATCATGCTCATGGTCATTTCGCACCAGTCCACCTGAAGCATTCTTTCTCTCAGCATACGTTCTCTTCCTCCCTTCCATTTGCCAGGCGTTTCAAAACGCTATTCCCTATTATACAGTCCCTGACCTTCGTGTCAAGATTTCAGACGATGCAATTCATGGCATCCCAAAGTTTTTTATCGATATTACCGGCACCCCAATATGAAGGAATCAAAAAAGATGCTTCTGAATGAAGCATCTTTTTGATAGGCTATTTAGCATTTACTTCGTTTTACGCAGCAGCACAAAGGTAAGAGACGCAAAATAAAGCGAAGCAAGAATCAATGTAAGAATACACATCTGCGTGTTCTTGGCAGCAAGGCTTACAAACACCAGCAGCGGCGCACCCAAAACGATTGCGTAGCTGGAACCAACCACCAGATTGTTGGCTGCAGGTGTATGCAGATCAGGGTCGATTTCACGCAGCAGCAGAACGCCGGAACCAATGGTGCCGGTCAGCATACCGTACATGGAAATCAGGCCTTCACGGTAGTAACCTCCATAAACGCGCTTGCATACCATAACCAGGTAAAGCCAGGTAAAGACTGCGCCGCCTACAGCCATCAGAGCAAACGGCAGAAGAAGACCGCTGATATCGCCAAGGTCAATGGACGCAATACCCGCCACGATCATCAAATCAAAGAAGAAGCCCGAAATTCGGTTAAGCAGATAATTGTTCTGATACTGGCGGGTAATCAGGCCGATTTTCTGGCCCTTGGCAAGCGACAGGCGAACCACCATTGCCAGCACAGAGCCAATGATGAAATTGAACCCCCACAGCAGCGAGTTCAGCAGATTGGCAAGGGCGGGCGAAATGGCTGTAATCGCGCTTGTCAGACCCCAGGTAGTCAGGTAAGTGGCAAGATACACAATCAACACCATAACCGCCTGCATGGAGAATTTGTCGATGGAATCCGCAACCGGAATTTCGTTGCTGTCCTGAAAGAAACCGGGAATCTTGGTTTCATCAAAATCTTCTTTGGTACTGTTTCTCAACAGGCCGCGTTTCTTCCAGCGGTTCAGAATCAAAACACCCAGTGTGCAGGCGCATACATAGCCCGCAGCCGCGATGCTCAGACCAAAGCTGCGTCCGCCGGCAAATCCCAAGCTCTCATAGGAACCGCCAATATTGTTGGCCTGTCCGGGTCCCTGTCCGAAACCCATGGGCAACAGCAAGCCTGCCGCTTTAAACAGATCCGGCATTATGGTGTATGCCAGCACCAGCGTAATCACCAGGCCGACCATCGCCTGAATCAGATACGTACCAACAATCAAGGCACCGCTTTTAAAGCCAATGGCCTTGGCTTCTTTGTCTGTTTCAGGTACTGCCGTGCGCAGCGACATAGCGATAAAGCCAAGCGCAATGCAGTGATATACCAGCATTTCCATGGTTTCCATTGCAGGATTGTAAACGCCAATTGTTTTCAGGATCAGCAGAATAAAACCCGCCATCACAGATACCGGCAAAAGCATCTTGCGCATGAATGGTACTTTCCGGCGGAGTGCATTAGCGCCCCAAATAGCAAAAGCAATACAGCCCAACTCAATAATCAAATTCCAGAGTCCTGCATTGGCAGCTGAATAATCCATACATCAAGCTCCTTCCGTAAGCGATTCCTGATGGTTACGCCACGCAGCCAGATATTTACGCAGACAGCGCGGTTTTTCTGCACGAATTTCATAATATTTGTCTTCGCAGGTCAAAACAATCACGCGCTTCTGGATCAAAGCCAGATTGCTGATCTTTGTCAGTTCAAATGAATACGCATCAAGACAAAGCTTGTCTCCGTTCAGCAGCAGCGTGCCCTTGGCCAGCTGTTCCTTGCCCTTTTCCTCGGATAGTCTGTACAACGTCATTTCCGCATCCAGCAGCTTGCTGTCTGGCGCAAAATCACAGTTTTTCAGGCATTCCATCTGCCATTTGTCCCACTGGGCGATATTTTCAAACGGTTCAGCAGGCTCAAAAGTACCATATTCGGTCATATCCACCTTAAACCCGCAATCGCACAGCACCTGATGCCGTTTGCCGTGGATGGTTCCAATCCGTTTGCACTTCGGGCACAGGAACAGCGCGGTTTCAATGGCTTCCGCACGCTTGCGGCTGCGGTAGCGAACAGGCTGCTTTTTCTGGCGTTCCCATGCATCCTCATAGATATCGCGGTTGATGGCCTCGTTGATCTCGTCCGCAGTCATGGCTTTGAGCTGCTCGGGCGAATAGGTATTCACCACATGGCCGTGGATTTTGCCCCTGCGGATGCCCTTACCCCATCTCGGCATGGTCAGATGGCCGCCCTCAATGCGAAACGTTTTGAGGGGTTTGCCGCTCACACGAGCCAGGGTAGCTGTGGCTGGATAAATCGGGATAGACTGACCGTTCCAGGTGCTTTCTCCCTCGCCAAACACACACACAGAGTGACCCGCACGCAGTTTGCGCATCATGGTCATAGCTGTATCCATAGCTGTGGTACCTTTGCGGCGTGCAATGGGCGCAACCAGCCAGTGGATCACCTTGCTGATCCATCCCAGACGGAAGATATGCTCGCTGGCCACATAATAGGTATGGCTGCCCTTCAAGCCGAGAGCAACAAAGAAAAAATCCACATCCGTCACGTGGTTGGAAACGATCAGCGTGGGTTCTTCCAGCGCTTCCGCCTCACAGGTATAGCCGAAAATGGCATGCACCGGATATTTGATCAGGTGATATAAAAACCGGTATATTTTCTGATGTCTTACGCTTTCGTTCATCCAAATCACCCGCATTTCGTACTTTATCCAGTATATAGTACATCCAAAGCATGTATTTTGGCAAGAGTTTGGCCATGATTCGTTCAAAATTTGTTCACTTTTTGTACAAAAAAAGAGCGTCCGAAAACGCTCCTTTCAGTTTGCCGATAAACCCCATCAGGAGGCGTCGGAGGGCCGCAGCCCTCCGACTCTTGTTCCGAAGCTGACGACATGCGCGTCAGCTTCGGAAGCCTTGCGCAGCAAGGCTTTCCTTACACCGTTTGCCGCCCGGCGAGCCGTCAGGCGAGTAGGCAAACGGTGCATCCTTCGTCGGAAAAGATCGCCGAAGGCGAGCTTTTTCGACGGCCTGAAAGGAGCGTCCGAAAACGCTCCTTTTCCATTCACTTTTCCCAATTGACCAGTTGCGGCACTACAAAGCCGCTGTCTTCAACCAGTATTTCCACATACGCGGAACGCCGTTTGGAACGTTCGCAGACCGCGCCGGGGTTGATAAGGTGCATATCATGTTCCAGTTCAATGTGTTCACAGTGAGTGTGCCCGTACAAAGCTACAGACGCTCCGCGTTCGCGTGCTGCAAACCAGAGGCGCTCCAAACCATACTTGACGTGCCGTGTATGACCATGACAGGCAAAAAAGCGAGCGCCGTTTACCGTAAACAGGATTTCGTTTTCTTCAAACGACGACCAGTCATTGTTGCCTTTCACGGCATAACAGACTGTGTCCTGCATAAAGCGCAGTGTTCTGACATTGTCAAAATCCCTTATGCCATCCCCAAGAAATACAGCAATGTCAATTTTGCCATGTCTTGCCGCCTGCTCAAAGGCTTCGCGCAGACTGTTTTCATCACCGTGCGAGTCGGATACTGCAACGATCCGTTTGGCCATCACATTACCTCAGCGATAATCTCGCGCATTTTCACACTGGCTACCGCACGGTGGCTGACGGCGTTCTTTTCTTTTTCGGTCATCTCGGCAAAAGTCTTGCCGGACGGATGCTTGAACAACGGATCATAGCCGAATCCGCCCTGCCCATTCCGTTCGTGGATCAGTTCACCTACGCATTCGCCGCGCACCACGCGGGTTTCCTCGCCAGGAAGCGCCAGCGCCATGGCGCATACAAAGCGGCAGGTGCGATCTTCTACGCCGCTCATATTCTTCAAAAGCAGATCGTTATTGGCGTTATCGTCGCCGTGTTCGCCAGCATAACGTGCGCTGTACACGCCGGGTGCGCCGCCCAGCGCATCCACGCTCAGACCGCTGTCATCCGCAAGCGCAGGCAAGCCGGTGAAACGCGAAACAGCCTCCGCCTTGATAGCAGAATTGGCCTCGAAAGTATCACCGTCTTCCACAATATCACCATTGAAACCGGCTTCCTTCATGCTCACCAGTTCCACCATACCGCCGAAAATATCGCCCAGTTCCCTGAGTTTATGGGCGTTGCCGGTGGCTACCACAATGCGCTTGGCCGGCAGCAGACAGTCGCCCTGGCCCTTGAGCGCCTCGCGCTGGGCGCGCATCAGGCTGCGCACACCTGCACGGCCCATATCGAGAATACTGTTCAGTTCCAGATTGGTAAAAGCGCGGCCCTCGCCCGTACCCTGCAGTTCAATAAACTCGCCACGCTGATTCATGACCAGGTTCATATCTGTCTGAGCATTGCTGTCTTCAATATAACACAGATCCAGCATGGGCTGATCGTCCACGATGCCCGCGCTGATGGCAGCCACCTGACCGATAATGGGATTTTCATCAATCAGACCGTTCTGCATCAGCTTGTTCACAGCCAGTACCAACGCTACGTATGCGCCCGTGATGGAAGCGGTGCGGGTACCGCCGTCCGCCTGCAGCACATCGCAGTCAAGCGTGATGGTACGCTCGCCCAGTTTTGTCATATCCACTGCCTGACGCAGAGAACGGCCAATCAGACGCTGAATTTCCACGCTGCGGCCGTCCTTCTTAATGCCGTCGCGCTGTTTGCGCCGGCCGGTGGAGGCAGGCAGCATGGCATATTCTGCCGTTACCCAGCCGCGGCCGGTGTTGCGGAGGAACGGAGGAACACCTTCCTCTACGCTGGCGGTACAGATAACACGGGTTTTACCGGTGGAAATCAGACAGCTTCCATCCGCAGTTTCCATAAAATTGGTGATGATATTGCAGGGACGGGGCTGATTATTGAGACGCTGATCAAAACGTGCCATAAGAACAACTCCTTTTGTGTACTCGGTCAAAGCGCAAATGCGCATACAATAAAATTATACCGTTGGATGATTGAAAAGTCCAGCCCAAACGTATTTTATGCTTGTCACCAGCGGAAGGCTGTGATACATTGATTCCACGGAGGATGATTGAAAATGAAAAGATCCAGAGAACGCGGAATCATCATCGGAGAACTGCCAGCAGGCCGCCGCAACCTGATTACAGATGTACCCGGTGTCACGGTCGGTCATGTTACGATCGCTGAAGGAAAGCACAACACCGGCGTGACCGTTATCATGCCTTGTCAGGATAATCCTTTTACTGGCAAGCTGACAGCAGCAGGCCACGTGCTGAACGGTTTTGGCAAAACCGCCGGTCTGATGCAGCTGGACGAACTCGGTACGATCGAAACGCCGATCGCCCTGACAAATACACTCAACGTCGGTCTTGTTCACGATGCTATGGTCGGCTATATGATCGAATGCTGCGAACAGGACGGCGTCCCTTTGCGCAGCGTCAACCCCATCGTGTGCGAATGCAATGATGCTTCTCTTAACGATATCTCTCACCGCGCTGTACAGACCGAGCATGTCCGCAACGCCATTCTGACTGCATCCTCCGATTTTGCGCTGGGCGCAGTGGGTGCGGGGCGCGGTATGACCTGCCACGGGCTGAAGGGCGGCATCGGCAGCGCATCACGCCTGATGGAAATGGACGGCCAGACCTATACGCTTGGTGTGCTGGCTTTAACCAACCATGGCCGTCTGGCAGATCTGACTATTCAGGGCGAAAACATCGGCAGACACATTCAGCAGCAAATGGCGGAATCACTGCCGGACAAAGGCTCCTGCATTATCATAATGGCAACCGACCTGCCGCTGAACGACCGCCAGATCCGTCGGATTATCCGCCGGGCCGCCGTTGGTCTTGCCCGTTTGGGATCCTTCACAGGCCATGGAAGCGGCGAGGTGTTCCTCGGCTTTACCACCGCCAACCGCGTGCCGTTTGCTTCCAAACAAGCGCTGCTTCCCATGAGCGTTTTGCATGAAGATTACATTGACATTGTATTCCGCGCGATGGCTGAAGCAACCGAAGAAGCAGTGGTTGATTCCATGCTGATGGCCGAAACAGTCGCCTCCGCCAGCGGAACGATTCGCCGAAGCCTTTCCGACTTCATGTAAACAGCAACAGCCGTGACACGCTTTGTGTCACGGCTGTCAGCTTGTCGATAAACTCATTAGGAGGCGTCGGAGGGCCGCAGACCCGCAACCTCAATCGTCGCAGACGTTACTGCCGTAACGTCTGCTCGTTTCGGTTGACTCCTCCGGTTTGCTAACGGCTACGCCGTTGTGCCCACTGGGCACCCGCTCACCTCC